>JAYKIB010000033.1:0-8481 GCA_035285005.1 Prochlorothrix sp.
GCCCGTTCCTACTGGGATGCCCATAATAACCGAGCCTGTCGTCAGGAGCGCGAAAAGGCGCTAGCGCTCTATAACCAACTCAGTAAGGACCAGAAAGAGCAAATCCCCCAGGTTTTACGGGTTTGGCTACGCTATCGCAGTG
This sequence comes from Prochlorothrix sp., assembly GCA_035285005.1. Taxonomy (GTDB): domain Bacteria; phylum Cyanobacteriota; class Cyanobacteriia; order Prochlorotrichales; family Prochlorotrichaceae; genus Prochlorothrix. Next base: position 143 of record JAYKIB010000033.1, read on the forward strand.
AAAAGTACTTTGGTGCCCATCGCACCCCCCCTGGTTCGGGTCGATCGAAATCAGGGCGTTCGAAATCAGGGCGAGCTAAAGCCGATCGACCAAAATCGAGTCAACCTCAATCAAATCAAGCCAAAGCCGATCGCTAAAACAAATCATCGGGCACCTCGAAAAATTCAAACTTTCCTCCCATGATTCACGGAAGAATGGGGGTTGGTTTGGGCGGCTTCGCCGCCCAAACCAATTAATCGAGGTGCCCAATCAGGTACGGGCACCTCGAAAAATCGAAGCTCTTGCCCCGTGACCCACGGAAGAATAAGGGTTAGGTTGTGCGGCTTCGCCGCACAGCCCAATTAATCGAGGTGCCCATACCTGGCTGAAGCCAAAGTGTGGGGAGTAGCCCAGGCAAAATTGAGGGTGTGGGCTGCGCGGAGTCGAAGCCCAGGCCCGTTCATTCAGGTACCCCAGTCTTAACGTCAGGAAAATACATTAGGAGACGGTAGTAGGAGAATGCACGAGGAGAACGTAGTGTAATGGCAGCAGGTCAGAACCCGGGGCAGAAGTCGGATCAAACCGCACAGGAGCCAGTGATACCGGAGCAAATGGGGCTAGACTTCGGTGCAAGTCTAACCGCCACCGACCCCATCGCCGATCGCGTCCGGGAATTGTGCCACCTTCTCCAGCAAGCGAGCTACGCCTACTATGCCCTCGACGACCCAATCCTAGAGGACTCGGTTTACGATCGACTCTACCGAGAGCTGCAAGACCTGGAACAAGCTCACCCCCATCTCATTAGCCCCGATAGTCCGACCCAGCGCGTGGGTGAGCGACCTGCCGAGGGATTTCAGTCCGTAAAGCACCGGATCTCCCTTTATAGTCTTGAGAATGCCTTTGATTCTGGGGAGTTAAAAGCTTGGGACGATCGCTGGCGACGGTATTGGGCCAGTCAGTACCTGGATGTGGATCCGCCGGTTTCCGGCTATGTGTGTGAACTCAAAATTGACGGCTCAGCCCTAGCCCTGACCTACGAAGCGGGTGTGCTGGTGCGGGGAGCCACGCGGGGAGATGGGACCTGGGGCGAGGAAATTACCCAAAATGTAAGAACGATTCGATCGATCCCGCTGCGCTTAAATTTGGCTAATCCCCCGGCCCGGGTTGAAGTGCGCGGCGAGGCATTTCTCCCCCTCGACACCTTTGCGGCCATCAACCAGGAGCGGATCAAGGCGGGGGAACCTCCGTTTGCTAATCCGCGTAATGCTGCGGCTGGGACCCTGCGTCAGTTGGACTCTCGCATTGTGGCGCAGCGTAAACTGGATTTTTTTGCCTATACTCTCCAGTTTCCCGAGGGGACGGACCTGAGTGCGACCGATTTAGGCAAGATTCAGAGCCAAACCGATAGTCTCGCAGCACTCCAGCAGATGGGATTCCGCGTCAATCCCAACCGGGAATCGGTGGCGGATTTGGCTGCCGTACAGGGATTTTTCCAGGCGTGGGACCAGAAACGACATCAGTTGCCCTATATGACCGATGGTGTGGTGGTCAAGCTGGACTCCAAACCCCTGCAAGAGGCCCTAGGCTTTACCCAAAAGTTTCCCCGCTGGGCGATCGCCCTCAAGTATCCGGCGGAAGAGGTACCCACCCGCCTCAAAGCGGTCACCTTTCAGGTGGGTCGCACCGGTGCCATTACGCCAGTTGCAGAGCTGGAGCCGGTCCAGTTGGCGGGCACCACCGTCGCCCGCGCCACCTTACACAACCGCGATCGCATTGGGGAACTGGATTTGCACCTGGGAGATACGGTGATTGTCCGCAAGGCTGGGGAAATCATCCCCGAAGTTGTTAAGGTTTTGCCGGAGTTACGGCAGATGGGGACCGAAAAAGTGGCCATGTGTACCCACTGTCCGGAATGTGGGGAGGCGGTGGCCCAAAGTGAGGATGAGGCCGCAACCCGCTGTGTCAATGCTGCCTGTCCGGCGGTTCTGCGGGGGGCGTTGTTGCATTGGGTGGGTCGGGATGCCCTGGATATTGATGGCATGGGCAAAAAGCTGGTGGAACAGTTGGTCAGTAAGGCGGTGGTCCGATCGATCGCGGATCTATACAGCTTGCAAGAGGCAGATTTAATCCAACTGGAGCGCATGGGTCCAAAATCAGCTCAAAACTTGCTAGAGGCGATCGAAAGCTCGAAGCAACGCCCCTGGGATCGGGTCCTCTACGGCTTAGGGATTCGTCATGTGGGGAGTGTCAATGCCCAGGTTCTGGCCCAGCACTTTCCCAGTGTGGTAGCGCTCCAGGAGGCAAATGCTGAAGCGATTGCGGAACTGTACGGTATTGGGGAGGAAATCGCCCAGGCTGTTCACCGCTGGTTCCAGGTGCCCAGCCATCAGGCCCTGATCGATCGGCTCACCCACGCGGGTCTCTCCCTGGCCCAGGCTCTTCCAGATCCCGCCACAAATCCCGCCACAAATCCCGCAAACATAACCTCCACTCCGACCCTGCAGCCCCTCGCCGGTAAAACCTTTGTGATTACTGGGACTCTTCCCAACCTCAGCCGCGATCGGGCCAAGGCCCTGATTCAGCAGGCGGGTGGCAAGGTGACGGGTTCGGTGAGCAAAAAAACGGACTACCTGCTCGCCGGCGAAGCCGCTGGTTCCAAACTCACCAAGGCCCAGGATCTGGGTATTACGATTCTCAATGAGGCCGAACTTGAGGCGATGGTGTCCGGCAATGAACCGATGTTTTGAAGATGCAGTCAGCCCCCGGAGGGATTTAGGGTGAGGACTTCCAAAACGGGATGCACCCCCTCGTTCTGCCGTGGGCACCTTGATACATTGGTTTGGGCGGCGAAGCTGCCCAAACCAACCCTGCTCCTGCCGTAGGCACTACGGTGGCAGTGTAAATTTTTCGAGGTGCCTGTTACACGCTGAGGAGAATCAGAAAAAATGCCCCTACTACTCGGTGTGGATGCGGACAATACGCTGTGGGATACCAATGCCCGCTTTAAGGCAGCACAACTCGCTTTGCTTCAAAGTTTGGCAACAGCAGACCTTCTGGATGATCCTGTCCAGGAACTAGAGCACTTACGCCACCTAGACCAGGAAATCTCCCATTACCTGCAGCGGAATGAGTACAACTTCCGGACCCTGGCCGTGGCGCTGACCCTGTATTACAGCCAGCATCTGAGCGATCGTGACAGCATCCTAGAAGCCCTCAACCACGAGCCTCCCCCCGCCCTTTTGCCCTTGGTCAATGCCGCCCACGATCGATTCCTTCAGTCCCTCAACCAAACCCCCACCCTACTTCCCGGCGCGGCAACCCTAGTCCAGCAGCTCCAAACCTGGTCCATGGAGCGACCCGATGTGGTGGTGCTACTGATCTCCGAGGGCCAGATCGATCGCATCGAGACGATCCTGGCTTACCATCACTTCCTGTCCGCGTTCCCCCACCGGATCCTCGGCCAGGTCAAAACCCCGGACCTGTTTCGATCGATCCGCGCCCAGTACCAGACCAGGCCCACGGATTCTTGTTGGATGGTGGGCGACTCCTACCATCGAGATATCTGGCCCAGTCAGCAGGCGGGGTTCCACACGGTTTATATTCCCGGGGGCTTCCATGGCAGCGAGCCCCATGAGCACTCCCCCACCCTGACCTTGCCGAGCCTAGAGGCGTTTTTGCCCGTCCTTCGGGACATTGTGAATTGTAGGCACCTTGATTAATTGGGTTGGGCGGCGAAGCCGCCCAACCCAACCCTAATTCTGCCGTGGGTACTGCGGTGAAAATCTGTATTAATCGAGGTGCCCTTGTCACGACGGACTCCCTCAGGACTTGGTCGCCAAGCCCAGGGACTGACCCGCCGTATTAATCAGATCACCGGATGCCGTTTTGGCCCGATCGACCCACTGATTCAACGTCGCCAAGGGTCCCGTTGTCCCCGTTCCCTCAGATGTCGCAGACTTGAAATCCAAACGATAGGGTTGACCCGGCACCGCATCAATCACCTCCGTGGCATAGCCCCCTGCCGCCACTTGAGCCTCTAGCTCCTCCTTTGTCCCGTCATTTTTCAACATCCGGTTCAGCACGCCGCTAAAGCTGACATCTCCCCCCGCTGCCGTCGAGAAAAAGTACCGAGGCTGCAATTGCTCCACTAGGCCGAAGGCCGTTTTCTTGCCCTGGATCACCGGAATCGACAGGGGCAACATCATATCCATCAATGGACTCATCACCACATCGATCGGCCCCAAATCCGCCAGGACCGGATCCACATAACCATGGGGTTCGTAGTACAGCTTGCGATCGTCCCGTAATTGGGTCAGCAAATAGCCATTTTCCACCTGGGGCACCGGTGCACCTGCCAAAGCGCGGATTTGGAGACGATTGCCAAAGTCCACCATTTCCCCCGGCTTCAGAGCTGTGACCTCCAAGTAGCCCAGTTCCGTCGCCACCTTCGCCGCACTCACGGATCCCACCACCGGGATCGCCCGATCGAGTTGCTCCAGGGTGGGCCGGTGCGCATGGTCCGGTAAGCCTTGGGAGAGCAAAATTAAGTCCACCCGCTTGGGGGTGGAAGCCTTGTAGTTATTGACCGCTTCAAAAAACCAGCGTTGTCCCCCAAAGGTTAGGCTATCCACAAGCCAGGGGTCCAAAAGGATCCGAACTCTGCCAACCTCTAGAAACCAGCTATTTGAGCCAAAGTAGGTTAATTGCATGGGATATCACCAGGACAATGTTCAGGGTAAGGGGCGGGATATAACGATCGCGTTTCTTAAAAACTCCTTAAAGAATCTTAACATCCGGTTACCGCGATGAATCCATCGCGGTGCCCTTGGCCGCAGTTTCTCAACATCCTCTGATCCCAGTCTCACCCATCGGACAGCCACCCAGTTGGAAGGGGATCGTGGATCGGCGATCGGGGATCGGGGTAGGATTTGAAACCCAAGCCCGATCGCAAGAGTAGAACACTTCCCCACCGAGTTGACTGACAGAAAATACTGCCTTGGGCGCGAAAACCGCACCCCTATCAGCCTCCCCACTCCTCACTTCCCAGCTCTCCACTACCCACCTCATCGCCCCCTTAGCTGTGCCGTTACCTGACTGGTTCCCCAAATTCACCGCTCCCCTCACCCCCTCCCCCGAGCCCCCCAGCGGGACCCCCGATCGCCACACCTCGATCGCCTCTCCCCGGAGACGCACCAATGTCTGGGCGATCGCCGTGGGAGCCATTGCCCTCCTGATTACCCTGCCGATTTTCGTGGTGATCAGTAGTGTTTTCACGAACCAGGGCGATATCTGGGGTCACCTCGCCACCACCGTCCTACCCCGCTATCTCCTCAACTCCCTAGGACTCTCCTTGGGGGTCAGTGTCGGCGTTTTGGTTCTGGGGGTGGGGACCGCATGGCTCGTCACCCTTTGCCAGTTCCCCGGGCGTTGGATCTTTGAGTGGGCCTTGCTGCTCCCCCTGGCAGCACCGGCCTATATCCTCGCCTATGTGTATACCGACTTCTTGGAATACTACGGCCCCGTCCAAATGACCCTGCGCCAGTGGTTTGGCTGGCAGAGCCTGAATGACTATTGGTTCCCGCCCGTGCGATCCCTCGGCGGCGCGATCGCCATGTTTAGCCTCACTCTCTATCCCTATGTCTACCTCCTAGCGCGGATCGCCTTTCTCGAACAAAGCCGCCGGACCCTGGAAGCCAGCCGTAACCTGGGGTGCGGTCCCTGGCGCAGCTTCTGGCTGGTGGCGTTACCCCTTGCCCGCCCCAGCATCATGGCGGGTCTTGCCCTGGCCCTGATGGAAACCCTCAACGACTACGGCACCGTCAAATTCTTTGGGGTCGATACCTTTACCACCGGGATTTATCGCACCTGGTTCGGCATCGGGGAACGCCAGGGCGCGGCCCAACTTTCGGCGGTGCTGCTGGTCTTTATTTTGATGTTAGTGGTCCTGGAGCAATGGTTTCGGCGGCAGGCCCGCTACTACCAAAGCAAAGCCTCCGAAGGCGTAACCGGTTACCCCCTCCGGGGCCTACGATCGATCGCCGCCGGTCTGGCCTGTTTTCTGCCGGTATTCCTGGGACTCCTTCTACCCGGAGGTCTGTTGGTGCAAATGACCCTCGCCAACGTGGAAAAAAGCTTCGACAAAACCTATTGGGCCTTAACGCGCCATAGCCTGATTTTGGCCAGTGTGACGGCGGTGCTGGGGGTAGGGCTGGCCCTAGTCATGGCCTACGGGCAGCGGCTCAGTCCCGGACCCGTGGTTAAGGGAGGGGTCCGGCTGGCGGCCATGGGCTATGCGGTGCCCGGTGCGGTGATTGCGGTGGGGCTGCTGATGCCCCTGGGGGCCGCCGATCGCGGACTGAATCAGCTGCTTAGCAACTGGGGCTGGCAACCGGGCTTGGTGCTAAGCGGGGGCATTTTTGCCTTGATTTTGGCCTATTTAGTCCGGTTTCTGGCCGTCGCCTTCAATACGGTGGACTCTAGCCTGACCCGCATTTCCCCCAGCCTCGATGATGCGGCCCGCAGTTTGGGCCAAACCCCCCTAGGCACCCTCTGGAGAATTCACTTTCCCCTGTTGCGCGGAGGATTGCTGACGGGGATTATGTTGGTGTTTGTGGATGTGATGAAAGAACTCCCGGCCACCCTGGTCATGCGTCCCTTTAACTTTGATACCCTGGCGGTGCGGGCGTTTCGCTATGCGGCGGATGAATTACCCGATCGGGCGGCGGCTCCGGCCTTGACGATCGTGCTGGTGGGACTGTTACCGGTGATTTTGCTCAGTTGGCAGGTGGCCCACAGTCGGCAGCGATCGATCCTGGCGGCCAGGGAAGCGACGGCAGCTGGGAAGGCGATCGAGACCGTAGAGGCGGATCAGGCTGAAACAGAACTGCGGTCCAGAACCTAGCCGCCCCCGGGAGCCCTTGGGCAAATCCTGAAAATTTGTGGCAGCTATCCTGCTTTCTCCATCGGGGTGGGGAAATACCATAAAGACCCGCCACGGGGCACCTCGAAAAACTTGAATTTGTGTGCCATATCCATAGCGGCATAGCGGCTCTGTAGCGGTTAACGCCTCAGTGAAGCTGATATTCCAGCAAAGACGGAGCACATCTTGATCCCTGTGCCTCATCACAACTCATCACCGCTGATCACCGCCATCTCTGCGTCTGCTCGATCGCCCCACCCGCCATGAAATTTGACTACGCCCAAATCACCCAAGCCCTCTTAGACGAGGCCCGTCTGCGGGAAACTGAGTTGCCGATTCGCAATGAACAGAGCCGATCGCTCTTTTTTTTACACAGTCGCCCCAGCCCTAAAGTCTTGCTCCTCTTCCACGGCTTCACCGCCGGTCCCTACCAATTCGCCCGCCTCGCCCACACCCTCTTCCAGGATGGCTACAACATCCTTGTGCCTTTGCTACCGGGCCACGGCCTTGCGGGTCGGTGGAGCGAAGAGAACCCGCCGCCCCTGCCCCATTCCCTCGGGGACTACCAAGATTTTGCCGTGCGCTGGCTCAAGCGATCCCGCGTGCTGGGGCGAACCCTGATGGTGGGGGGGATTGGGGGCGGCGCAACCCTAGCGGCATGGCTCAGTCTGGCCTATCCCAGTCAGATCGATCGCACCCTACTGCTTGCGCCCTACTGGGCCGATAGCCGCGCCAGTATTGAACTCTTTGCCCAGCGCGATCGCGACTACTACCACTGGATCCCCCCTCGGCGATCGATCCCCCTCTCCTGCTACAACGGCTTCAGTAGCCGGAGCTTAGATCTCTTTTTTGAACTGGGCGAAACGGTGGTGGGGCAGTCCGCCCAGGGCCATGCCCCGCCTTCCCTGCTGGTCACGAGCGAAAGCGATCGGGCCGTGGGTAGCAGTTTGGGGCAGCCGTTTCTAGCGCGTCTCAACCACCATCAAACCCTGGTGTGGCACCTCAAGTTCAACCGGGTTCTCGATTTGGCCCATGCCACCATGATGCAGACCGAGGAGCATCACTACGAAATGCAGCTCATTAAGCTTGTGAAGCATTTCACCAAGCTGGATCTGGCCCGTGCTGCGTAAACCGCTGCGAAAACCAAGGACGGTCCTGTTCGCAACGGTACCGCCCCGCCGCCGTAGGCGGCGGTAGGGCCTCACTTATCAGGATAGGAGCAGCCCGATTCCCGGGCACCTCGATTAATACAGAGTCTCACCGCAGTACCCACGACAGAATCAAGGTAGTGGCGTGCGGCTTCGCCGCACGCCAATCCTAACCGCACGCCAATCCTAACCGCACGCCAATCCTAACCGCACGCCAATCCTAACCGCACGCCACTCCTAGCCGCACGCCACTACTCATCGAGGTGCCCCTAGGTTAACCCTTGGCAAATGTA
>JAYKIB010000034.1:0-8845 GCA_035285005.1 Prochlorothrix sp.
CACCTTGATTAATGGGGTTGCGCGGCTTCGCCGCGCACCACAACCCTGATTCTGCCGTGGGCACTGCGGTCGAGATTTGAATTTTTCGAAGTGCCTTGTATTAATCGAGGTGTCCTAGTCATAGAAATACCAGCGGAGAATTTCCAGCCGCACCCGATCTCAACCCACCAGTTCGTTGCTATACAATCCACAAAGCCACCGTACACAGAGCCGATGATTCGCAAACGTCAAGTCCCCTGGATTCAGCGCTGGTCCCGTCCGATCATGATCATCATTGCCACGATCGGCGCGATCGGAACCGCCTATCTCACCTACGAAAAACTTGTCCAAGGCGAAGTCGCCTGTCCAACCTCCGGGTGTCAGCAGGTGCTAGCCAGTCCCTACGCCACCGTTTTCGGCCTGCCCCTGACCATATTCGGCTTTGCGGGCTATGCCAGTATGGGCGCCTTTGCCGCCGCTCCGCTCCTGATTAACCCCGAGGAAAAGAAAGATCTGCGGTTACGCCTAGAGCAGTGGACCGGCCTACTCCTCTTCCTGGGGGGCACGGCCATGATGGTCTTCAGTGCTTATCTCATGTACCTGCTGGCCTTCGAGATCAACGCCGTTTGTATTTATTGCGTCACCTCTGCCATCTTCTCCCTCAGCTTCTTCATTCTCAGCATCATTGGCCGGGAATGGGATGATGTGGGCCAGCTTTTCTTTACAGGAACTCTGGTGGCGATCGCCACGGGGGTGGGAGCTTTGGGCCTGTATGCCCAGGTCAATGCCCCCATTAGCGACAACCAACCCGGAGCCGGTCCCCCAGTTGTCAGCACCTCACCCGCCGGAGCCATCCCCCTGGCCGACCACCTGCGCCAGATTGATGCCAAGATGTACGGTGCCTATTGGTGTCCCCACTGCCACGAACAGAAGGAACTCTTCGGCAAGGAAGCCATCAAACTGGTGCCCTACGTGGAATGTGATGCCAATGGTCTTAATCCCCAGCCGGAGCTGTGCCGCGAGGCCGGAATCACCGGCTACCCCACCTGGGAAATTGACGGTAAGTTTTACTCGGGTCGCCGCACCTTGGATGAGCTGGCGGATGCGTCGGGCTACACCGGCCTTCGGGATTTTGAGCAACCCCAACCCGCTCCTCCCCTCGGCCAACCCTAGGGGATTTTAGGTCAGGGCTTCACACGGATCGCTCCCGACCCCCTCTTGCGCCTGTCTCACCCCTCTACTCGTTGCCATAACCCAGTCACCGCATCCATGAAAAACCGCCTCACCTATATCCTTCAGGAAACCGGGCGCAGTCTCCAGCGCGGGGGCTGGATGAATGGTGCAGCAGTCAGTACCATCACGGTCCTACTCCTGCTCCTGGGCATCAGTCTTCAGGTGGGCTGGCAACTGGATCGACTCGTCGGCCAGTTCGGCAACCAGCTTGAAATTAACGTCTTCCTCAGCCCCGGTGTATCCGGTGAGTCGTTGCTGAGCTATGTGCAGCCCTTGGCCGGGGTAGAGACGGTGGAGGTCATTAACCAGGACCAAGCCTGGGAGCGGCTCAGTGCGGAGTTGGACTTACCCGACTTGGACACGATCGAGGCCCAGTTCCAGGGCAATCCCCTAGTGGATGAACTGCGAATCAAAGCCAACGCCCCCGAGACTGTCCCCACCCTGGTACCCACGTTGGCAGCGCTGGGTGGGGTGGATTTGGTCCAGTATCGTCCTGATCTGGTGGAGCGGTTAGAACAGGTGAACCGAGGGCTCCGGGGACTGGGATTGGGGACGATCGCGCTGCTCACCCTCACGGCCCTGGCGGTGATCACCACCACAATTCGCCTGGTCATTTTGGCCCAGCGGCGAGAAATCGAAATTATGCAACTGGTGGGGGCCACCTCCGCCTGGATTTGCCTTCCGTTTTTACTCCAGGGTTGGGTCTTTGGGGCTGTGGGGGGGGGCATTGCCTGGGGTGTTTTGCTCACTGCTCAGCAAAGCCTCAGCCAGTTTTTAGGCCAGTCCCTCAGCCCACAACCGGACCTCCTCCAGTTCATCGCCCAAGGGCTGCGCCTTGGCTGGGTTGAGTTTTTTGTGCTGCCGATCGTGTTGATCGGCTTTGGCAGTATTGTGGGGGTTTTCGGGAGCTTATTGGCGGTACGCCCCCTCGTTTGGGAAGGACCGGCCCAGAAATCACCGTAGGTCCCATCAATACATTGGGTTAGACGGCCTTGCCATCCAACCCCAACCCGACTTCCAGCATGAGCTATCCCCCACAAGGGCACCTCGATTAATTGGGTTGCGCGGCGAAGCCGCGCAACCCAACCTTGATGCTGCCGTGGGTACTGCGGTGAGAATCTGTATTAGTCGAGGTACCCACAAGTTTGGGTGCATTGAGCCAGTCGTTAACCGTAGGTGGTAAAAACCCGAAAGGTGTAACCAATAATCGTCCCAATCAAAAACGCCCAAATCTGTCCCGTTTCCACGAACGTTTTCCACGCCGCCTGGGCCTGGGCCACGAGATCCGCATCCGTATTTTGGGCCAACACCAAGCCATCGATCGCCACCTGATGGAACGTGTCAGCACCCACTGTGCTCAGCAGGTCCCCCAGCAGTTGCACCTGGCCAAGACCCAGGGCAAACGTGGTCGGTAGGACCTCTAGATTACTGGTTATCCAAGCTAACATTGGGTTTCACTCCTCAAAGTTATGGTGAAGGGGAATAGGGTCTTGCGGTCAACTTTACCCAAAACTGGATCGATCGGGATCGGTTCCCCTAAATCCCTAGGATTCCGCAACCTTCAAAACCACCAAAGTCATATCGTCCTCATTGGCCCGATCGGATCCCATAAAGCGCTGAATCGCATCAAACAAGAAATCAAGGATCTCCCAGGGATCGGCATGGTGCTCGCAGGCATAGCGCAAGGCCCGGATTAGCTGATCCTCATCGTAGCGATCGCCCCCGGCCCCCGGTGCATCCGTAAAGCCATCGGTGTAGTAAATCACCACATCCCCCGGATGGAGTTGCACCTTGGCATCTTCATACTGACTATCCACATCCAAGCCAATCAACATCCCCATGGCATCGAGCCGATGCACACTACCCGTGGACCGTTGCCACAGGAGGGGCGGATTGTGGGCGGCATTGCTGTAGGAGAGGAGGCGTGTGTGGGGATCGTACTCGGAGTAAAAGAGGGTCACAAACCGGTTGGAGTTTTCCAGATCGGTATACATGATGTGGTTCAGGTGCTGGAGAATCCGCGCTGGAGAGTGGCCATTGAGCACCTCCGCCCGCAACATCCCCCGCAACATCGTCATAATCAGCCCAGCGGGAACCCCCTTCCCCATCACATCACCCACCGCAATCCCCCAACAATCCGAAGGATTCCCCCCCCGCGATCGGGTCACACTTTGGGGCGCACTTTGACCATGGCGAATGGGGATGAAGTCGTAGTAGTCTCCCCCCACCCGGTTCGCCGTGAGACAGCGCGCCGCCAGATCCACCCCCATCACCTGGGGACAGTGACGGGGCAGGAGTTGGCGCTGGATTTCTGCCCCGATTTCCAATTCCCGATCGAGACGCTCCTTCTGGCGCAGCTCAATGGTCAGGGCATCATTTTCGATCGCCACCGCCGTTTGATCCGCCACCAGCCGCACCAGCTTTTGCCGGGTTTCCGTCAGGGTGTAGCTGGGATCGTAGCTAAAGATATAAAGGCGGCCCTGTTCCTTGTTCTTACTGAGAATGGCCACCCCAAACACTTGAATATCCGAGACTCCCAGGAGATGAAGAATCCGATCGTCCAGCACCGCCAGGGACCCCTCCGCGGGCGCCACAGCCGGGGAAAGATTTCCGATCGTCGCCTGGCCCGTCGCCGTGGGGTTCGCAGTGGAGTAACGGGTCGGATAGCCCCCCGTCGGGCCCGCGAACGGGGGGGTCAAAGGCGTGGCCACGGCACCGGCTCCAGCGGTGGAGGCAGAGGCTGCAGACCCAGACTGGGCGGGGGACTGCTGAATGGCCCGCTCCAGCACCTGTCGCATCGTGTGGCTGTACTGCTCATTGGAACAATAAAAGCGTTCCAAGCGCATCTGACCGTTGGGCCGCACCAGAATCAAAGCCCCCCCATCCGCTTGGGTGACCCGACTGGCCATCAGCGGAATCAGTTCTAAAAATTGGTTGAGATTGGTAAAGCTGCGCAGGGCAAAGCTCAGGGAACTGAGCAAATCCTGGGTTTTATCTTGCTCACGATCGAGCTGGGCCACCAACTCTTTCAACACCCCCACTGGACTCAGATCCGCCCCGGAACTGGACCCATTGAGATACTCCGAGCGACCGGAAGGGACCGTCGATTGTGGGGAGGAGTGCGGAAGAGGCACAGGGGTCATGAGTACAGGGAGTGAGTCGTCTCGTCGTGGGATGTCGGAAGACCCAGAAAAGTACGGCGCTAGGGCTGGCGATGACACCCGAGGGGTCGGCAGCGAGGAAGTCCGTTGGGTTACCGTCAGGGGTGGAAAGTCCCCGGAAGTGTTGACCGGGACGGCATTCCAGGCTAAGGCGCAGACCATTTGGGTGCCCAAAGCTGACCGACTTTAGCATTGACCTGTTGAATTGACAACTCTGGCATCGGACCGAGGCCCTAGCCCCCCTCGAAAAGTCGCGGAGAACCGGTCTAGAACACCTCAATTCATTGGGGCAGGCGGCCTCGCTACCTGCCTTAACCCTGATTCTGCCCTGGGCACTGCGGTCGAAATTTAAGTTTTTCGAGGTGCCCTCTAGAACGATCGAGAAGGGTGTCAAGATTAGCGCGTAAAAAGACGGAAATATAAGGACACCCCCCACTCCTTCAGCGGGAACAGGAGATAGGTGAGCGGATTGATGGTGACAATAATATTGCGGGTATCACGCTTCGCCAAACTGACAATCTGACGGGCCACCCAGCGGCCCGACATCACCCCCACGGGATTGAGATCACTGCGGAATGGCCCCAGGATCAGCTTCCGAATCACACAGGGCGAGTCCAGCCGTCGCAGGGTCACCAGGTCACCCAGGGTACGCTTACTCAGCTCGTAGAGGGGGCTCAAGGCTGGGTTCACCTCCGCTTCAGAGGTGTTGACCCACACTTCCTTCCGCGCAATTTGAGCATTGGTTTGGACCGTACCCAAAAATACATCCAGCAACCGCACCTGGGAAAAGGCATTGATTTGATAGGACTTGTCGATCGCGGCGGGCGATCGATCGCCATAGACATTGATGCCGTGATTCAGCACCAGAATATCCACACCAGCCAGGGTTTCCGCCAAGTCCGCCTCCTGGCCCACCTGCCACGTCAGCGTCGGGATTTCCTGGGCATTGGGGCCAGCTTCCCCCGTGGTTTGCACCGTCGATTGCACCGTTAAGGGAGCCCCCGTGCGCGACGTCAGGGCAACCACCTTTGCCCCTTCCTGGTGTAGGGCTTGGAGCAAGGCTTGTCCCAGGGTGCCCGAGGCCCCCGTGACCGCGATCGTCTTTCCTTTGAGCGAGAGGGCTGTTCCCATCAGCGAATCCACCAGGGTGAAGGTGCCGGAATAGTAGGCTTTTTGGTTATCGAAGTGGTGCCGCCAGTGGTAAGTGCGATTCACAAACCAGGGCGCAGGCGGAGCGGTAAAAGGACCCGGAAGATGGGTGAGATCCGTGAGGTCGTGGGCCAGTTGGGAGCCGGTCCCCCGGGCGATCGCCCCCACCAAGAAGCCCAAGGTGTAGATCATCCCCACCGCCATACCCCAATGCCCCTGGGGCAGCCAATTCGCCACGGTAAACCAGGCCAGTCCCCCCAGGGTCAGCATCACCAAACATTCCGGCACATCATTGCGCCATTGGGAGCGCCGATAGATCACCGGATCCACGATTTGGAGGCTGGGCTGGAAGGCTTTATGGTGCCACACATGGAGACGATAGAGGGGCGGCCAAAGATGGGCGAGGGTGTGGTAAAGATCGCGCACGATTTCGGCCCAGAGGACGGAGCCAAAGCCCAGGCCAAGGGTCTCAATGCCAAGGGTGATCATAGGGATTGTGAGATTACAGGGTTATTCAGCAGAGGCTCGGAGGGGATGATAGAGCGGTTATCAGTTGCCTGAGGTGGAGGAATCAAGCGTTACCCCGCCTTTGGCAGGACAAGGCCAACCCTACCCCAGCGTTAGCCGCTGTAGGCACCTCGCAACAGCCAAAGTTTCGTCCTGTGACCGACGCAAGAGTCAGGGTTAGATTGGGCGACAAGGCCGTTCAACCCCATCAATCGAGGTCCATCAGTCGAGGTGCCCTGATTTCTTAAATCTTTTCTATTGTGCGGTATTGCGCGATCGAAGCAAGCGATCCGATGAGTATTTCTACATAGCGAGACCTGGGGGTGGGGGCAAAATTTTGGTAAATTTGCATTCACCCCACACCGGGGAGTTGGGCTAGATTAGGGCCACCCCCTCGGGCGTGTCATCAATATCACTGTGGAAGCCTTGCAATATTCAGCGTTACACGCCCCGGCCCTGCGGTGTGGGCGAGGGGCTGAATCCCTGATTCTGAGGGCATTCTAGGGTTAAAGGATGACCGCATCTAGCCTGACCTGGATCCAAGTTTCCGGGGCACACCCCCCTCGGTCCAAGAATCCAGGCGTTAACCGCAATGGAGCTGAGTGAAGGAGAGCGAGGTAGACTATGGCGTTAATTGTGCAGAAGTATGGCGGAACCTCCGTCGGAACCGTCGAGCGGATCCAAGCCGTGGCCCAACGGGTCCACAAAACCGCCGCCCAGGGAAATCAAGTGGTGGTGGTCGTCTCAGCCATGGGCAAAACCACCGACGGCCTCGTCAGCCTCGCCCAACAAATTTCCGACAATCCCAGTCGCCGGGAAATGGACATGCTGCTGTCCACCGGCGAACAGGTGTCCATCGCCCTCCTCTCCATGGCCCTCCAGACCCTAGGCCAACCCGCCCGATCGATGACCGGCGCCCAGGTGGGCATCGTCACTGAACCCCACCACACCCGCGCCCGCATTCTGGAGATTAAACCCGATCGGATCCGAACCGCCCTCAACCAAGGCGAAGTCGTGGTCGTTGCCGGGTTCCAGGGTATTAGCCACGGGGATACTTTGGAAATTACCACCCTGGGCCGGGGCGGATCCGACACCTCAGCCGTGGCCCTCGCCGCCGCCCTGGGGGCGAACTGCTGCGAAATTTACACCGATGTCCCGGGCATTTTGACCACCGATCCGCGCCTGGTGCCCGAAGCCCAACTGATGGCTGAGATTACGGCGGATGAGATGCTAGAACTGGCCAGTTTGGGGGCCAAAGTGCTTCACCCTCGGGCTGTGGAGATTGCCCGCAACTACGGCGTGCCCCTAGTTGTTCGCTCCAGTTGGACCGAGGATCCCGGCACCCGAGTGGTGTCACCTCCCCCAAAACCCCGCCCCCTCACGGGTCTAGAAATTGCCCGCCCCGTGGATGGGGTCGAGTTCGATCGTGACCAAGCTAAGGTTGCCCTGCTCCATGTGCCGGACTGTCCCGGCGTGGCAGCACGGCTGTTTGGGGAAGTGGCCGATCGCAGCCTCAACGTAGATTTGATTATCCAGTCCATCCACGACGGCAATAGTAACGATATTGCCTTTACGGTGGGTAAGGCCTCCCTCGCTCGGGCCGAAGCGGTCGCAGAGGCCCTCTTACCCGCCCTCGGTAGTAATGGAAGCAGCGATCGGGCTCACGGCGATCGGGCCAGCGGCGAAGAAGCCGCCGTCATGACCGATGGGGACATTGCCAAGGTCAGCATCGAGGGAGCGGGCATGATTGGGCGGCCCGGTGTGGCGGCGCAGATGTTCCAGTCCCTGGCCGATGCGGGGATCAATCTCCAAATGATTTCCACCTCTGAGGTCAAGGTCAGTTGTGTGGTGGCCGCCAGCGATCGAGAGCGGGCGATCGAGGCACTTTGCAAAACCTTTGAGGTTAGTTCTGCGGATCTGAAGGCCGCAGATTCCCATAATCCCCCGGCCAACCTCCCGGCGGTGCGCGGGGTGGCCCTCGATCGTAACCAGGCCCAACTGGCAATCCGGTCTGTCCCCGATCGACCGGGCATGGCCGCCAAAATCTTCTCGCTGCTATCGGAGCATCAAATCAGTGTGGATATGATTATCCAGTCCCAGCGCTGTCGTCGCCAGGGAGCGGAGCTAACCCGTGATATTGCCTGTACCGTGGCCCGGAGTGATGCAGAAACGGCGAAAACCGTCCTAGAAGCGATCGCACCGGAGTTGGGCTGTGGGGCGATCGAGATTAATCTTGCCATTGCTAAGGTGAGTGCGGTGGGGTCCGGCATGATGTATCAGTCGGGAGTGGCCGCGAAGCTCTTTAAGGCCCTGGCCGATCGCCGCATTAATATCCAAATGATTGCCACGTCGGAAATTAAGGTGTGCTGTTTAGTGGACGAGGATCAAGGGGTGGAGGCACTTCAGGCACTCCATGGTGCGTTTGAGCTTGCAGGGATCGATCGGGTCGAAGTACCGGCCTAGGACACGCCTTAGGCGATATTTGAAAACTTCGGCTAAGGACCGTAAACCCTTGCAAAATCTCCCCAGTCCCCCTCAGGACTGGGGGGGATAGGATTAAATTAAAGTCCCTCTCCCTCTTTGGGAGAGGGATTTAGGGTGAGGGCTTCCAAAACAGAATGCACCCCATTAATCCAGGTGCTCCATTAATCCAAATGCCCTAGAGAGCACCTCAATTCATTGGGTTGCCCTTAGAACCAATTGCCCACCAAAATATAAGGACTCCAATAAAACGGGGACTGGAAACGACGATCCGCCATCAGCGCTAACTGGGCATGGCGAAACGCAGCCGCTTTTGTAGTCTCTGGCTGCACCAG
>JAYKIB010000035.1:0-21994 GCA_035285005.1 Prochlorothrix sp.
TGTCCCACACTTTTTGCCCACCTCTAAACTTTATAATTTCCGCGGGGTGACCCACCCAATATTGTGGTTTGTGGGGGGCGGCTGCGCCCCCCACCACAATTAATCGAAGTACCCACAAGAGTCAGGGTTGGGGAGGGACTTTGCCCGCCCACTCCCATTAGTCGAGGTACCAGAGTGGGCATTCTGAAACGAGCCAGATTGTGATTCCGTGGCCCACACCAATCCCAGGGTGGTGAATAGACAGATTGGCTATCCCTCCCATTCATTGAGATACTCTTATGATGAGAACACTCTATTTTTTGTTGCCCGGCACGGGATCCCAGTATGCCTGTGGGGGACTGTGGGCAGAGTTAAAAACCGTGCGGCTTGCTGCTGAAGTTGCTCCGGTTGAGGTGGTCACCTATGCAACACGGGAGACGGATCATCTCTTTTTACCCGACCTACTCCAAACCTTAGCGCAAAATCCCGTGCAGCGGAAAAATTGTATTTTTGTGCTGAGTTGGGGCTTTCATGTGCCGAAGCTGGCGCGGCAACTGCGGGGATATCCCTGTGTCTATCATGCCCACAGTGCAGGCTATGGCTTTCGCCTGCCCCCCCAAGTGCCGATCGTTACGGTGAGTCGGAATACCCTGGGGTACTGGGGACAGTGTGCCCCCAACTCCCTACTGTATTACTTACCCAATGAAATCTCACCCGAGTTTTGCGATCGGGGACTGCCCCGCGATATTGATGTGCTGGTTCAAGCCCGCAAGTCTTCGGATTATCTCTTAGAACAACTCGTTCCGGCCCTTGCTTCCCAGGTACGGGTGGAGGTGGTGCGGGGGTATGTGGAGGATTTACCGGGTTTATTTAATCGGGCGAAGGTGTATTTGTATGATTCGGCTGAATATTGGGCGATGCAGCGGGTAACGGAGGGGTTTGGGCTCCAACCCCTGGAGGCGCTGGCGGCGGGCTGTCAAGTGTTTTCGAGTGTGAATGGGGGCCTGTCCGACTACTTAGATCCGGGGTTCACGGGCCATAAAATTGCGGGCTATGCAACGGGGTTTGATGTGCAGCGGGTTCTGGCGGTGCTGGCGGCGATCGATCGGGGCGAAGCACCCAAGCTAGATCCCCAACTTTTAGCTCCCCATCGGCCTGATGCGATCGTGGCTCGGCTGGGGGTGATCCTGGGGGAGATGAATCAGTTTTTTGACTATTACCAGGGGGACGATCGATCGGATCTGCCGCCTTTCAGTCGTCGTCGCCTCGTGCGGCGTTGGCTGACCCAAAAGGGGGAAAAGGTCTGGACTAAACTGGGGCTAAAACAGAAGTACTGAAGTCGTTCATCTCAGTATCATATGAAGCCACGGATCTTTCGCAAGAATGGGGATAGATTCCCCCAAATAACCGGGAGATCTCCCCCCTATGCCCCTGAGAGAATGTGGAAAACCCCCAGCTAGGTGTCCAGGCCCTCGACAAATCCTTCCTAACATTCACCCCAATAGCCTCTCGGAGATCCTGTCTATTGCCCTAGGGCATCTCGATGAATTGGGTTGCGCGGCTTCGCCACGCGACCCAACCCTGATTCTGCTGTAGGCAGGGCACCTCGATTAATTGTGGCAGGCGGCTTCGCCGCCTGCCACAGCCCTGATTCTGCCGTAGGCACTAGAGTGAAAATTTGAATTAATCGAGGTGCTCCATACTGGGGGAGGAAAATACAAGACCCTGAGCACCGTTCACCCCGTTTGCTGACTTCAACCCCAGAGGAGCACCCCAAATCATGACCATTGGCATTTGGATATTAGGGGATCAGCTTTGGTTAGGACAGGCAGCATTGCTATCCCACCAAGAAAACCGTGCCCAAATTCCGGTTTTAATGATCGAATCCGCCGAGATCGCCCGTCAACGACCTTACCATCGCCAAAAACTCATCCTCGTCTGGTCAGCCATGCGGCACTTTGCCCAGGAACTCGAACAGAACGGTTGGCCCGTCACCTACACCATCACCGAGGATCTGCTGCCCGCCCTCTTGGAGTGGATTGCAGCAACGGGCATTACCCACCTGCAGCTCATGGCCCCCAACGATCGATCCTTTACAACCTGGCTACACTCCCTATCCCTGCCCTGTGCCCTGACCCTGCTGCCCAACAACCATTTCCTCTGGTCCAAAACAGCCTTTGCCACCTGGGCGGAAGGTCGTAAACGGCTACTGCTGGAGGACTTTTATCGAGAAGGGCGCAAACGTTGGCAAATTCTCATGGCGGATCAGCAACCCCTGGGCGATCGATGGAACTTTGATCAAGAGAATCGCAAGCCACCCAAGAATAACCTTGCTCCTCCCGAGCCTCTAAACTTCGAGCCTGATGCCATCACCCAAGCCACGATCGATCGAGTGCAGCAGCTAGGCTTACCGGGCTACGGCCACCTAGCAGGGTTCCAGTGGGGGGTTACCCGTACCGATGCATTGCAAGTCCTCCATCATTTTGTCACCGTGGGTTTAGGACAATTTGGCACCTACCAAGATGCCATGGTGACCGGACAGCAAACCCTCTGGCACAGCCTCATCTCGCCCTACTTAAACCTGGGCTTGCTCACCCCTCGGGAAGTGATCGCAGCGATCGAACAGGCTTACATCACCCACGCCATTCCCCTAAATAACGTCGAAGGATTTATTCGCCAAGTCCTGGGGTGGCGAGAATATATGCAGGGCCTATCCCAGTGGGTTGACGAGGACTACACCCAGAGAAACTGGTTTAATCACCAGGTCCCGCTGCCAAAATTTTACTGGCAGAGCCAGCAAACACAGATGAACTGCTTGGCTACGGTTTTAAGCCAGGTTGAGGAAACAGGCTACGCCCATCATATTCAACGACTCATGATCCTCAGCAACTTCGCTTTAATCATTGGCGTTAATCCCCAGGAACTAGAAGCCTGGTTCCACGCCGCCTTTATCGATGCTTACGACTGGGTGATGCAAACCAATGTCTTGGGTATGGGGCAGTTTGCAGATGGGGGGCTGTTGGCCTCCAAGCCCTACGCGTCTTCCGCAAACTACATCAACAAAATGAGCGACTACTGCCGGACCTGTGTCTACAATCCCAAGGTGCGTACTGGTGATGATGCCTGTCCCTTCAACTACTTCTATTGGGATTTCTTGACCCGACACCAGGACAAGCTGAAACAGACCGGTCGCATGGGCCTAATTTTAGCGAGTCTGAAACGCATTGATCCCCTTGAACTTTCCGCCATGCAACACCAAGCCCAGCAATGGCGAAAAGTCCACTGCCCAGCTTGACGGAACCCCAGAAATCCCCTAACTTTGGCTTGATCTGAGTCTCACCTACCCCCGCCCTTCTCACCATGTCAAACCCGTGGCAGCAGTTTCAAAACAATAGTGATGATCCGTTTCTGGGGGGGCTTCAGTTCTGGCTATTATTCCTAGTGGGGTTTGTCCTCTTGGGATATTCCCTCGGCTTGGCCATCTTGCTGGGTATTATTGGGGGCTTTGCCGGAGGGTACATCGTCAAATGTTGGCAAACTGAGGTCGAGCCAGGTCAGAGCGATGCGGATATTGCTGCCGCCGCCATGGAGGACGGATTTAACCTCAAGAACCGATCCAGCGAGGTCCGCAACCGCCAGGAGCAACGCCGCAAAAGTCGCCGCTAAGAGGATATGCATAAACCTAAGGGCATCCCCCCGGCCCCCTCTTTACAAGGGGAGAATGGCTTTGTCTTCCCCCTCCAAACGAAAGACTGAGGAGGGATTCGCCAAGGGCCTACGGTTCGGGACCGAAGTTGTCAAACATCCGATTAGGTGATGCGGGGACCCCGCCGAAGGCAAAATATATCTTGGTCCCCATACACCAATGGGTCGCTCGATTAATTGGGTTGCGCGGCTTCGCCGCGCAACCCAACCCTGATTCTACCCTAGGCACTGCGGTGAAAATCTGTATTAATCGAGGTGCCCCAATGCAACTGACAACCACCATGGGAACGGATAGGCACTTCGATCGATCCAAATTTGTGTTGGCAAACCGACCACAAATACGGGTTAGGGGTGAGCAGTTTCGCCAGGGCACCTTGATGAATTGTGGCAGGCGGCGAAGCCGCCTGCCACAACCCTGATTCTGCCGTGGGCACTGCGGTCGAAATTTGAATTTTTCGAGGTGCTCGCCACCAACCTCCATGGATTGAAGTGCTCAAAATCACAATAGAGGGGGCTTTCGGCGCATGGGACAGGTAATCCTGCCTCGAAGCCCCAATGGAACTCGGGTTATTGGACGCTGCTAAAGATGAGCCATCTTTTTCGTGAACTTCTGCAAAAAGTGGGCAGTGGAACCCACACCAACAAAGCGCTAACACGGGCAGAAGCAGCCCTGGCCTTAGAACTGATGTGGACCCACCGGGCAACTCCAGCCCAAATTGGTGCCTTTTTAATCGCCCATCGCATTCGGCGGCCCACCGTTGAGGAATTGGCCGGAATGTTAGACACCTACTACCGATTTGGCCCCCGGCTTGCCCCCATCACCGCCAACCATCCCGTGCTGGTGATGGGAGTTCCCTACGACGGTCGATCGCGCACCGCGCCCCTCGCGCCCCTAACGGCCCTTGTACTGGCGGCGGCGGGCTGCCCAGTGGTGCAGCATGGGGCGGCGGTGATGCCGACCAAATACGGGCTTCCCCTCGTTAAGGTGTGGGAACTGTTGGGCGTACACTGGCGGGATCTCACCCTGGAGGCCCTGCAACATCTGCTCCAGGTAACCCATGTGGGGTTTCTCTACATCCCCCGTCTTTTCCCCCTGAGCACGATCCTAACTCCCTATCGCGAGGAAATTGGCAAACGTCCACCCCTGGCCACCCTGGAACTTATGTGGTCTCCCTATGGCGGTGAAAGTCTCCTGGCTATGGGGTATGTACACCCTCCCACCGAGACCTTAATTCGGGGGGCCTTGGGTCTTCATCACGTCCCCCGCTATCTGCTGGTGAAAGGATTGGAGGGAAGTCCCGATCTCCCCCGCGATCGCAAGGCCATTATTGGAATCTTCCAGGCAGGGGCGGAGTCATCCCCATCCGAATTCACCCGTCTCACGCTCTCAGCTCGTGCCCAGGGGTTGGCGGGCACCGATGCCCCCCTCACCGCACCCGCAGAGACGCGCCTGGGTGCGGATCTAATGCAGGTGATCACGGGGGAAGTGGAGACGGAATTGGGCCGATCGGTGATTTGGAACAGTGGCTTTTACCTGTGGCAAGTGGGGGCGGCGGCGGATCTGAACCAGGGGATGGCCCAGGCGGAGGCCCTACTGCGGGGTGGCCAGGTTCAGGCCAAACAACAGGAACTGATCCAGGAAATTAACCGAATCTCAGGGTGAGTTTTTAGGGGACACCTCAATTCATGGGGTTGGGCGGCTTCGCCGCCCAACCCAAACCCTGATTCTTGCGAGGGCTGTCTCCCAGAAAGCTGGATTAAGAAAGCTGGATTAAGAAAGTTGGATTAGGGCACCTCGAAAAATTCAAATTTCGACCGCAGTGCCCACGGTAGAATCAGGATTGTGGCAGGCGGCGAAGCCGCCTGCCACAATTAACCGAGGTGCCCATTAATCGCGGTACCCTAGGGTAAATCTAGGGCACGATCGAGACTGGCTTGGAATTGCTGGCCAAAACTCGCCACAGGTGGCAGTTGGAAGATGTTGTGGTGATAGCTATCGATCAAGACAGTCTCCAGGGATCCTTGGATAAACTGACTGAGACCATTGTGTTTCAGTTGGTATTCCTTCGATAAGAATAGGGTCACCGGTGCAGCGTGGCGGGGCGGTTGATACTGGTTGGTGGCAGCCAGAAACTGGTCATAGAGCCAGTTATCCAAGGTTTGGCCAGGCTGAAGGGCTAGCTTAGGAGCTTTCGTGGGATCGATCGCGACTTCTGGGGGAATTTCGACGGGAATTGAGGTTCTATCCCGGGAATTTCGGCCCCGCCCAAACCAGGAATAACGCGATCGGCGGGGCTGTGGCGCGTGGATCAGACGGCGCAGACGGTAAACCAGGTAATCGAGGCCATAGAATTGTAGGAGCTTGAGGGCGGACCTCAGACCGAAGTCCTCGCCTTTTTCCTCCCAAATCGTATCAATAAAGCCCAAAAAACTAACCCGTTCTCCCTGTTGCTGGAGCTGATGGGCCATTTCCCAAATCACATAGGTATCACCACAGTAGGCTGCCAGGGCATAGGGACCCTGGGGTTGGAGAGTCCGAAGCCGCTGCACAAGGGCATGGGCAAAGGAGGGTAGGGTGAGGGGAGCGGGGGAGTCTGGATCCCAGAGATGCAGGAGGTCAAGGCCAAAGATGCTGAGGCCATAGACAGTTTGGTGGGGGTTCAGATGGGGAACCAGGTTACGGAACTGACCGAGGGCATTGACCACAAAGAGGGGCAGCGATCGATCACCCTGGTGCAACAGGGAGATGGGCAGGCTCGATCGAGCCCCGGATCCATCAGTCCCAGTCCCAGTCTCCGCACCCGCTTCAGACTCGCGTGGCATATTCAGGAACTGGGTCAATTCAGCCAGGGTGGGGTACTGGAATAAATGACCGAGACGGAGTTGGGGAAAGTGGGCCTTGAGGGCAAGGGTAATCTCCATGGCGAGGAGGGAGTTGCCCCCCACATCGAAGAAGTGATCATCCGGGGCAATTGTTTCGAGGTTTAAAGCTTGTGTCCAGGCTTGATGCAGTAGCCGCGCTGTTAGAGTAGCTGATTGTTCTTGATCACGAGTATTTCCTGCGTTTTGTCCTGGGGTTCCGATCGTCAGCGTTCCCGAGTCAGGATTCGGTTGGGGGGCCACGACGGGGGGAGCCGGTAACGATCGACGATCGACCTTGCCATTGGCTGTGCGCGGTAAATCCGCCAGTAGAATCACAGTACTGGGGATCATATAGTCTGGTAATGACTGGCGGAGAAATTGGCGTAATTCCTTGCTGTCCGGCGGATTCTCAGCCCGGTGGGGCACACCATAGGCCACTAACGCCGCTGGGGTCACCGCTGGCGGCTCCCACAGCCGCACCACAGCCCGATCGATCTGGGGATGGCGCTCCAGGGCTTGCTCCACTTCCCCCAACTCCAGCCGATGTCCCCGCAACTTCACCTGATAGTCCACCCGTCCCAAAAATTCTAGCCACCCATCCCGGTGCCATCGCCCCCGATCGCCGGTGCGATAAAGCCGCTGGCGCTGGGTCTCTAACACTAAAGGTTCAGCCTGATTGGAAGCATCTATGGGTGCAAGGGACAGCCAGGGGAAGCGATCGGCGCTGAGCTGGGGGCGCTGCCAGTAACCTTGGGCCAAACCCGCCCCTCCCAGGTAAATTTCCCCCGGTTGACCCACCCCACAAAGCTGCTGGGCCGCATCGAGCACATACACCTGGGTGTTGGCCAAGGGCAACCCAATCGGGAGCGACGCGGATCGATCGTAACGATGCACCAACTCCGGGGTAACGGGCTGAATCAGGGACCAAATTGTGGTTTCCGTAGGACCGTAAAGGTTCCAGACCTGCCCCTGGGGACCAGCGGCCTGGAGCAGAAAACGGGCGATCGGCGGTGTCAGGGCCTCTCCGCCACAGAGGAGTTG
This sequence comes from Prochlorothrix sp., assembly GCA_035285005.1. GTDB lineage: Bacteria > Cyanobacteriota > Cyanobacteriia > Prochlorotrichales > Prochlorotrichaceae > Prochlorothrix. The sequence continues at coordinate 7,588 of JAYKIB010000035.1, forward strand.
GCGTTTGGGGGTTGACGGTGCTGAGACATCAGGATTTTCCCGGCCCTGGCGGTTAGGCTGCGGCTGAGCTTGGGGCTGCTGCTCCTCGCCAGTCCACTGGGCTAACCGCAGGAATTGCCAGGTGGTGGGAGTCGCCTGGATCACCGTGACCTGGGTCTGGGTAATGGTCTGGGCGAGGAGAAATCCGTCGCGCTGGCTCGCTTGGGGGGCGATCGCCACCTTTGCCCCCATCATCAGCGGTAATAACAACTCTAACGCTGCGATATCAAAGGAGAGGGTCGTTAACGCCAGCCAGGTATCCTCGGGGGTGAGGTGGAGCTGTTGCTGCATGGCCTCCAGGAAATTGACCAAACTGGAGTGGCCAATGGCGACACCCTTGGGTTGGCCGGTGGAGCCGGAGGTATAAATGATGTAGGCAAGAGGCGGACGAGGGGAGTTTGGGGCTAGGGCAGGCTGGGCAGGGGGAAAGACTGGAGAGGAAGTCGCCGTGGAATGGGGACTAGGGTTGAGGATATCTTCGATCGCACTCACGTTCTGGAGTCCCAGATTTTTCTGGCTCGGTTTCGGGCTATTTAAGACCGACTGGAGCCCGGGTTGGGACTCGGGTTGGGACTCGGGGACTGGCGGATCTGGCGATCGGGATCGATCGGGACCGTTAGAAACGGGAATTTCAGTGGCGGGGCTTGCGGAAGTGGGAATTTCAGACCTGGCGCCCTCGGATTGGGGATCCGTGAGCCAGTGCAGTTGAGCAAAGGAAGCACGATCGGTCAAAACCCAGCTGAGTCCGGCATCCTGGGCCATAAATTGGAGTCGATCGGCGGGATAACTGGGATCCAAGGGGACATAGGCCGCACCACTCCCCATAACCCCTAACACTGCCGTCACCAAATAGATCGATCGCCCCAGGGCCAAGCCAACGCACTGACCTTCACCAATACCTCGCTGGGCGAGAAAGTGGGAGATTTGGGCCGCTTGGGCCATCATTTCGCTGTAGCTCAAGGTGGAGTCTAGCTGCGTTTCGAGCATTGGAGACACTTCCCCCAGCTCCGGGGGAGCCACAACGGCCCGGGCCTGGGGCGATCGTTGAGCTTGGGCAGCAATCAGCTCCAAAACTGTGCCCGCAGAATAGGGCGTTGGGGCCGGATTCCACTGCTGGAGCCAGTCCCGCTGTTGGGATGAGAGGAGTGGAATCTGGGCAATTGGGGTTTGGGAATTTTGGACCAGAGCACCGATGAAGCCTTGAAAGTGCTCTAGAAAGTTGGCGATCGTTTCTCTATCCCATAGATCTGGGTTATAGTCTAGGATCCCACGGAGTTCCTGCCCTCGATCGTCGATCGACAGGACCAGATCTCCACCAGATTTCGGGTTTTCAGGGTGAGGGTTTTTAGATTTAGAAGGTTCAGGCTGAGAAAGCTCGACTTGAGAAAGCTCAGCTTGAGGACGCTCAGCTTGAGAATACGCAGGTTTAGCTTGGGGTTTAACGATCGGTTCAGTACCAGGAGACGATCGAAACTGAAAGAGAACTTGAAACCAGGGAGAATAGCTACGACTTGGGGCAATATTGAAGTGTTGGCGGAGAAAAGCGTAGGGGAAATTTGAAAAGCCGTTGATTTTGGTGGTAGTGGCGATCGTCCGCTGTAAAAATGCCGCAAATGAGGGCGCAGTCTCCCGAGCGATGCCACAGCGCGATCGAAGCGCTAGAACATCGGTATTTCCCGCCGTGTTGCTAGCCTCGATTGAGAGTTTGGCTAGGGTCTCCGTTTTCTGATCGGGCAGGATTCCAATCACCACATCCGTTTGACCACTGTAGCGGTGTAGAAATGCCAGGAACGCCCCTAAAATCACCTGCTCTACCCCACAGTGGGCCTGAACCGCCTGTGCTGCCACGGCTTGGCGTAACGTCCCATTCCACTGAAAGGGCTCCGATCGGCGTTGACCACTGGGTTGGGGGGGACGCGATCGATCGCTGGGGAGTTCTAAAAGAAAAGGTGCTCCCGTAAGCTGCTGGATCCAAAAGGTTTGGGCCGACCGGGACCGATCGGGGGGGGAAACGTCACGGGGCAAAGAGGATGAAACCACAGCAGCAGGCGGGGGGGAGTCAAAAAACTGGGTGGGTCACGAGCGTCCCTAATTTTAGCACCTCGAAAAATCACAGTTTTCGTCCAGTGACCCACGCAAGAATCAAGGTTGGGTTGGGCGGCGAAGCCGCCCAACCCCATTAATCGAGGTGCCCTAGAGCACCTCGATTAATGCCCATTGCCACCACAGTGCCCACGACAGAATATCGTTATAACTTTCTGGATCTATCCGGATCTGGACGGTTGGGGCTGTAGCCTGCTGGGTTAACAGGGGGACGCCTCGGGAGTCGCTTCGCAGGTCACTTGAGAAGGCCATTCCTCAGGCTCGTCGATCGCAACCCGTGGGCTGCCCTATGATTGACTGAACCGCCTGCCCAGGGTTCTGGTGGCCGGCTGCACCAGCCACCACGGTTCACCCCGGTGTCCCACTCCCCCCAATTCCCCACTCAACGGTTAGCGCGATGGCGAAATCCAACGGAATCAATCCCCTCTGGCCCCCGCTGAAGCAGCACCTGTGGGAATGGCGCGTGGTGCTCATTACCGCTCCCTCCATTACGGTGATTGTCCTGGCTCTCCGCTTTTTGGGCCTGTTGCAACTGAGTGAATGGTTCCTATACGACCAATTTATGCGACTTCGTCCGGACCTGGACCCGGACGAGCGCATCGCCATTGTCGGCATCGACGAAGGAGACTATCGCCTCCTACAACAGGCCCAGGTTCCAGACGGAGTCTTAGCCGAAGCAATCACCAAAATTCGCGACCAAAACCCCCGCGCCATTGGCCTCGACTTCTACCGTAACCTACCCATGGAACCGGGCCATGAGCAGCTGATCACCGTCTTCGACTCAACCCCCAATCTCGTGGGCATCCGCAAGGTGGTGGGGGAAGCCGATCGCGAAACCGTGGGCAGTTCCCAATATTTGCAGCAGGTGGGATCCAACGACATTTTGGTGGACGGAGATAACCGGGTGCGGCGCGGCCTTATTGCCCTCAAGAGCGAAGAAGACGGCTGGATCGCAAGTTTTAGCGTCCTGTTAGCCGATCTGTACCTGTCTGCTGACGATAAGGGCGCAGAATTTGTCCCCCTCGATGAGGACACCCCCCTAGAGCAAGGCTGGAACCTTCGGTTTGGGGATACGGTCCTGCGGGAGTTCCAGCCCACGGACGGGGGCTATATTCGCCCGGATGCGGGGGGTAAACAGATTCTCATCAACTATCAGCAGGGATATCGTGCTTTTGAGGTGGTGTCCCTGCGGCAAGTGCTCCAGAACGAACTACCGGAGGACTGGGCCACCGATCGGGTGATCCTGTTTGGCCCCTTTTCTGAGGCGGACAAAGACTATTTCTTTGTGCCCCACAGTGCTGGGTTTGTGGGGGAAGCGACCCCCATCTATGGGGTCGAGATTCATGCCCATCTGGTCAGTCAAATTCTCCGCGCCACCCTCGATCGGCAACCCTTTATTCGCAGTTGGCCCGAGTGGAGCGAGTGGTTCTGGGTCTTAGGCTGGGCCGGAGCCGGGGCCACCACCGCATGGCTCCTGCGCAAAGGGGAAGCCAACGCCAAACAACTCGCCAAACATACGGCGGCGAATCTCTGTCTGGGGGTGGTGCTGCTCGGTGGGACGTTCTGGCTCTTTACCCAAGCCTGGTGGGTACCGGTGGTGCCGCCGTTCCTGGCAATGGTGGGATCCAGCGTCACAGTCATTGGCTACATTGCCCAGAGTGCCAACAGTATTCGGAAAACCTTTGGCCGCTACCTCAGCGATGACATTGTGGAAACGCTCCTGGAAAGTCCCGATGGCCTCAAGATGGGGGGAGAGCACCGGGTTATTACCCTGCTAACCTCAGACTTGCGGGGCTTTACGGCCACATCAGAACGACTTCCTCCCAAGGAGGTGGTGCGGCTATTGAACTTCTATCTGGGGCACATGGCCGATGTGATCACCCAGTACGGGGGCACGATCGATGAGTTTATGGGGGATGGCATCTTGGTGCTGTTTGGGGCACCGACCCAGCGGGAGAATGACCCGGAACGGGCGATCGCCTGTGCGATCGCGATGCAGCAGGCCATGGAAGCCGTGAACCGCCAGATGGAAGAGTGGGGGTACGAGGATTTGGAAATGGGGATCGGCATCAATACCGGTGAGGTGGTGGTGGGCAATATTGGCTCACCCAAGCGCACAAAATACGGGGTGGTGGGCAGTCCCATCAACCTGACCTATCGCATTGAGTCCTACACCACGGGGGGTCAGGTTCTAATCTCAGACAGTACCTACAAGGCCGCGATCGATCATGGGGTTGAAGTCGAGACCCTGGGAACGAAAGAGGTCCAGGCGAAGGGGGTGAAGCGGCCCATTACGATCTATGAGGTGGGGGCGATCGGCGCACCCTATACCTTGGCGTTGCGCAAGGATCAAGAACAGTTTCACACGTTAGCCCAACCCCTAGAGCTGTCCTACTCGGTGCTGTCGGGTAAGCATATCGATCAGCAACAGTATGGTGCCAAGATTATCAGCCTCTCCCGAAAGCAAGCTTGTCTGAAGTTTGAGGGACCAGGGGTACCCGGACTAGAGCCGATGCTGAATCTCAAGCTCAATTTCCGGGGCAGGGAGGCGGAGACGGCGGGGATTGCGGCGGAGGATGTCTATGCCAAGGTGTTGGAGAACCCCCAGGTGAGTGATGGGGTTTATATCTATTTCACAGCCAAGCCCCCGATCGTCGCCAAGTACCTAAATCAGTGCTATGGCAGCGGCCAGGTTCGTTAAAGGGCACCTCGAAAAATCAAAGTTTTTGCCCAGTGACCCACGTAAGGATCAGGGTTGTGGCATACGGCGAAGCCGCACAACCCAATGAATCGAGGTACCCTGATGGCCCTGACCCTGGTCAAAAGCATTCGGGTTTGGGCTGGCAGCGAAGCTGCCCAGCCCCACTCATCTCGGCATGACTCCCGACTGGGAGCCTCTTCTCCTGGGCCCTCGCTCCAAGCTGTGGGGTGACGCTGTGGGGTGAAAATCTTGACCTGGACAGTGCCCAGAAACCAAAAGCATCCGGATCCAGCCGTCCAAGCCTAGCCATATACAGTAGGTCTGCCCGTGGTTGGATTGCATCTCAGTCTGTTCTAGATCGTGGATCTAGGCAGCACGGCAACCCTGGGGGTGAGCCCCACGTACAGTCTGTGGGACACCTTAAACAATCCACATTGCCATCCCGTGAACCAGGCAAACATTAGGGGTGCGATGGGTGGCAGAGTCACCGCAGCGTCACCGACGATCGCGGATCGCAAGGTTGCCCTCTTAATTTTCTCTGCCTCCCGTATCTCGATCGATCTTTTTGCCCTAGCAATGGACTGGTTTGTCAGGACATCGCGAGGCCGGAGTTTCCCTGCACAGCGGGGGATGCACTCCCCAGACTTGTCCTACGTAACTTGGCGGCTGCCCTATGAAACTCATTTTTCTTGGATCTGGATCAGCATTTACCCTGGAAGAGGATAACTTTCAGTGCAATATGCTGCTGATCACTGAAGATGGCCGGAAGCTACTCCTGGACTGTGGTTCAGACATTCGCTTCTCCCTCAAAGCCGCCGACTTCCAGGTCACTGACCTCACGGACATTTACATCAGCCACCTCCACTCCGATCATGCCGGAGGGCTGGAATACGTGGGCTTTAACACCTGTTTCAATCCCCGCTGTGCCCGTCCCAACCTCTACATCAGTCACGACCTGGTGGCGGATCTTTGGGACCATACCCTGTCCGGCGGGATGCGATCGCTCCAGGGGCGCATCGGAACCCTGGACACCTTCTTCAACGTTCACCCGATCGCCCGAGGAAGTCACTTCGTTTGGCAAGACCTGCCCTTCCAACTGGTGCCCGTCCCCCATGTCCACAACGGGACTGACTTTATGCCCAGCTATGGCCTGTGGTGCAACCTCAACGGCACTCGCGTCTTCTTCACCACCGATACCCAGTGGGACTGGGACCGTCTCCGTCCCTACTACGAACAGGCGGATCTCGTCTTCCAGGACTGTGAAACCTCCCTAACCCCAACCCCAGTCCACACCCACTACGAAGATCTGTTGACCTTACCGCCTGAGATGCGGGCCAAGATATGGCTGTGCGGCTACCAAGCAGGGCCTAAACCCCCAGCCCAGAAGGATGGGTTCCGGGGATTTGTCCAACGGGGCCAAACCTTCCACTTTGCTGTAGAGGGCGGAGTCGCAGCGCTTCGATCGACGGCAATGCTCGATCGGGCCGTCTCCTAGCTGGACAGATCCCGCAAGTTTTGCGGGCTATTAATCCCAAGTTTTGCAGGCTATTCGATGTTGTGGGCGTGAATTCTGCGGGCTGTTAATCCTGTTGGTGGGAAAACTGATAGGCACCAAAGACCGCCAAAACACTCGCCATAGACAAAAGAATCACGAGACTGTGCCAGGGAAACTGACTGAGGGGCAGGTAAGCCGCCGATCGTAGGCCCAGACTGGTATAGGTGAGGGGCAGGACATAAACCAGGGCTTTCATCAGCGCAGGTAGGGTGCCCGGATCAAAGAACGTTCCCCCCAAAAACGACATGGGGATAATCAAAAAGTTATTGCACAGGCCCACACTTTCCAAGGATTGGACCTTGAGGCCCGTAATCACCCCAACCCCCGCAAATACCGCACAGTTCAGAACCAGCACACTGATAAACAGCGGGTTCACAAAGCTCCAGATCTTCCCGGTAAACAGAATCGCCACCAGCATCACCGATCCGGAGGTCATCAACCCCCGCACCACCCCCGCCAGCATTTTGCCCAGATACAGGGCCAGGGGATGGACAGGTAACAGAAGGGTTTCTTCAAAGGTTTTGCTAAAAAGACGCTCCCCACAAATGGAAAAGGTCGTGCCCCCAAAGCTAATGGCCATGGACGAGAGCGCCACCATTCCCGGCAGGATAAATTCCAGATAGCTGCTGTAATCGTCATCAATCCCGGCACCGGGGCGAATTGAGCTACCCAATCCCAAGCCAAAGGCCAAAATATAGATCAAGGGAGAAACCAGTCCAGAGGCAGCCACCTGGGCGACTCGCACCCGCAGGTCCAGCCATTCGCCCCAAAATACGGTTAGGCTGTCTTGCAAAATCTGTTGCCAAGGTTCACGTCGGGCCGGGGTCCAGGGGGGAAGGGGGGTATTCATGGGGCGAAGTTGGGATCAAAACTAAGGATTTGTTACAAAAGTTTACGCTGGGATGGTTTGGGTTACAAGCGGTGGCCAGGGTCCACAAGCGATGGCCAGAGTTATGGAGTGAAGTGAATGGAGGGCACCACAATTAATCGAGCACCTCGATCGATTAATTGTGGTAGGCGGCTTAGTCGCCCAACCCAATTAGAAGTGAAGTGAAGGGTACCTCGATTAATTGTGGCCGGCGGCGAAGCCGCCGGCCACAACCCTGATTCTGCCGTGGGCACTGCAGTCGAAATTTGAGTTTTTCGAGGTGTCCTTTGGGAGAGGGATTGAGAGGATGTTTGGAAACCGAAGAAAATCCCCCCTAATCCCCCTTTACAAGGGGGGAACGCTTCTTTCCCTTTCAAAAGGGGGACTGAGGGGGATTCTGCCAGGGCCTACGGCCCTTAGCCGAAGTTTCCAAACATCCTCGTAGGGTGAGGGCTCCCAAAACGGGATACACCCGATCCCGTCGGGTGCGTTGGGCGGAGCCATAACGCACCCCAGAATTACAGCGGTTATGATACAGCGGCTATGAGCCGCTGGAGGGACACAGACCACAATGTACCCCGCCAAAGGCGGGGTACACCCAACCTCACCCCAGTCTTAGCCCCTCGGATCAGTGCTCCCAGATCAGCGCTCCCAGATCAGCGCTTAATTGGGATCGGACTCCGGCGCAGACTGGAGCGCTTGGGGGCTGCGATAGCTCGCAACACGCAGGATTAGATCGCCCTCTTCAGGATTTTGGCTAAAAACAAAACTTCCTCGCACCGTCTCACCACTCGACAGGGAATCCAACTGTTGCTCTCCCGTTTCTGGCTCGTCTCCCATCCTTCGTAACTCCGCCACAATCTGAATCGCCTCCGCACTCTCCCCCCCCACATTCCTCACCTGGAAGGGCACATAAAACGCCCCCTCCACTTCCCGAAAGGGTGCAATCAACTCCGCCTTGAGAATGGGCGGTTGGTTTTGGGTGACCAAACCAGCGTAGAGAATCAACCCCACTAACCCAAGTAGGATGCAACTGGCCAGGGTGAAGGTGAGCCAGCGTAGGGACGATCGAGGAGTAGCGGAGGGGGGTGGGGTTGGGCGCACAGGTGGGTAAAAGGAGCGGGGAATTTAATGAAGGGTGGGACACCTCGATCGATGCGGGTGGATTTTTCGAGGTGCCCATGTCAATGTTTCGAGGTGTCCCGTTGCGATAGTCCTCAAATTTTAGCGGACATTTAGCCGGGTTTGATGCGCTCCCCTACACAATAATGCGACCGGCGGCCCCCCCGATCGAAGCCGGTAATCCCAGGACAACGGTATAGCTGAGCCACTTCTGCCAGGGATCGGTGAGGCCAATTTTGTGGAAAAAGCAGAGCATCCCCACAGCCGCCGCGAGGGAAATCAGGTAGGCAATCACGGTCTCGCTGAAGGGTTGCTGAAATAGACCCTGCTGTTGTTGGCGTTCATCTTGGTTGGGGAACCCCGCCGCAAACACGATCGTGTAGGACATCAGCAACGAGGCGGCCATAATCAGCAGCAGCCATAGGGTTGGGATATCTGTCGCTAAGATGGTGATTTCGTCCGTCGGGGCAATATTAAAGGCAATAATGAAGGCGCCGAGGAGTGTCGCGTCTAAATCAGCTAGGGTTTCGCCTAAATCAAAGCGCTGGGACCAGTTTTCCGTGAATGAATCCAGGCGATCGGTGGGTGTGTTGGGTGGGATAGAGGTGGCGGCTTCAGGGGAATCAGTGGCTGTCGTGGTGGGGGAGGGGAGGGGACAGGAGGGCGGAGGGGGCAGGGAGAGACGACGATCGCCCTCCAGGATCGATGCCGCGAGGGCCGCCCCAAAGGAAAAGGGAATCGCCTCAAAGACCACCTTGCCCAAGCTCTCCAGCAGGGGGGTCTCCAGGGTAATCCGGCGCAGTAAAAACAAGGATAGGGCCGCACAAACCACCCCAATACCCAACACCTCGATCGTGTCCACAGCACTGACCCAGAGGGCCGGTCGCTGCTGTCGTCGCAGTCCCTCGGCCTGGAGCAACAGAAACACGACGACCCAGCCGATACCTAAGGCCCCCAGCAGCCAGGATGGGCGAGTAATAGCCCCGATCGACCATAACTCCACGGTATACAGCAGGGGAACGCCAAAGAGAAAGCCTCCCGCCGCCCGTCGCAAAAGATAGCGTAAATCCTGTCGCCACTGCATGGATAATTGCCCTGTGCTACTGGTGCTGTATGTTCCGTCTACAGTCCGGTCCTAGACTGCGGCCTTGATCTCCGCAGTCTTGAGCCCTTCTGTTGACTCGGATGATCCCGGTTGGGACTCCCTGAGGGAGAGGGGGGCCTGGGTGGGGGCAAGCTCCAGGGAGGAGAGGGAGCGGCTCAGGGGGAAGGATTTCGTGAGAGACAGGGTTGCGGTGGCGCTCCAGTCGATCGCCCACTGGGGTTGGAGACCCAAGAGAACGATGAGACCCGCCAGGGCCAGACCTGGGATCAGTTCCACAAATTTAACCTTGGGCAGGTTGGAAAACTGAGGTGGAAGGCGGCCGAAAAAGGCTCGGTTAATGAGGAGGAGGAAATAAACAGAGGTGAGACCGGTACCGATTAAACAGAGGAGAGTGAGAGTTGGAAAAGTGCTGAAACTACCCCGAAAAATCATAAATTCAGCCACAAATCCCATCATGCCCGGAAGCCCACTGCTGGCCATGGCTCCCAGGATCATCAGGGATCCCACCAGGGGTAAGCCGCGCTCCGGTGTCAGGAGTCCCCGCAACACCGTCAAATCTCGGGTGCCTGTGCAGCTATAAACAAAGCCCACCAACAAAAACAGCAGGGCCGAGATCAGACCGTGGCTAATCATTTGCAATACCGATCCCAGGAGACTCACGGGGGTCGCGGCTGCGAGGGCTAGCAAAATATAGCCCATGTGGCCAATGGAGCTGTAAGCCACCATTTTCTTCATATCCTTCTGGACAATGGCGTTTAGGGAGCCATAGAGGGTACTGACGACGGCCCAGATCGCTAAACCGGGGGCGAGAATTTGCCATGCCTCGGGGAAGAGACCGACCCCAAAGCGGAGCAGGCCATAGGTGCCTAGTTTCAGTAAGACCCCGGCTAGGACCATGGATACGGGGGTTGAGGCTTCGACGTGGGCATCGGGAAGCCAGGTGTGGAAGGGAAAGAGGGGAATTTTGATGCCAAAGGCGACGATAACCAGACCCAGCAGAATCAGTTGCTGGGCGATCGGGATGGTTTGGGCAAGGGCGGGAGCATAGGCGAAGGAAGGTGCTGCGCTGAGGGTGGTGAGGCCCAGGAAAGCCAGCAGAATTAAAATGCCGGAAAGGGCGGTATAAATCAGGAATTTGGTGGCAGCATAGCCCCGTTTGGCGCCGCCCCAGATGGCAATGAGGAGGTAAAGGGGGACCAGTTCCACTTCATAGAAGAGGAAAAAGAGAATATAGTCTTGGGCTAAAAAAGCGCCGGAAACGCCGCCACTAATCAACAGCATGAGGCTGTAGTAGAGCTTGGGCCGCTGGAGGTCGGGTTTGGTGCAGTAGAGGGTGAGGGCGATGATAAAGACGTTGAGGAGAACGAGGGGTAGGGCGAGGCCATCTACCCCTAGGGCATAGTCCAGCCCCAGGGCATCGAGCCAGGGAATCTGCTCTTGGAATTGAAAACCTGGATCCTGGATATTGAACTGGAAGGCGAGGAGCAGGGCGATCCCCAGGGTGAGCACGGAGGCGAAACCAGCTCCCGATCGAATGAGACCGGGAGGGGCGTTGCTGGGTAAAAGTCCAATAATGATCGCGGCGACCACCGGGATCCAGATCAAGGCGCTGAGCATTCCGACTCCTCTCGTAACGTCTGATGGGGTTGGGCTATGGGGTGAAACGGGGTCTTGGGCACCTTGATGGGTTGGGTTGGGCGGCACAACCGCTCAACCCAACCCTCATTCCGTAAAGAGGGTGCCTTCCCATCTTATTAAAGAAGCGTCTCTCGATCGTGCAATCTCCGCTGCGGTCTTCCCAGGCCGCGAGACTCCCGAGTCTGGTTTTGTGCTCCTCACCTAGGGCGTGCCCGAGGATTGGGGCGAGGAGAGCCAGGGCAGAACGGCGGCAATTTGGCCGAGGGCGAGACCGCCATCGTTGGGCGGAAACTGTTGGGACCAGTGGGGATCGAAGCCTGCTGATCGTAGGGCGGTGACCGATCGGGTGAGCAACAGTCGGTTCTGGAAACAGCCGCCACTGAGCACGATCGTCCCGATGCCCACCCGTTGGGCGACCCGGACCAGGGTTTGGACCAAGACTTCGTGGAACGTCAGCGCCAGGAGATTGGGAGAGGTGCCACCTTGATACTGGATCCCGATCGATCGCACGAGGGGTTCCCAGTCCAAAATCCAAGGTCGATCGTCCTGGGGACTGGGCTGGGGTAGGGTCGGGATGAGGGGGTGAAGCGGGTCCTGGGGGAGTAGGGAAGCGGATAGGGGATCACTCGGGTCTGAAATGGCCTTGGTAGCTGCAAATTCCACCGACATGGCTCCCTGTCCTTCAAAACTACATTGGCTCCCTAGGCCCAGCAGGGCGGCGATCGCGTCGAATAACCGACCGATGCTGGAGGTGCGGGGGCAGTTGAGGTCGCGATCGAGGGCTTGGTTGAGAATGCGCCAGTCTTGGGCACTAAATTGGGGCTGAAGCTGGGCTAACAGGTCTCGATCGCCGAGGCTATGGAGTAGGCCCAGGGCCGATCGTCGGGGTTCCCGCGCGGCTCGATCGCCGCCGGGTAGGGGAAACTCGCGCCAGTGGGCCACCCGCACGAAGCCCGGTGGGGGAGCCTCGGCCCCCACCCGCAGAAATTCCCCACCCCAGAGGGTGCCATCTAATCCCAAGCCCATCCCATCCCAGGCAATTCCCAAAACTGGCTCTTTGAGTCTTTTCTCTGCCATCACAGCGCGAATATGGGCATAGTGGTGTTGTACGGGCAGAATGGGAATGGAATCACGGCTGGGGGCGTGATGGGAGCCAGCAGTGCTGTCAGTGGCACTGGACCTGTCGGCGTTAGCCTTCCCTTGGCAATTGGAAGGGGCCAGGGTTTGGGCCGGGATTTGGGCCGGGATTTGGACCGGGATTTGGGCCAGGGTTTGGGCTAGTTGACTGGAGCTGTAGTCGGGATGGGCATCGCAGGTTATCAGCGTGGGCCGGAGTTCGTAGAGGTGGCAGAGGGTTGTGAGGGTGTCCAGCAGTCGATCGCGGCTGCGCAGGGTATCGAGGTCGCCAATGTGGGGACTGAGAATCACTTGGCCCTGGTGGTAGAGGGCGATCGTATTTTTGAGGTGACTGCCGAGGGCGAGGATCGTGGGGTTATCGTGATTGCCCTGGGGGATGACACGATCGCGAGTACCGGTGAGCGGGATGTCTGCGTCTGGTCGGACAGGGTCCGAGTTCTCGGATTCACCGAGCTGGCTCGGTGGAGCGGCTGGGTCGGTTTGGCCCAAAACCAACGGTAAGGGCGCATAACCCCGCGCCCGTCGCAGAATCAGAGGCCGATCGAGCACCCAACGCACAATAGAGTCATCCACAGGCCGCGCAATGGGTCGATCGTGGCTCAAGACCCCATCGGCGATCGACCTCAATCGCGCCAAGGCATCGGCCGTTTGCCAGCACAGGGGATCCCCAGATACATTGCCACTGGTGGCAACCACAGGAAAGCCACATTCCCGCAGTAGGAGATGGTGTAGCGGCGTGTAGGGCAGCATAACCCCAAGGTTAGGATTATTGGGGGCTAAGCTCGGTGCTAGGGATGACTTTTGATGTGATTTTAGGGTTTGGCGTGAGTTGGAGGTTGAATATGAGTTGGAGGTTGAATCTCGGTCAGGGGTTGGGGACGAGTCGGGGGTTGGGGACGGGGGGAACTGGCGGGGGAGCAGAACGATCGGAGCAGCGGGGGATTGCAAGAGATCGCGTTCCGGATCCGTCAGTTGGCAGTGGGCGGCTAGGGTGGCAATGTCTGGAAACATCACCGCGAGGGGTTTGTGGGGGCGTTGTTTGCGGTGACGCAGTTGCTGGACTGCGGCTTCGTTGTGGGCATTGACCATGAGGTGAAAGCCCCCCAGCCCCTTAACTGCTAGGATTTTGCCCGCCTTGAGGGCAAGGACTGCGGCCTTGAGGGCGGCTTCGCCGCTCAGACTTGCCTCTGGCCCAAATCCCCCCTCGGTCTCATCGAGCCGAGACCACCAACTGAGGCGGGGACCACAGACAGGACAGGCGTTGGGTTGGGCATGGAAACGTCGATCGCTGGGGGTTTGGTATTCGCTGGCGCAGTCGGAGCATAGGCGGAACTGGGCAAGGGTGGTGTGGGGTCGATCGTAGGGGAGTTGGTGGATGATGCTGTAGCGGGGGCCGCAGTGGGTGCAGTTAGTGAAGGGGTAGCGGTGGCGGCGGTTGCCGGGATCCCACAGGTCCGCAAGGCAGGCGGGGCAGGTGGCGAGGTCGGGTAAAACAAAGGCAGCGGGGGGACTGTTGCCCTGGGAGGGGCGAATCCGGAAGCGGGCTTGCTGGGGCTGGGTGAGAGTCGATCGATCGGGTTTTGGGTCTGGGGTTTGTGGTGCCTGTTGCTGCGGTGCCTGTTGCGGTGCCCCTTGCGTTAACTTGTGTTGGTTGCGCTGGCTTGGGGTTGGTGTTGGGGTTGGTGTTGGGGTTGACGAGACAGATGCTTGGGTGGAATCGAGAGAACTGGGTTGGGGTGCGGTGTGCTGAGGATCGCGCAGGCTGGGGGTATGGGGGGTGGGCTCGGTTGGTTCCGGCTCGATTAGTTCTGGTTCGATTGGTTCTGGTTCGATCGCAGTTACCGTAATGTGATGCAGTTGGCTATGGGCAGGCTTATCGCGTTCAAGTCGTTCTCGAAAGTGTTGCAGTTGGGTCGCAGTGCCCTGGACCTCGATCGTGACCCCCTCACTGCTGTTATAGACCCATCCATCTAGGGCCAAGCTGTGGGCTAGGTTATAGACAAAGGGCCGAAACCCTACCCCCTGAACCAACCCTTGGATCTGGTAGCGGTGGCGGCGGATGGGAGGCTGGGGCGTGGGGAACATGGGGAATTTGAGGGAACTTGCAGAGGACTTGAACGGAAGGGCACCTCGAAAAAA
>JAYKIB010000036.1:0-4340 GCA_035285005.1 Prochlorothrix sp.
CGACTGCGCTCAGGACACCGCCCGTTCGACTGCGCTCAGGACACCGCTTCTCCCAAACTGGGAGGAGGGGAACTCAGATTCAAATTCCTCTCCCAAGTCGGGAGAGGGACTCAGGGTGAGGGCTGCCACAACGGGAGATCCTGGGTAAGGGCACATCGCTGAATGGGGTGGGGCGGCGCAGCCGCCTTCACCAAAACCTTGCTTTTGCTGAGGATTCAGGCCGCATTTTGGGGCTGGTGAGATCCTCCTTAGGACACCTCGATTCATTGTGGCAGGCGGCGAAGCCGCCTGCCAAAACCCTGAGTCTACCGTGGGCACTGCGGTCGAAACTTGCATTTTTCGAGGTGCCCTTTAGATTTCATTACGGTTTGTGTGGAGACTCCAAAGCCGTGCCCCCCTGCCCCCTACACTCAAAATAGCGGGAATTTGTATTCACCACCGAAGACCACCATGAACGCAACGCGATATCCAGGAGTTGACCCAACGGCCCTAGCCGCCCTCCAGAGCGACCTGTTGGCTTTGCTGCAAGAGCTACCCGATCGCCAGCACGGTTCCCTGATCGCCCAGAGCCTGGAAACCCTGATTCGCATTGCCCGCACCGAAACCGATCGCCTCGACTGGAAAATCCTGGTGGGTTCGCTCCAGGATATGCAACGGGCCTTCGAGACCTTCCAGCCCTACCGCCACACCCGCAAAATTGCCATCTTTGGTTCGGCCCGCACCGCCACCAGTGCCCCGGAGTATGCCATGGCCCAGTCCGTCGCCCGGTGTATTAGTGAGCAAGGGTTTATGGTGATGACGGGAGCCGGGGGCGGCATTATGGCGGCGGCCAACCAAGGGGCGGGGCGATCGGCCTCCTTTGGCCTGAATGTGCATCTGCCCTTTGAGCAGACTGCGAACCCTTTTATTGAAGGTGACGGTAAATTACTACGATTTAAGTACTTTTTCACCCGGAAGCTCTTTTTCCTGCGGGAAACCGACGGTGTTATCGTATTCCCGGGGGGATTTGGCACCCTAGATGAAGCCTTTGAATGTCTGACCCTGACCCAAACCGGTAAGTTTGGTCCAGCCCCGATCGTGCTGGTGGATCGTGCTGGGGGGGACTATTGGCAAGACTGGGATCGCTATGTGCGTCAGCAGCTGATCCAAAAGGGACTGATCAGCGCGGAGGATCCGAGTTTGTATACGATTACCGATCGCCTGGATGTGGCCTGTGGGGCCATTAACCATTTCTACCGCGTTTACCACTCCAGCCGTTACGTGAAGGATCAACTGGTGATTCGGCTTAAGACCGAGCTATCCGAGGCGGAAGTGGCTTTATTGAACGAGAATTTTGCCGATATTTTGACCCAGGACCAAATTCGCAAGAGTCCGGCTCTCCCAGCGGAACTGGGGGATGAAACCGTGGCGATGCCGCGTTTGGTGTTGTATTTCAATCAGCGCGATGTGGGTCGTCTGTACCAAATGATTGAGAAAATCAATCACATGGGATCGCTGCACCCTGAGGAGATTCACCCAGAGCATAAATAACGTCAGGACACCTCGATTAATCCAACCTGGATCGACGCACTGAAGGGGGCCGCAGGTGTGGAGGCCCAGACCTGATTAGGAGCGTAAAGTTATGGCTCCAGCGCCTGATTCATGTAGCGGCCCCACAACTGAGCCGCCAGCCAACTCCCCCCACTGGTGGGGCGATTATCATCATTTCCTAGCCAAACCCCCGTCACCCAGTCCGTCTGGGGCACATACCCCACAAACCACAGATCCACCGCATTATTGGTGGTGCCGGTTTTGCCCGCAGCCCCCACCACTCCAGCACTGCGGCCCGTCCCCTCCCGTACCACCCCCTGGAGTAGGGTCGTCATGGTTTGGGCTGTCTGGGGATCCAAAACTTGCCGCCGATCGCCGGGAGTTTCCCCAGCATCGTAGCTCACGCGGCAGGTGCGCCGATCGCCGGGAGTCGTGCAGGTGTTGCTATCGTAGACCCGATCGATCGCATGGGGCCGATAAAACGTTCCCCCATTGGCCAGGACACCATAGGCCCCCGTTAATTCCAGCAGGGTAACCTCACTCTGGCCCAGTACCAAGCCCGGAGCCTCCAGTAAATCGGAGCGAATTCCCATGGCTTGCGCCACTTCAACCACGGCCCCCAGCCCCACATCCTGGGCAATCCGCAGCGCCACCACATTTTCCGACTGGGACAGTGCCTGGTACATATCAATGGTGCCACTGCTGCGCTCACAGGCACTGTAGAACTGGCCCTGCCAGGTGAGGGAGTCGCAGGAATAGCCCTTGCGAGGCGAGATCCCCGCTTCCAAGGCCGCTGCATAGGCAAAAACCTTAAAGGTGGATCCGGGTTGGCGCAGGGCTTGGGTCGCCCGGTTAAATTGGCTCTCTTGGTAGTCGAAGCCCCCCACCAAGGCCAAGATCGATCCGGTTTTCGCATCCAGCGTCACCACCGCCCCCTGGTCAAAGCCGTATTGATTCCCCTGGGTCCGCAGGGTCTCGCGCAGCGTCGTTTCCGCCAGGGCTTGTAGGTCCAAGTTCAGGCTTGTTTCGATGATAAAGTTGCCGTCGTCCGTTACCGATCGTCCATAGAGGGCATCCAGCTCATCGATGATGCGACCATAGAAATAGGGAAAGAGCAGACTGCCACTGGTGTCACACACCGCCGGATCAAAACTAATCACCGATCGGAGGGCCGTTTGGGCTTCCTCCTCCGTCACCATATTGAGTTCTAGCATCCGATTGACAACCCGGTTGCGTAATCCCCGCGCCGTCTCCAAATCTTCACAGGGGCTAAACCCATTCGGGGCGGGTAAAATCCCCACCAAGGTCGCCGCCTCCGAGAGGGTTAAATCCCGCGCCGACTTGAGGAAATACTGCTGGGCCGCATCCTCAAAGCCATAGCCCACCCCCAGATAAACCCGATTGAGATAGGTGAGGAGGAGTTCATCCTTGCTATAGAAGGTTTCGAGCTGGGTTGCAACAATCACCTCCCGGATTTTGCGGCCCAGGCTATCATCGCGTCCCACATAGTCCGGAAATAAACTGCGGGCGATCTGTTGGGTCACCGTGCTTGCCCCCTCCAGTTGCCCGCCCCCGAGACGAATCACGATCGCCCCCACGATCCGCAAGGGATCAAAGCCAAAATGCCAATAAAAGCGGGTATCCTCCGAAGCAATCACTGCCTTGGGCAAATAGGGCGAGAAATCCTTAAGGCGATCCAGCTCCACATGACTTTCACTCCCCAGGGTGGCTAGGGGTTGGTTATCGTTCGAGTAGGCCGCGATCGGTCCCTGGACCGATCCCAAAACCTGCACCGGCACCTTGCGCCATTCCCAAACCAACGCCGCCCCCGCCAGGACGATCGCCACCCCCAGCCCATAGATGCCGTATTTCAGGCCCCGCAGCCAGATCGACGGCGGATCCCAGTAGCGCAGCTCCACCACCTTCATCAACTCGGGCGGCCCCAGGGTCACCCGATCGCCATGGCGCAACTCCAGCCCCTTCACCCTGCGCCGCCCCCAATAAATACCATTGGTGGATTGCTCGTCCTTGAGAAGATAGGGGGGCCGCCCCTGCAACCAGCCCCCCGTGGGTGGATCGCGCCGCAAACTGGCATGGTGGCCGCTCACTAGCTCATTTTGGATCTGGAACTGGCAGCGACTGCTGCGCCCTAACGCATAACGATCGCCTACCAACTTACGGCGCACACTGGGACGCAGATCCTCAGGATTCAGAATCTCTAACTCCGGTACCTTTGCTTCGGGGCGCAACTGTAACAGGGTTCGCCCCAATTGGGTTTGCACCAACTGGCCCATCACCGTTTGGCCCAGGCCCGTCTGGCCCAACCAGTTTTTGGCCTTCTCTAAAACCGTTTTCTGGGGGGGGGGAGGAGTGGGGGGAGAGGAAGTCATGACGTGGGTAACCCTCCGGCATCACTAGGGGTGATCCAAGTCTGCACTGCACTTGGTTCAGACCCAATAATCAGGTAACTGCACTGTTGCAGCGCACGTTCTAATTCTGCAATCCGAATTGGCTTTGTGAGATAGCCATTCATTCCCGCCTCACGGCAGCGTTTACGATCTTCCTCCGTCGCATAGGCCGTGAGGGCAATAATCCAGGGGCGATGGTGGAACGCTTCGCAGCTATTCGTTTCCACGGCCCAAGCCTGGTTAATCGCCTGGGTCGCCGTCAGTCCGTCCATCTCCGGCATTTCCAAGTCCATCAGAATCACATCATAAACTTCCTGTCGCACTGCCTCCAGGGCCTCTCGACCGTTGTTGACAACATCGGCCTCATAGCCCAATTTCCGCAGTAACCGCACTACCACCTCT
>JAYKIB010000037.1:0-6245 GCA_035285005.1 Prochlorothrix sp.
ATGAATACTTTGTCCAAGCGTTCCCGCTTTGCTGCCCTGCGTTGGAGTTGCTCTGCCGCCGCGATCGGTTGTGTGCTGCTGCTCAACCCCCACTTGGCCCAAGCCGGTACGGCCCTAGTTGCTAACCCTTCTAACGACTCCACTGCCACCGGTACCACCAACTTTGAACCCCCCACCGCCGGGACCAGCTTTGATGGCGTGACCGGGGTGACTACCACCACGACCGCAGAAGGAGCTGCACTAACCACCAGTCCGGAAAGCAGTACCCAAAGTGGCACCGCACAGATTGACTTTGGGAGTGCGGAGTCCGTTAGCTTGACGCTGGTTAACAGTGATGCCACGAGCTACTCGGCTGCGGACACAACGGTCACCGCGACACCCACCAGTCAGGCCACAGGAACCTCCGGTGCTCCCGCAGCCATTGCCCAGCTTGAACCTGGCGCTGCGACTGACTTAGCCCAAGCCGGTATTACCCCAGGCCAGTTGGGATCAGGCGGTGTTGTGATTACCGTTAGCCCCGCTGTGACAGCAGCAGTTCAAACTGCTGTGAGTGGTGCAGGCCTTTCCAGTACTGGCTTGACGGGGACCACGGCCACTGCTGTGAATAATTTGATTACCGCTGCTAGCCTTAGTGCTGGCAGCGTAGCCAACAGTGTGGTCGCAACTGCACTGAATGACGCCCTTGCCGCCGTTGCCGAGGCCATTGAAAGTGCGGGTGGTCCTGCCAACGCATCGCCAGAACTCCGGGCAGCCGCAGCAGCGCTCACCCAGATCAAGCGAGCCACATTTCCTGGACTTAGTGCACCTGCTGCTGACGCTGCCAGTGGCGGGGATGGGGGAGTCTAGGATTATTGAACGTCCTGATCCCACGGCAGAATTAGGGTTTTGGTGCGCGGCGAAGCCGCGCAACCCAATTAATCGAGGTGCCCTAATGCTGTAACGAAAAAGACCTTCCTCACGACGCAGGAGGGTCTTTTTGTGGTATTGCCAGTGACTGGGATGCTGTTTGCCGAAATGGGCGAGATTGATGGTGTGACAATAGACCGGGGCAATTGGATTGATTGGGGTGGGTAGCTAAGGTGCCCACCACTAATCCTGATACTTCTGTGGGCCATGTCCCAAAAGTTTTGCGTTGTTCGAGGTGCCCCCGGGTTGGTTAGAGCATCGCGAGGCTGGGTATCCTCTGTGCAGATGGGTTCGGTGCAACGTGGCGATTGCTATAGGTTTATTGCGGTGATTGAGTGGCGGGGATACCATCAGGTGCACACCGCGCAAATCAGCCGCCGCAACATGCTCCCCATCTAACTCTAGTGGAGGTTTTAGAGCCTATGCAATCTACCCTGACCTGGGCCTTTCTCTTGGGCTATGGGTTTTTTATTTTTCAAGTGGTCCAGCGCACCACACCCGATCGTGTCTCGGCCCGTGAGTTCTTTGAAGGGCAGTCAGCCCAGGGGCAAGCACCGGGATTATGGCTGCTCGTGTCCAGTGCGGCCATCTCTTGGATTTTCGCGAAGTCGATCGACAATGCCGCCAGTCTGGGTAATGCCTTTGGCATCCTGGGCGGTGTGGGCTATGCCATCTACTACCTCAGCTTTGTCACCGCCGCGATCGCCATCTACTGGATTCGGGTTAAGGGGGGCTTTTCCTCCCTGCCTGATTTTCTGGTCCATCGCTACGGCGGCCTGTGTGCCAAATTATTCCTGCTGGCGATCGGGATTCGCCTCCTCAACGAAGTCTGGTCCAACACCAAGGTTTTTTCCCTCTACTTTGGTCCCGAAGGTAGTGCAGGCTATTGGCTAGCCGCCTTGGTGGTGACGGCATTTACGGTTTACTACAGTCTCTGGGGGGGGTTGCGCAGTAGCTTGCTCACGGATGGGGCGCAGATGCTTCTGGCCGCCTTTCTGTTGATTGTGATCTTGGTGACCTTGGGGCCTGGGTTGGCGCAAAATGTCACGAGCGTTATGGCCGTGGATAGTGACACTCAACTGGCGGGCCTGACCTTTTGTGGACTGGCGGCGGTGCAAATCTTTAGCTATCCATTTCACGATCCCGTGCTGACCGATCGGGGCTTCATCACCTCCCCCAAGGTGATGGTCAAGGGCTTCATCTGGGCTGGGGTCATTAGCGGCGGGTTTATTTTGCTGTTTAGTGCGGTCGGGCTCTATAGCCGTGCCTATGGTCTTGAAGGATCCCCCAGCCTGGCTGTGCCCCAGCTATTTGGGTTGCCGATGCTCTTGATCTTTAACGTGATTATGCTGACCAGTGCGGGGTCCACCCTCGACTCCACCTTCTCCAGCGTCGCGAAGTGGGCTGGCCGGGACTGGTTTAATTATCGGGGCCAGCCCACGGAAAGCCAAGCCCGGTGGGGCCGCTGGGCCATGGTGGCGATCGCGATTCTGGGGAATATTCCCCTGTTGAGTATTTACATGGGAGACCAGGTGGGCCCAGCCGTGATTCGTGCTACCACCATTAGCGGCACCATGGTGATGGGACTTGCTCCCATTTTTCTCCTCGCCTTTTGGATCCCTGGCGGTACCCTCAGTTTCCACCTCGCCTTTTGGCCCGGTTTTCTCTGTGGGGTGTTACGGGTTATTGAAGGGGCCACGGGTACGGCCATTTTCCCGGACTGGATGGCGTTGGGTGGGGGCAAATATGCCCTGGATCTGGGGGTGAATCTGTATGGTTTGTTGCTGTGTTGTGGGGGGTACGGCTTGGGGTCGATCGTTGCCCCCTATCGATCGCAGCCTGCATCAGACCCTCTAGAGCCCCGTGAACCGGAGGACTCGGACAACTCTCCAAAATCGTTGTGATGGGCACCTCGAAAAATCAAAGTTCTTGCCCAGTGACCCCTGTAAGAATCAGGGGTGGGTTGCGCGGCTTCGCCGCACAACCCAATTAATCGAGGTGCCCTGATATTAATCGTCGTGATCTCAAGTTTTGCGATATCAAGGGGGTACCTCGATTCATTTAACTCCTGCGAAAATGACCCACGCAAGAGTTAAGGTTATGGCGTGCGGCGAGGCCGCACGCCACAATTGATCGGAGCGCCCAAGGGTGGGTGTAACGTTGCTCCTGATCTCTATGGCGCCGCTAAAACGGTTATCGGTTCACTGTGGAACGGGCCAAAGGCCCCTCCTATGACTGCTCTGCCGAGGGAGAGTCGGGATGGCGATCCCTCGGTAAACATGACACGCACTCCATCCACTACTGCTTGGGTTCCCTTGTTTCATCTCCCTTACGCCATGTCTTTTGACTCCCCTTCTGCTCCGACACCAATATCCTCCCCGTCCGCTGAGAATACTGATCGTATTGCCGGGATGCGCCAGATTTGTGAGGCAATTCCTCCCACGGTGCGGGTGATGGCCGTGACTAAAACGGTTCCTCCCGATCGGGTTCGTCTGGCCTATGCTGCTGGGATCCGGGACTTTGGGGAAAATCGTATTCAAGAGGCGATTCCAAAACAGGCGGCTCTTGCGGATTTAGAAGATGTGACATGGCATTTTATCGGACGCTTGCAAAGTAATAAGGCCCGCAAGGCTGTGGAACATTTTGATTGGATCCACTCCGTAGATAGCCTCAAACTCGCCGAACGCCTACATAACGTGGGAGATAGTTTGGATCGATCGGTCACCCTTTCCCTCCAGGTCAAGCTACGGCCCGATCCCAATAAAGGCGGCTGGTTAAAGTCTGAATTGTGGGAGGCGTTACCCAGCCTAAAAGCGTATTCCAGGCTACAAATCAAAGGATTGATGATCATTCCTCCGGCTAATCTGGCCACCGCCGAAATCTTAAAAGTTTTTGAAGAGGGAGCGGCATTTTTCCGAGACTTGCAACACTACGCAAGGGATCAGTCAAGTACCATTTTCAATCTCCAACACCTTTCCATGGGAATGTCCGGAGACTATCAATACGCGATTGAAAATGGTTCGACGATGGTGCGTCTGGGGAGCTGCTTATTTGGCGATCGTCCCCCCGTAGCCTCACCCCTTTAGGGCCAAAGCCCTCCTGGAGCTAGCCCTTGAAGGGATTAGGGCTGGCAGCCTCATTCCCCCTTGCCAATCCTGTGGGGTCTCGTTAGGACCGGCACGTAATCCAGAATAAATACGCATGAGCTGCGTTATTCTCTGGTATTTGCGTCCTGCTGCTGGATTTCTTGAAGATGGGGCTGCTAATCTGGTTCCTTATGCCAGAAGAAGCCCTGGTCAGGACAGGGTAGGGGATTGGTTTATTAAGGCAGGGTGAGGCCTTGATCTCCGCTGTGCGGGGCGTCAAACGCGTCAAACTTGTTCTCAGTCACTGGGCAACTGCTCGGGCCGCAACGGAGGCAAGAAGGTCATTAAATCACAACATAATCCCAATCCTTTGGGGAAAGGGTAGTCGGATTTCATATCTTCTGCTACGTTAGGCACGTCCCAATGAGTGGTCTGAAGGCGAAAACCCTCAGTCTTTTTAACGTCAATGCTGCTCCAAAGATGGGGCAAGTCTACCGTGATGCCTCCAGCGACAATATCCCTAGAAGTCATAGCTTCAAAGGCGAGGGTATGGATCCTATCCGTCTTGTCCCCGATGATGTTGAACTCTGACAAGGTGAAACCCAGGGACAAGGTTCCGAGCAGCCTACTTGTGAGCTTGAGTCTCCGTATCTCACCCTGCCACAGTGGGCCTTAGAGCCGATAGCCTTGCTAGGGTATTCAGTGTTCTGGCCTCTCCTACAGCCCCCCGGTTCTGAGAAGCGCACTGTTCCCTGAACCCCATGAATTCCTAAATCCAAACCAGGTTTGGCCCCCTTAAAATCTCCCGGTCTTGGGGAAGGGGTCCACGCAAGAATCAGGGTTGTGTCGGGTGGTGCAGTTGCCCCCCATAATTGATCGAGATACCCGTGTGTTGTTGTAGCGCCTGGTCTGGAGTCAAGGGGTAGGGTTGAATCCGCTAACCTAGACGGGCCAAGACCAGGAACTGTACTAGTCTCGTCTCGCGGCAAACCCTTCAAGCGATCGATCCTAGAGCGATCGATCCTGACATGGTTTAGCCGTTTGAGTAGGGTCGATTATCTCAGGGGGGGATCCCCTGGTTTCGAGTCACAACACCCCATTTTCCG
This sequence comes from Prochlorothrix sp., assembly GCA_035285005.1. Taxonomy (GTDB): domain Bacteria; phylum Cyanobacteriota; class Cyanobacteriia; order Prochlorotrichales; family Prochlorotrichaceae; genus Prochlorothrix. The sequence goes on from JAYKIB010000037.1 coordinate 5,099, forward strand.
ACCCTTTAATTAATTCAGGTTTGAAAAATAGTGTTGGAAAACGAAGGGGTTGCTGTATACTCAATGCCATTTAACGCCCCTCCCGGTAAAGTCGGTGGTTGTTCTACAGAAATGTCGAATTGTAATGGAGTGTGAACTGTGTCGATTTTCACAAAGCTACGTGACTTTGTTGGCTTGAACTATTCAGTGGACTACGAGTATGACTATGACGAGGTGGACGGCGAGGAGTACGAGCCGATCTACCAGGAAGAGGTCGCACCGCCACCGCCGCTGGAAGAGGAGTCTCAACCTCGCCGCCGGATGAGAGGGCGTGCTGGCATTGGAACCACAACTGCAACAAGCTTAGGAACTACAACGACTATGAGTAACGTGATTGGGATGCCCGGTGCAGTCAACGGCCAAACCGAAGTCATGGTGATGGAGCCGCGTTCTTTTGAGGAAATGCCCCAGGCGATTCAGGCGTTGCGAGATCGAAAGTCTGTGGTGTTGAACCTGACGATGATGAATCCCGACCAGGCTCAGCGGGCAGTGGACTTTGTGGCGGGGGGAACCTATGCCATTGATGGACATCAAGAGCGCGTGGGCGAAAGTATCTTCCTGTTCACACCCAACTGTGTCCAGGTGGTGACCCAGTCCGGGAATACCGTTGCCGCACCCCAGCCCCAACCCCAGGTGCGTCCCAACCGTCCCGCTGCTCCCACGCCTGCTTGGGCCACGGAACAGGCGCGGGCTGTGGGCCAGTAGTCCCCCTTTGGGTCTAGTTTGCGCTCCAGTTTCGCTCATGGGTTGAGTGATTTCGACATTTCTGGCCCTGGGGTCTGGGATCAACCTGAGCATTCGATCATTCTACGTAATCCGGTTTGATCTTAGTTTTGATCTCGGTACACCCGTGGCGTGAGAACCTCCATGACTTGAGTTAGGGAGTCGATCGGGCACCTCGCACAACTTAGATTCCAGTTCGGTGTCCAGATCACACTCCGATCTGGGGACACCGATCGTCTTCTGTTTGATTAACCGAGGCGGTTGAATCGAGTGAAGTGGGGAGTCTGACTGTGGCTCCAAGGCTTGAGCCAGTTAATAGAACAATCCAGGGGAGGGTGAGTTAATCTCACCCTCTCTATGTTTGTATGGGTTGTTTGTATGGGTT
>JAYKIB010000038.1:0-7476 GCA_035285005.1 Prochlorothrix sp.
AAGAAAATCCCCCCTAACCCCCCTTGTAAAGGGGGGGAACAGCCTTTTCTTCCCCCTTCAAAAGGGGGACTGAGGGGGATTCTGCCAGGGCCTACGGCCCTTGGCCGAAGTTTCCAAACATCCTCTAAGAAGGGGGGACCCTGATTGACTGACAAAAGTCGGTTAAATCTAGGCACAGAGGGCGGGTCAGGAAACCTGACCCCTACGATCCCAAATGTCTGGTAGGGGCACGGCTTTTGTGCCCAATGCAGAATTTTTTGTCAGTCAATCAGCCCCTGCTCGGGCTCGATCGGGTGTCCATGGCATGATGGGGCTATATAGCATGGGGGCCATTGAGGTTGCTGGTTGGAGTTGCCGATCGAGATCGCTAATGGGGGTTGCCCATTGGGAATCCCAGTGGAGCGCCTGCCGCAGCCCTCGCAACGGGTGTAGTGGAGTGGCTACCTGGGGCAATTGAGCAGAGGATAATATCAGTCATAGGCTTAAGGAGTAGATAATGGGGTGGTTTTGGCAGAAATCAGCGCAAAAACAGTCGTATGATTTCTCGGGAAGTCCATTGGGAAATTCTTCGGGAAATTCTTCGGGAAATCCAGTGCGACAGTACCGGGGTTGGCGTCGGGGTTTGAGACTCCTGTTGGGGCTGGGCCTTACCTTTCGCCTCATTCCCTTGGCTATCCCGATCGGCCCGGACCAGTTGCGCCAGGACGATCGCGCCCTCATGTTCCTCGATCGCAGTGGTCAACCCCTCGGTACCGTCCTGAGTCCCAGTCACGATCGCACCCTCACCGTCCCCCTCGCGCAAATTTCCCCGACCTTCGTTGCCGCCATCCTCGCCGCAGAAGACCAGCGCTTTTACCAACACTGGGGCGTAGATTGGGTGGCAGGAGTGCGGGCCGTGGGCCAAGCCCTGGAAACGGGGGAGGTTGTTAGCGGTGCTTCGACGATTTCGATGCAATTGGCGCGGCTTTGGTCCCCCAGTCCTGAAAATATCTGGGTCGCCAAACTACGGGAAATCTGGGTGGCATGGCGCTTAGAGGCAGGCTTAAGTAAATCTGAGCTTTTAGCGGCCTACCTCAACCGCTTACCCATGGGTAGCAACCTCTACGGTGTGGAAGCTGCTGCCCGCTTCTATTTTGGGGTTCCTGCCGCTGATCTCACCTGGAGTCAAGCCACTCGCCTTGCTGCCATTCCCAATGACCCCAATGGTCTCAATCCCTACGCTGCTCCTGCTGCCCTAGACCAGCGCCAAGCCTACATCCTCGATCGCCTCGTGGCCACCGGTCAACTCACCCGCCTCGAAGCCACCACGATCGCCAGTCAAACCCCCACCCTTGCCCTCCACGATCCGAGCCCCCTTTTCGCGCCCCAGGCTCTCTTCTGGCTCAGTGATCAGATCCCCCCGTCCTGGGGAGCCCAGGTGCCCACCACGATCGATCGATCCCTGCAAGCCTTTGTCCAAGCCCAGGTTCAGCAGGTGACCCGCGCCCTGGTCCCCCAAAATGTGACCCATGGTGCTGCCCTTGTTATCGATAATGCCACGGGGGAAGTCCTGGCCTATGTGGGCTCTCCGGATTACTTTGAGGCCGTCCAAGGCCGTAATGACGGGGTCCAGGCCCTGCGGCAGCCGGGATCGACCCTGAAGCCATTTTTATACCAACTTGCCTTTGAATCGGGCTGGCTTGACCCCACCGATCGCCTTGAGGACAGTCCCGCCCACTACCCCATTCCCGGTGCCCAACTCTACAGCCCCACGGACTACAGTGGTCAGTTTCAGGGACCGGTGCGCGTGCGCCTTGCCCTGGCCAATTCCCTGAACTTACCTGCGGTGCGTCTGCTGGAGCAGGTCACGGTTCCCCGATTTTTAGAGCGTTTACAGACTTTAGGCTTTGGAAGTTTGGCACAATCATCTCAGTTCTACGGTTTAGGTCTTGCCTTGGGCAGTGGTGAGGTGAACCTGTGGGAGTTGGGCCGTGCCTATGCCACCTTGGCGCGGGAGGGAAGGGGGCTGCAACTGACGACGATTCCGGGCTTGGAGACCCAACCGGGATCGATCGCGACTGTGCCCCAGTTAGACCCCGTGACGAGCCAGTTAGTGACCCATATGCTGGCCGATGCGCCGGCCCGTGCCCAAGCGTTCGGTGTGGACTCCGCCTTGCGCCTTCCCTTTGCCACAGCCGTGAAAACGGGCACATCCTCGGGTTTTCGCGATACCTGGACCGTGGGGTACAGTCGCCGCTATACCGTGGCGACTTGGGTTGGAAATTTTGATGGCAGTGCCATGGTGGAGGTTTCGGGGGTGACGGGAGCAGCACCCCTGTGGCATCGAATTATGCTGAAGCTCCACGAAACTGATGATCCAGAGCCGTTTACTGAGCCAGATTTACCCCAGGTTACCCTTTGCGCTGAAATTCTTGACCAAGTTGGGGATCCCTGCCTTACGCCGGTCCAGGAGTATACTCTTGCGCTGAGTCACCTCCCGATCGATCCTGGGGCAATCCGAGACTCGGAACCGGCGCCATTAACGCCCCATACATCTCCCTCGGCGCAGGTTGCGGTCCATCAAGATTTTCAGCCTGCTTCCCAGGCCGATCGTCGCCCATCCTCGAATAACATCGTTTTCCCGGAGTCAGGCGATCGATTTTTCGTAGATGACCCGGCATTAGACGACCCGGCATTAGACGCCTCGGCATTAGACGCTCCGGTATTAGACGCTTCAAGGCCCAGGATGCCAGAGGGGGCGGCGACCTTCCCTCCCTCGAACCCGACCCAGGGGGAGTATGGCCGGGACGATCGTTCCCCCCAACGGATCCAGTTCCAATTGGCCCAGCCGCCCCAGACTCCCGTGACTTGGGTTTTGAATGGTCAGCCCTTGGCTACCACCCAAACTGGGACCCTCGATTGGTCGCTCCAGGTGGGGGATTGGGAAATTGAGGCAAAAACAATGGATTGGAGCGATTCGATCCGGTTTCGGGTTGAGAATCTTGGCCCAAGTCAGCTTAAACCCGGTTTTACTGTGATCTCACCACCCTAGTGTTGGGATCGCCCACCGGCGAGTCCGTTGCTCACCGTGTCTGAGGGTGTGCCATCAATCATTCACTAATCGTTGTCTCCTCGATTCATTGTGGCAGGCGGCGCAGCCGCCTGCCACCCCCCTGATTCTGCCGTGGCCACTGGGCGAAAACTCTGATTTTTTGAGGTGCCCCATAGTCCCTGCGGTGTCGTGTCCCGCAGAATCTTGGCCCCCAATCGGGTTGTGATCCCACCTGGCTAGAATCGTGGCCCCCGATCGCGACTCGATCGCCGCAACCGGATCGCCGCAACTCGATCGCAACCCGAAACGAATTAAGCTAAGCTACCAAAGGACTCAATTAACGCGATCGTCACTGACCCTATGACCGCTATAACCGACCAACTCCAAACCCTAGGACTCGACCTTCCCTTCTCCCTCGACCTCCTGGATACGGAGCTGCTACTGACCGCAGCAATCTACCTGGGCCTTGCTGGCGCTTTCCTCTTAGTGATGCCTTTGGCGGTGTACTTCTACTTGCAGAAGCGTTGGTATGCGGCGGGATCGATCGAGCGCGTCATCATGTACTTCTTCATGTTCTTTTTCTTCCCCGGTATTCTGCTCCTCAGTCCTTTCCTCAACTTCCGCCCCCGTCCCCGCCCCCGATCGGCTTAAAATTGGCCTAAACTTGAGAGCCCCTGCCAGACCACCCCACTACACCACCTCAGAGACAATGCGAAGAATTGACGCCATTGGGATTGGATTAGCGATGCTCCTGGGGGGCTGGCTGCTGTATTTTGGCCTGGAGAAAGTGGGCTACGACAGCATTGATGCGGGCATTTGGAGCCAAGGGCTGATGGTGGTGCTCCTTTTGGGTTGGGTGTTGACCTATCTGGTCCGGGTTGGCACCCAAAATATGACCTACAGCCAACAACGACGGGACTACGAGCAAGCCCTCCTGCAAAAACAGCTGGAATCCATGACCCCGGAGGAGCTGGCCCAACTCCAGGCCGAAGTTGAGGCGGAAAAAGCGGAAAAAGCCGCCCAGAAGTCAGATTGATTGGTCATGATCGATCTCGAAGACAATCTTGAAATCAATCCTCTAAAGGGCACCTCGATTAATACAGATTTTCACCGCAGTACCCACGGTAGAATCAGGATTGGGTTGGGCGGCGAAGCCGCGCAACCCAATTAATCGAGTCCTAGGTCTCCTCCGGCTCCCGGACCCACAGGGCCAGCCCTCCGCCCCGTCCTCGGGCTGCGATCGCCTGCTCCGTGATCCAGAAATAGGTGAAGAATGCCTGCTCCTTAACCGGCTGCTGGTAAAACCTGCGTTCCCGATCGGCCCCCTGGCGAATATAGCCGGAGTACAGCGGTAATGCGCCCAATGAGGCCGTCATTCGCGTGAAGTCAAAGGCCAGAATTCGATTGCGGTGTAACTGGACTAGACCGCCCACTGCTAGCTTCAGACCCCCGCAGGCCACCGTATTGAGCACCTGACCCTGGTGGTCCGATTCCGGTGTTGGACTGGGTTGGCCTCCGATCGTGGGAAGCGCACCCTGACCGTAGCCGATCGTAATCTTGACCCAAGCCGGCAGAAACTTGCCCGCCCCCAGGGCAATCCCTGCCCGTTGCCGTGCCTTGCGGGTGCCCGTAATAAAGGTCAAACGCCAGGTACCCAGCACCTGCCCATAGTCGTGGCGAAACCGATGGGCTTTCGCCTGTTGTTCTGCGGCAATTAGGGCTTGGACGACCGCAGCCGGAGCGGGTTGGGGCTGCCGGCGATCGATCCCAAAATGGACTGCTGCGTCCAGTGCTGCAGTAAGATTGGCCCCAGCAGAATTGGCCCCAGCAGAATTGGCCCCAGCAAGATTGATCCCAGGTTGATCGGCAGCCGCCTTCCCGCTGGTGTCTCCATTTGTCTCCGCCGCTGAATCCCTCACCCGTTCCTACTCCTCATTTAAAATTTTGGGTACCCGCACAAATTCCCCATCCCGATCCGGCGCACAGTTGAGGATCGCCTCCCGATCGGGATAGGTGGATTGCACATCGGACCGCACCACATTGCTCACATCAATAGCACGGGTGGTGGGGGGCACATTTTCTGTATCTAACTCGCTCAACTGCTCAAAATAGCCCAAAATACTGTTGAGCTGGGGTGTAAACTGCTCTTCCTCCGCCGGGGTCAACTGGAGACGGGCTAAGAGGGCCACTTTTTCAACGTCAGCGCGATCGAGGCTCATGGTTTTCCACACTCCTAGAAGTAAACGTCAATCTTAGAACGGCCTGTGGTTTTGAGCCAGTTTTGGGCCTCAATGTAGTTATTGGGGGCCAACTGAATTGCCCGCACCCAATAGTCCGCCGCCAGGGTATACAGCGCTTCTGCTTCTGTATCCAGTGCTTCCGCTTGGCTCAGCAACTCCTGGACCTGCTCCGTTTCTCCCTGGTCTTCCGCATAGTCAATCTGGCTGCGCAACACTTTCTCCTGCTCCTTCAGTTGCTCCGCCTTGTAGTGGTGAATCACCCCTAAATTGTTAAAGGCTTGGGGCATTCGGGAGTTTTGCTCGATCGCCTGAAGATAAAACTCGATCGCCTTATCATGATCTCCATTGCTGGTGTGGATCAAGGCCATGTTATAGAGCACAAAGCTACGATCGTTGGGATCCTGCTCTAGCTTCAGCGCTTCCTCATAGTTCTGCATCGCCTCGGCATATTCCCCATCCCCCTGGGCCGCCATCCCATCCCGGTAGTAGGCAAAGGCTTCCTTGGCTTCCTTATTAGTGGGCAGCACCTTAAGGATGATATCCGCCATTACCGTAAAGGTTTTATCGACAAAGTTGTCATTGCGTTGCGATCGGGGCATCGAGAGTAGTCCTTATGTAATGTGATTTTGATAAAGTGCGAGAGTTGCTTGTAGAGTTGTCTGTATAGTTGCATTCTAAACCCTGACTTCCCTGCATTCACGCTTCACCCTTGCAGAGATTAAGATCCATCACTCAAGCACCCCGCATCGCTCACAATCACGCAACAGTCGATCGGCCCCAACTACCCCCAATCCAACCCAGCCAGCCCCACCTCCGGAACAACCCGACACTGCTCACCTTGACTTACCACCTTTACAGAACCCAATGATTAGGCGAAAATGGTCGCATTTTAAGGATTTCCAAGACTCAGGTTCCCACAGGATATACTATTCAGGGATCCCACAGTCATTAGCACCTTAGTCCGGGGCATAGCACCTTAACCCGGAACAAAACAGGGGGCTATTGCATTTTTGTAGCCAGAAAGACTAGGGTAAACGCACGGAACTGCTGGAATCCCCTGAAAAATGTTCCTGCATCTTGAATAGATCAATCGCCACCCATGCACCAGACAGCATAGGTCATCATTCGTCATAAACATCCGGTTGAGGAGTGGTTCACAGCCATGAAACATCATCATATTTTCGGGCTTTCTGTCACAGCCCTTGCAACTGTAGCGTGGTGTGGTCAAGCCACCCTGGCTACGGCTGTCCCCCAAACTGAGGCTCCCATTGTTCAGTTTGGCTCTCTCCCCTCCAACACGGTGCTGTCCTCGGCACCGACGACATCCCAAAGGTCCACCGCTGAACTGCCCCCTGCCGTTCCAGCAAACCTCTTAAGTTGGCAAGACCTAGTTAACACCTCTACCGCCTATCCCCCAACCCATAGCCTCCCTCTCCTCCTCGGACAAAATCTGTCCCAAGCCCCAGATTCATCCCAATTTACGGGTGATACCTTCAATCCCATTGATCTACAGGGATTTGATATTAGCCCGATCGTTGTCCCAGCTCCCAAACCCATTCCGTCTCCAGGCACCAGCTTTGGGGTTCCTTCTGCCTTTGGTGCCAGTTGGGGGAATGCCTTTGTGGGCAGTTCTGGTCGGGCTGATCTGGGCGGCGCAGGTCGTTCAGTCGATGGTTCTTTCTCGGTGGGGATGGGGTTTGGCAATGCCCGTGACACCGTGGGTCTGGAAACATCCTTGGGGATTACGAGTATTTCCCCAGATGATTTCGCCGACAGCGGTAGCATTGGTTTGAAGCTACACAAGGTTTTTGCGGATGCAGGAAACTTGGGTTTGGCGATCGGCTGGTCCAATATTTTGGATTGGGGGGATGCCACGGATGCGAAGGAAACAATCTATGGGGTTGCGAGTAAAACCTTTACGCTCAGCCCCGGCTCGGCTAATCCTTTGCCCCTGTCGGTGAGTGCTGGTGTTGGCACTGGAGGGTTCCGGTCTAAGGGCGCGATCGATGCGGGAACCAACGATCCTAACTTCTTTGGAGGGGTCGGCCTGAAAGTACACCCCCGTGTATCCCTTGCCACTAGTTGGGGAGGCAGCGCCCTCAATCTGGGGATGGGGGTCGCACCGTTCAATATCCCCCTAACCTTTTCGGCGGGTTTTTCGGATGTGACGGGGAATACTAGCAACGGCGCATCCTTTGTGATGAA
>JAYKIB010000039.1:0-24513 GCA_035285005.1 Prochlorothrix sp.
CCAAAAGTAATGAGGGATTCAGCTTCCGTGGCACTACACCACCGGTACTGGGCCACTTCAGCTTCTTGAAGCACGATCGGGGGAGGATTGCCATCCGCTGTCGATTGAACGTGGGCAAGAAAATAGGTCACCGTTTTGGCAATCTGGACAGGGGGAACTTTATCTTGGGTAAATTCGTAGTGCTCCACAAAGGTTTGATCCGGCACAATGACTAAGTCTGTCAAGCCTGTTTCTTCTTCCACTTCCCGGCGAGCAGTTTCTAAGGGAGATTCCCCGGGTTCTGCATGGCCTTTGGGAAAGGCCCAATGGCCTTTTTGGTGGAGGATTAATAGATAACGACGATCGCCCTCTGGGGTTGTCCAAACTGGGATCAAGCCGTAGGCAGAGTCTGTTCTTTTAAGCATAAGCCAAGGACACAACAGGTCGGAGAGAGCAACCCAGGCGCAACTTATAACAACTAACTGAGACGGGTGGCACAGGAAAGGGGTCCGCGACAATCTTGACTCTTACGTGGGTCACGGATGAAAGTGCAGATGCTTTGGGATGCCCCTTTATGACCCAGGCCCCTCGATTAATTAGGTTGGGCGGCTGCGCCGCCCAACCCAAGCCCCATGCTGACGTGGGTCACTGGGCAAGAACTTTAATTTTTCGAGGTGCCCACCCGTAATTGTATGAAGTATCCCTAGGTCACACTAGGGAGAATCCACTGAATCCCAAGAAGTATCATCCCCCAAGCATTGCTGACAATGGGATTTTCGCTTTAGGCGCTGATCGAGTGAGTCGCTGCAATGACCGTGCAGCAAGAGTCCCAAGAAATTCCCAGAAGTATAGGGTACCTCGATTAATTGTGGCACACGTCTGCGCCGCACGCCGCAAGCCTCATGCTTGCGTGGGTCACAGGACGACAATCTAAATTAATCGAGGTGCCCTCTAGTGGTGACTCTCTTTGCCGTGGGGGGGGAGGTGCAGGGCAGGGATGGGGACTTTGAGTCTAGGTCAGGGCTGCGATCGAGACTCGGGCTGCCACCTGTTGGGCGAGCGCTTTGAGTGCTTGGGCCGAGGCAGACTCGGGCTGGCTAACGACGATCGGTGTGCCCCCATCACCCCCTTCTCGCAGGGCAATTTCGAGGGGAATACAGCCCAACAGCGGCACGTCTAATTCTTGGGATGCCTTCTCACCGCCACCGGAGCCGAAAATATCGTAACGCCGATCGGGTAGATCCGGCGGGATGAAGTAGCTCATATTTTCCACCAAACCCAAAATCGGCACCCCCAACTGCCGGAACATATTTAAGCCTTTGCGAGCATCCAGGAGTGCCACGGTTTGGGGCGTGGTCACCACCACGGCACCGGCCATAGGCACCGCCTGGGCCAGGGTTAACTGGGCATCCCCCGTACCTGGGGGCAGGTCCACCAAAAGGTAATCTAGGTCGCCCCACTGCACATCGTAGAGAAAGCGGCGAATGATGCCATTGAGCATCGGGCCACGCCAAATGACGGGTTGCTCCTTATCAATTAAAAAGGCCATGGAAACCAGCTTGACCCCATGATTAAAGGCGGGCTCCAGCACATCCCCCTCCAGAACCGTGATTTGGGCATCGGCCAGGTTCAACATATTGGGGGCATTGGGACCATAGATATCCGCATCCAGTAGGCCCACCTTGGCACCGGCTTGGGCGAGGGCAACGGCCAAGTTGACAGCCACAGAGCTTTTGCCCACCCCACCTTTACCGCTGGTGACCGCAATAATATTTTTAATGCCATCAATACCTTGACGATCGGGGAGGCTCTTTTGCTGGGGCGTTTCTGCCGTCACCTCCACCTCAACACTTTCCACCCCTGGCAGGGTTTGGACTGCCTTTTGGCACTCCTCCACAATCATCTCGCGCAGGGGGCAGGCCGGCGTGGTTAGCACCAGGGTGAAGCGCACTTGGCCCCCGTCGATCGCCACATTTCGGATCATATTCAGATCCACAAGGCTCTTTTGAAGTTCAGGATCCTGCACCGGGCGCAGGACCTCCAAGACAGCGGTGGTATCCAAGGGGGCATCGGTAGTCATGGGAATAGAATAACGGTAGGTGGACTGGGGCATTGGGCGCGATCGCCGCAGTCTAGGGAGTGCTCACTCCACCCTGCGGTTTTAAAACTTTATCAAAACCTCAACCGGAAACCTATCCCAAGGCACGCTGGCGGCGGTAGAACCGGGCAAGGCGATTCAAGTCTAGGCCCAGGAAATACCCCAGCACCATCAACTGATTGATCACGGTGGTGCGCACAACGCCTAACTTGCGCCAGCGTCGATCCGACGTGCGCACCGCCGCCGGAGCCGTTGCGATCCGGCCTAGGCGCTGGAGGCGCTGTACCAACTCGAAGTCCTCCATAATCGGGATCTCAGCGAAGGGGCCAACCGCCTCAAAAGTGGACTTACGCAAAAATAAGCCCTGATCTCCATAGGGAAATTGCAACAACCGAGAGCGCAGGTTGGTGCCCCACTCCACCCCCCGCAATTGCCAGCCGGATCCCTCGATCGCCAACTGAAAAGCACCCGCAACCACCCCAGACTGCGCTAGGGTCACTTCAATTGGGTGGATAAAATCGGGACAAACTTGGGTATCTCCGTGGAGGAACAGTAGGGTTGTGCCTTGGGCGATCCGAGCACCCTGGTTCAGTTGGGCGGCACGACCGGACTCGGTGGTGATCACCGTGGCACCCGCAGCTTTCGCAGTGGATCGGGTGGCATCGGTGCTGCCCCCGTCCACCACAATGATTTCAACTTCGGTGGGGAGATTGGCTGTAGCGGTGCGGAGTGCCTGGAGCGTTGCTCCAATGTGGGCCGCTTCATTGAGGGTTGGGATAATCACCGAAAGGGTTGGGGGAGGGGAGCTTGGGGAAAGGATCGTTAAGGGCTGTTCATGGAGGGGCTGTTGCGTTGGTTCTGGTGCCAACGATGTTTGCGGGAATGGTTTCTGTGTCAATGTTTCCCTTGCCAACGATTTCCTGGCAAGGGCTGCCAATGCGGTGTGTCCCCATGGGAACCGCTCACAAAGCGGGAGGTCTTCGGGTCGATCGATATCATTCAGGGGGATCAGTTGCTGGGGTCTGATCTGAAGGGCTTCGGCCCGATCGAGAGTCAGGCGCAGCACCCGATCGCTCCCCCAGGGCATGGCTGTAAAAAGATCTGGGATCCAGCGGCGTAGGCCAATCAAATAGTAACCGCCATCCGTGGCTGGACCGAGGACGATATCCTGGGTCTGGAGGGCCTCGAAGGCTTCGACTAGGAGGGCTGTGCTCACATCGGGGCAGTCGATGCCGATAATCACGACACGCCCGATCCCATCGGCAAAGGCAGCTTGGAATGCAGCCCCCATTCGATCGCCTAGGTCTCCGTCTCCTTGGGGCTGAAACCTCACACCAGCACCCAACCACTCCGCCATGGCCTCGGCGCTAGCCCCGGTGTAGCGCACTTCAAGGTGACTTGGCGTGTCAGGGCCTGGAAGGTCAGGGTCTAGGATATCAGGGGGATTAGGGATGAGGGGAGGTGGGGGATGACGGTCCCAGGCTTGGTCCCAGGCTTGGCCCCAGGCTCGGGCTTGGGTCAGGGTGTGTTCTGTCATCTGCCGTTGTAAGCCCGCCGCTCCTTCGGGTCCTAGGGCCGGGATGAGTCGAGTCTTGGTTTGGCCTGGGGTGGGGTAGCGCGTGAAAATGATAAGGCGCTGTGGGGCCGGGGCACAGGGGTCTAGATCGGACCACGGGGTGATCTGCTGGGAGGATGTGCCCGGGGATCGATCGATCGGGCGGGTCTTGTGCTGGGCATTTGGATGAGGACCGGGATTGGAATTCGCAGTCGGGTCAGTCAAGGTCTGAAGCACCTCCGGGATGAAGGATGGGTTGCCGTTAAGTTGGCACCCACGTTTGCATTCAAGTTTACCGAAAGTGATTTGCTGCCTGTCTAGGTCAGATCCAGCATGATTCTCAACAGTACTGGGCACCTCGATTAAGACAGACTCTCACCGCAGTATCCATGGCAGAATCAGGGTTGGGTTGCGCGGCGCCCCAATTAATCAGGGTGCCCTCAAGTTGGTCTGGGTTGGGTTGCGGTTTTCCATAAAAAATGGGAGTTAAAGACGTTACAGGTAACGTCTTTAACTCCCAAAGGGTGAGGGGTGAGTCCCCTGAGGTTGTAACAATGACGTGGAGTCTTAAACCACCCTAACCCTGGGAGGAATGGGGGACCTCAAAGGGCTTCTCTTCCACGGTTTGCTCCTGAGTTTCACCGGGCGATGCAATGGGCGCGGGAACGAGGGTTCCGTCTACATCGTCCTGGGGCGCGTGGTAATAGCGGGCCGCATCCTTGTAGTAGCTGTAGTACTTGTCGGTGTACTGACTCCCATGGTTCAACCCATTGGCAACCAATCCCAAAACATGGAGGTTGGCCACCTTAATGTTCTCCAGCACCGTGCGCAGCACCGATCGATCGGTCTTGCCCAGTCCGACTGTCAGTAGTATCCCGTCCATATAACTGGCCAGGATTGAGGCATCCGCCAATCCCATCATGGGAGGCGTGTCGTAAATCACAAGATCGTAAGCTGCTTCAAATCGCTCCATCAAGAACTGCATCCGATTGGAGGAGAGAAGACTGCTGGGATCCGGGGGCATCTGCCCCGCCGTCAACACAGCTAAGTTGGGACCGATCACTTGAATCACCTGATCCGGGTCAATCTTACGGGCAAGCACATTGCTTAAGCCCTGAAGGTTAGGGAGTCCCAGACGGCGATGCAGCTTGGGGCAACGCATATCCGCATCCACCACCAAGACCCGCTGGCCCATGGCTGCTGCTGCTTGGGCCAGGTACAGCGAAATCGTTGACTTTCCATCTCCCAGTAGGGCAGAACTGACCGCAAAGGACATCAACGCAGAATCCGATTGCCGGAAGCGGAGGTTGCCGTAAAGCAGTCGGAAGGCTTCTAGGAAGGGAGAGGTGCGATATTCTCCCATCTGGGATTGGGCTTGGGCAGGGTCAGAGCCTAAGTTCAGCGATGAGGTGGCGCCGGTCAAGCTGGATCCGGTGCGGGTATCGAAGTTCTCCAAATCGTTGTTGTAGGGGATCCGGCCCAGGAGGGGCAGCCCACTGAGGGTTTTGAGTTCGTCCACATCATGGACCACATTATCCAGTCGATCGATCAACATCCCGGCACCGACCCCGAGACCGAGTCCGGCCAGAAGTCCCGTCAGGAGATTGCGGGGAACATTGGGGGCGATCGGAGTCTCTAGGACGGTGGGGGTAGACAAAAGCTTCCAGGGAACAGCCGTTTGGGCGGCTTCAATTTGCAGATTCTCACGGGTTGCCAGGAGGCGCGTGAAACTTTCGGTGGCCATGTCTAGTTCGCGCTTGATGTCTCCGTACTGGGTTGCCAGCTGGGGAATTTGGGAAAACTCTTGACTAATTTGTTGCTCAACGGTTTGTAGGGCCTGCACTCGCACTTGCAGCACCTGCACCGTCACACTCAGATCGGCCAACTGGCGTGCAAACTCTAGGGGGATCGATGTCATGTGGTCATTAAGCTGCCCACCAGGGTTGGTTCCCAGCACCTTTTGGGCTTCAACTTGAAGTAGATATTCCAGGTTCTGGCGCCGATCCACCAGCGCTTGAATCTGGGGGCTATTGCTCGTGAATCGGGCCGACTCTAGGGCAATCTGGCGCTGGATTTCCTTCAGTTCGTTGAGGGCTTCCTGGTAATGGGGGGCTTCGCTGAGGATGGCAGAGGTGATGGCAATATCTGCGGAGGATCCCAGCTGCTGCTGCAGAACCGTTGCCTTCGATCGGGCCTCCACAAACGCCACCTGGGTCTCGCGCTGTTGTTGTTGCAGGGTCTGCAGGATCGAGGCCAGCTGACTTCCCTTGGCCTCGGGATCCACTAAGGCATAGGTTTGACGGAAGGCTTCCAGCTCCTGCCGTTTACTCTGCACCCGTTCTTCCACTTTGGGGAGTTCCTGGTCCACAAAGGCAATCCCCTGGATCAGGGAATCCTTTTTCTGCTGGAGGCTATAGGCGAGGTAGGTTTCAGAGACCGCCTGGAGCACCGCTTCAATTTGCTCGGGGTCCGTTCCCTGGTAGCTGATGGTTAGGATTTGGGAGCTTCGGGGATTGGTGAGGGAAAGATTATCGCTGAGTTCTTCAAAGGTGAGATCTGGATAGCTTGCCTGCAGGCTTTGGTAAAGCGGGTTGAGGAGGAGGGGGCTTTTGAGGATCTCAATTTGCGTCACAATTCCCAGTTCAGTTTGCAATTCCCGGGCCAGACCAATCAGATCCGAGCGATAGGAGACGCGTGCCGATTCACCGAGGGATAAATATAAATCAAAGGATCCTTGGTAAACGGGACTCTTTGTCAACGTGCTTGCCCAGGTTAAGGCCGTAACTGTCACCGCAACACCGCCAACCCATGCAGCACGACGGCGGATCATGATCAGGAACTGCCTGAGGTCAAAGTCATCCGAGGTGTCGTCCTGGGAAGGGGCCGCGTGGTAGGCCACTGGCATCATCTGAATGTTGGCAACATTGGGTACCAAGTGGGGCAAGGTGCCGGCGGGGGGAGCCTGTTGGGATTTTCGTTGCCGCTTAACCCGTCTTGTTTGGCCTTGCTCGGGCTGCTGAGATCCGTTAGCAGCGGCGTTGGAAGCAGACGATGCCTGGGGGTCCGCCTCAAAGGGGAAAGACGATGAATTGGAATTAGGATCTTGTGGCTGCATGGGACCCACCTCACAAACGAACTGGTGCTAAGAAAGTTAAAAAGTGTTGACAAAGGGAACCTCGATTAATTGGGTTGGGCAGCGAAGCCGCCCAACCCAAACTCTTATTCTTGCGTGGGCTGTCTCCCAAAAAATTGAATTAATCGAGGTGCCCCAAAGAGATAACATTTATCAGTTGTATGAGGTACAGGGATCAAGATACACCCTGTCGGAGGCGGGGTACATCCAGCCTCACCTCAGCGCTAGCCGCGATAACTCGCTCTCCAGGGAGACCTTGCAAGTCATAATAACCCAGGTCTCCAACTTGACCTACCTAGGCCCTGGCCCAATTGGACTCCTCTGAGCCCTATAGCGAATCTACTGTTCCCTGGTAGAGCTATCCTAGCATTTCTTCCCTTGGAGCATTAGGGCACCTCGATTAATACAGATTTTCACCGCAATGCCCACGGCAGAATCAGGGTTGGGTTGCGCGGCGAAGCCGCGCAACCCAATTAATCGAGGTGCCCATTAGAGACTCTCGATATCCAGGTCTACATCCAGAGTTAACGGGATTCCCCGTTGCTGCAGGAGTTTTTGGAACAAGGCGGAGGGCAATGCCTGTTCCACAGGCCAGATGCCGGGCTGCTGCCAACCCTGGAGCAATAACTGGGCGAGACTCCCGGTACCGGCCCCAACGGTTAGGAGCATCTGGGGGTGGCTCAAGGTTGCCGTTGCCCGAGCTGGCTTTCCTTGGTGCTGACCGTCCACCTGGGCCCGGATCGCAACGCCGGTTCCCGTCCAGGGATCGCTCAGTTGAGTCATACCATAACTGACCTTGGCCAATGCTTCAATGATCCAGGGTTGCTGGATCACGATCGGGGGGAGACGAGCCATTAACCCCGTGAGCTGGTTATAGAGGCCCGGCAGGGAGCCAAACTTGGTGGTGACGGTGTGAAGCTGGGGAAAGCTGCGGGGTAGGGTAGCAGCTTCACTGGTGCTGAACCAATAGACCTGGGCTTTGGCATAGGGATCGGGAAAGGTGACCCATTCTGGTGCGGAATAGGGCACGATCGATCGCCACTGACCGTGGACCCAGCCCTGGAAAGGATGGCGAATTTCCAGGAAGGTGGTACGCATCACCGTGGTACCTGCGCCACCCGATCCGGCGACCACATAGCTCAAATGCACGGATTCGGCGCGATCGAGGGCTTCAATGCCCCACCGCACCAGGCTGTTGGAAATCCCGGGAAATACTCCGGTGCTAACCACGGCGGTGATCCCAGCGGCGGCAGCACGATCGCTGAGCATCAGGGCATCTTGGACAAAGCGAGGACTGTCGCTCACATCCAAATAGGACACTTGATTCTCAATGCAGGTGCGCAACACCCGTTGGTCCCGGTAATCAAAGGGACCGGCGCAGTGGATGACTAGATTCACACTGGAGATGAGGAAAGCTAGACGATCGCCATCTTCCACATCCAATTGGAGACAGCGAACCCGACTGTTAGCCGCCAGGGGGTCGCGGCTGCTGGGTAGCCTGCGCCCCGTGAGGATCAGGTCAGCATTGGTGTGGGCGAGCAAGTCTCCTGCGATCGCTCGACCAATTTGCCCCATTCCTCCAATAATTAGAATCTGGGGCACTGAAAACCTCCCACAGCATTCACACATATTTCAGGCTGAACTGGGTCACGTTAGGGTCAGGGCTCAATCATTGCTGGGGGGATTCTGGGGAAAGATCCGCTGTTCGGGGTTCGGTTCGTCGCCCAATACCTGGGCAGGTTGGCCATTCACCGCAACCCAGACAAGATCCGATCGCCCGACTTCCAGGTATGCCTGCTCCTGGGCCGTCCAGCGCTGTTGACTCCCAGCTTCCATTAATCCCTCGTAAGCCACCGTTCCATCCACAGTCATGCGGACCCAGGAGGCTTCGCTGCGAACGGTAACTTCCAGGGTGAGGGGAAGGGCGGTGGGATCCGCAGCTGGAACACGGCTGGGAGTCACGGCAGTGGCCTCGACGGGGTTAGGTGCCGCTGCATTGCCATTGTCGGGACTGGGGGGGAGCTCAGTTTGGGCTTGTTCAGGGGTGGAGGGACGCTCCCGTTGGGGAGTGGAGAGTAATTGTGGCACACCCCAACCGAGAACGGTGATGCCGAGAAGTACCCCAGCTCCAATCGCTAGGGGTTGAATGGCGGACCAGGGGCTAGAGGGGGCCTGGGAGTTTGGGGAAGTGAGGGGCGTGGCGAGGGAAGCCAGAGCGGGCTCCGGTGATGAGACGAGACCGATCCGTTTTACCTTTTTCGGCTCTGGTGCAAGATCTTGGCTCGAGTCAGAACTCGGGACAGCCTCCGGTGTTGAAGGCAAATCACCGGTGATGGTTGAGTGAGGGGAACTCACGACGGCTGCACTTGCGGCCAATTGTGACAGGGCGGTGGGGGACTGTAGGTCAGGGGAGTCACCGCCCGAACCGCCTAGGGCAACGGGCTTGGCATTGGGGAGGACAGACGGGGTCGTACCGTCGCGGCTGTCGCTGGTCTGGATGGTGCTGAGGCGGGGGAAGCCGATGATCGGTGGGGCTTGGGATGATGGGCCAGCATTCGAGGTGGCCGAAGCGGTGGGTTCCGGTGTTGACGGAGGCGGAACCTCATTGAACGAGGGCCGTTTATCGTCTAGGCGATCGAGCAAGGCTTGACTTGAAAGGCCCAAAAATTCCCCGTATCGTTTGAGGAGTGCCCGCAGGTAAACGGGTTCAGGTAGCTTGGCCACATCGGCGGTTTCTAGGGACTGGAGCAGGCCCGATCGAATATGAGTCGCATCTGACACCATCTGCAAGGTGATGTTTTGTTGCTCCCGTTGCCCTTGGAGGAAGGAACCAATCTCTTGCAAATTCGTGACTTGGTTAGGTTGCCACCGATCCACAGGACTTCTCCTTGTGTCATTTGAAGTCTTTTTGAGGCTATGGCCCCACGCAGGCCAATCGGCCAGATGTTTAGTCAGCCATAGTTCCGAAATTGCCCTGATACTATATTAGGCCCCCTTAAAACTCAAGGGGTTCGTCCAGATTTGCGAAAAACCGCTAGCGTCTTAATAAGGGGCGAGGGAGACGCCCAGAGCCGCGTTGTTTGTGATGGCGGCCAATACCGCAGTGAAGCTGGATGTACCCCGATGTACCCCATCTCTGTCGGGGTGCCTCGGGGTACCTATTAATCTATTTGATCTGTGTCCCCATGCCATCGATGGATTCCATGGCGACGACCGACAGGCGACGACCGACCGTACTGTTCGCCTCAGTACCGTACAAGACAGAAATAGCCCCGCCCACATCAAGGTTATTCCCCATGCCAGACGCACTTGCAACATGCTATGGAGTACCCAACCCCTACGTCTTACCGAGTTCATAGAACAGGGCACTTCGATTATATCGTGGCGTGCGGCTTCGATACACGCCACAACCCTAAATCCTGCGGAGACCACGGAACAGAAACAGAAATTTAAATGAGTGGGCAGCTCAATTAATTGGGTTGCGCGGCACAGCCGCGCAACCCAACCCCGATTCTGCCGTGGGTACTGCGGTGAAAATCTGTACTAATCGAGGTGCCCGAGTCGAGGTACCCAGCAAAAGTCTGGATTAATCGAGATGATTTGCAGTGAATTATGAACTTTACTTAAGCCAATTTCTTAAAACAATTTAAGAGCATTCTCATTGGGGAGCAAGCCCGCCTAGAATAGGGTTCCGTCCAAGGCCGTCCCATGCATTTCTTACCGTATTTTGCCCTATCCTCGCTGGCCGAACTCCGGGTTAACCGCCCCAGGTTTACGAGTCTATTGGCGCAATAGTCACATCAATGACTGGCTGTAGCAATTTGGGTCGTAGCAATAACTGGCCGTTAGGACACCCCGATGCCTTGGGTTGAGCAACTCCGCCGCCCCATCCAACCCTAATTTTTGCGTGGGCTCTCTCCCAAAAGTTTGGATTACATCGAGGTGACCCCACAGTTTTTCCCGACCCTACTATCGATTTAGAGTTTTTACAGGTGTCCCCATGACAAAACGCTTTGCCCACGGCTGGATCCAGGAATGGTGCAATACCCATGGTTGGACTGATCTCTTTGTGGAACGCTACTACTACTGGGCTTTCCCGCCGGGAGCCGTGATGCCCCAACCAATTCCACACCAAGCCCTGCGGGCGATTAAAGCCTCGAAGGGGTTTAGTCCAGCGGAACGTTGGGGCTATGGTTCGGCGTTGGCGATGAGTACGGTCACATTAGGTCTCAGTTGTTGGTCCCATTGTCCGGTGCCGATCGTCCTAGCTTTTGCCTTTACGGCCTTGGTTGTCGCATACTTTGAGGATGAGGATTCAGTCCTTTGCTAGATCCAGGAGCCTGGCTAGATTCGGCAGATCAAAAGCAAGTTTTAGGGGACGGAGGAATTCCAAAATACCCTGGCAAAAGTCCTGAGGCCATCGGATCTAGACTGATCCACTCTGAGGTCGGTAGTGCCTCACTTGTCAGGATAGGAGCAGTGTCAGGATAGGAGCAGCCCAATTCCCGATACCGCCATGCCCATACTCCTTATGTCTGGTGGGCCACCCTGGGGTCATCCCCAAGATTGTCGGGCATTTCGCAATCGATCCAGTAAACTAACTGGATCCACATGAACTGGATCTGTCGAGGGGGGAATAATTATGGCTGCGAAACGAAAGCCCAAGTCTAGTCGCGATTCTTCTGCGCGTGATTCCGTGGTTTACCGGGAGTTTGGGAGTGCTGATGCTGCCTTCGATCGGCCTGTGCCTGAGCTTCCTCCCAACCAGCAAGATCTGAGGATTCAAGCGTCTCGGAAAGGGCGCGGAGGAAAAACTGTGACGGTCATTACAGGGTTTCAGTCTAAGCCGGAGACGTTAAAGGAACTCCTAAAAACCCTTAAGGGCCAGTGTGGCACAGGGGGAACGGTGAAGGATCAAACCCTGGAGATTCAGGGTGATCACCGTGAGACGTTGTTGGCGAGTTTAATGAAGCTGGGCTATCGCGCCAAGGTCAGTGGGGGGTAGGTGGAAATCTGGGGAGAGCATCTCCACCAGGAGTAGGGAAATGGCGAGAGGACTCACCGATCGTCCCAATGATGGGAAGTGTCTAGTGGGCACCTCGGTTAATTGTGGCGGCTGCGCCGCCGGCCACAACCCTGATTGTGACGTGGGCACCGTGGTAGAAATTGGAATTTTTCGAGGTGTCCTAGTGGTTACTCTTGCTTCGTATCTTGCTGGGGGTTAGGCGAAGGGAGATCTAGTTTCGGGGTCTCTGGGCTCGATTCTGCGGCTTCTGTGCTTTTCCCTAGCGCTTCCGATGGAGATTCTGCTTCTGTGGCGGGATTTTGAGTGTTTGTGCCGGCGGAGTCGCCTGTGGGCGTAAGCGTCGTTGGTGTAGTTGGGGTAGGCGTTACCATCCTAGTCGATCGCCACTGGCGGAAGGCATAGAAAATGGAGCAGCGAATATCCACTTCCCGAACCACAAGGGCACTCAGCCAGAGATTCCAAATAATCACTGTGACACTAGTGGCGATCGCTGCGCCCACAGCTCCCAGGGTGGGAATCGCCAGAAAGTTCAGACCCACATTCAAAAGGGCTGAGTATCCGAAAATATGGGCCGACTGGTTTTGATATCCAGTCATAATCACAACACTGCCCACGGATCCGCACAGGGAGTTGACCAACTGGCCCAGGACCAACACCTTTAACCACCAATTTGCAGCAACGAAGTTGGGGCCAAAAATTCCCAAAATGGGTTCGGTCCAGATCAGGAGAATGAAGGCGATCGCGATCGATGGCCAGAAAATCCAGAGGGTAACCTGAGCAACAACCCGTTGTAGACCGATCATGTCCTTTTGGGCATAGAGGGTCGCAAAGGCCGGCGCTGCCACCATATTGACGGTTTGAAGGACAAAACTCACCCAGAGTCCGGTTTTCACGGATGCACTGTAAATTCCCGCTGCCTCTGGCCCCACAAAGGAACCCACCATAATGACATCGGTTTGGTTGAGGATGGTGGCAAAGGCTTGCTGAATCAAAAGCACCACGGAAATACCCAACCAAGCCCGGTTCATGTACACAGGCTGAGCGGGTTCCACTTGATCATTAAAGCGCTGGAACATGAGGGCGAGCTGGAAGCCCAAGACCAGGGTAAGGGCTGCGGTGGAGACCCAGATCATGCGCAGTCCCGACAGGTAACCACTAGACTCCAGCAACAGGTAGCCACCTAGGAGCGTGACGACAGGCCAAAGAATGCGCGAGGGAGCATAGGCTAGGGTCACATCCTTCATGGCCCGGGCAGTGGAAAGCTGTAATTGTAAGAGAGCCTGGAGAGGAATGAGCCCTAGGCCCATGAGTAGGGGAATGGCGTAGGTAAACTCTCGATAGCGATTAATAATAAGGATAATCGGCACTGCGATCGCCCCAAGCAGCACCCCAGCGCCCACGGTGAGCCACCAACTGCTGCGTGCAATCCCCCGGAGTTTTCCCCATTCCTGCTTAACCCGATATTCAGCGAAGAGACGCAAAACTGCGCGAGGAAAGCCGAGACCGGCAGGTAAACCCAGTAAAGCCGACCAGGAAATCACATACTGGTAAATTCCAAACTGAACACCTCCCATCCACTGGGCCAGAGCCACTTGAACCACATAAAGGAGGGTGATGCCTAAAATTTGAATAATGAGGGCAACCCCAGCATCCTTGGCCAGGGTGCTGAGTTTAAAATCATCGATCGATCGGGTCGGAGCAGATGAAATCACAGGACGCGCACTGAAAGTATTGGGCCAGTGAACAGTTACAGCACCTTGCAGATGCATCGGGTGTAGGGAGTTGTCCCATTGTCCCACCTGCGGCAGGGCACTCCCGTCTTGTACAGGATTATTGGGAACAGTGCTGTCGGGCACCGCGCAGATGGTCAGTCTTGGTGCGGTGAGAGTCTGGATTAATCGAGGTGACCCCCAGGACGTTCTAACCCAGCTGTCCGTTGCCATAACCCAGCATTAATAAAGGGTGGGCAAAGCCCACCCGACACAGAAACTTGAAGGATTTCTGAGGGCCCATTCCGTTGACCCGATCGCCCCTAAAGCGGCGAGATCCTTGCAGACTTAATCCCCTGGAGTTCTCCCCCGTAAGGATCAAGGCTGCGGCGGATATCACAGCCATCCGCCAGGGAGCGAGGGAGTCCCATGATTCAACGACTAGGGCATGGGACAACACCAGGGCACCTTGGTTAATTGGGTTGCGCGGCTTCGCCGCGCAACCCAACCCTGATTCTGCTGTAGGCACTCCGGTGAAAATTTGAATTAATCGAGGTGTCCACTAGGGCATCGGAATTAACTCATTGACCGCTGGCTCGTTGACCCCCTGCAGGAGGGCACAGCGATCGCGGCCCTTAGTACGTGCCATAGCCTCTAGCTCCACCTTCACCTCCGGTGGAATAATCCGTACCGCCATCGCCACCCGTAACCAGGGGGGCGGAGTTAGGGAACCCGAAGCCACGGAGGAGAGGAAGTGAGCCTTATTCATATGGGTTTTGTAGGACTCGGCAAATCCTTCGCGGGGACGACCCTTGAGCTCTGCGGCAGCCATGGTCAGATTTTTGGAGGTATGGACAATATTGGGGTGAAAAATGATGAAGTCCCCAGGTTTAAGGATAACTTTGTGGACCCCTCGGATTGGGCTGTCATCCCGTGCCAGATACATGGGTGCCTTCTCGTGATTGTCCCGATCCTTGCGAACATTGAAGGTCTCTTCCACCTCTTCACAGGTCATTTTGTGGCTACCGGGCAACATGCAGAGGCAGTTTTCCTCTGTGGATTCGGTAATCCCAATGTGTACGGTGACCTGTTTATAGGGATCCGAGAGCAAGCCCCAGTACATATCTCGGTGCCAATCGATGCCATAGGCGGCGGGGCCAAAGAAAACATGGGTGCGCCAGGTGAGGAGATTGGGTCCTAGAAAGTCCTCGGAGGGCTCCAAAATGGCGGGATGGCGAGAGAGATCGGCGATCGCCTTTTGGTCAAAATGGCGATTGCGGGTGACATATAGGCGGGCGAGGGAGTTCGGTTTAGCGAAATTGGCCCAGGCTAGTTCTGTGAAGAGGGCACGGCGCACCGTGTCCATATCAAAGTCAGCTGGGAGCGATCGATAGATCAGGCCATCCCGTTCAAAGGTTTCGCGCTCGGTAGGGGTTAAACCGTATGTAGACATAAACTCTCAGGACTTTTTAGCCGACTAATCCAAACCATAGAGAGGCTTCTAGAAAAATCTGCCCTCACCGGATTCTAGTCACTGTTCAGACCGTTGGGTTGCCAGGGTCTACCCGGTGGGTCAAGAACGTCAATTACAGAATCCCAGGCAAGGGCAGATCTTTACAGTTTACCTATGGGGCACCTCGATTCAGGGGAAGGTGCGGCTTCGCCACACGCCATCATCCTGATTCTGTCGTGGGGCACAGACGGGAATTTGAATTTGTCGAGGTGCCTTTTAGAGCGGGCGATCGTCACGTTGCTTCGGGCAAGTTTGGGCCCCAACTCCCCCAAGCAGTGGGGGAGTTCTGCGTCAGCAGTAGGACCTCTCCGGCGATCGCCCGAGACGATTGAGCAAACACTGGGCTACGAGGTTGGTTCCATGCCGTCAAAGGAGATGCCATCGGTGTCTGAAAATTTCACCATGCCACCCCAGCTTGCGGTAAAGAGAGCTTCCGCGCTCACGGCCAAGCGTAGTTCGTTCTTGCCTTCCTTCAGGGGCAGGGCCACCTTGTCATAGTAGCCCGCTGTTCCCAAGAAGGCGCGGTTGCGGGAGCGATAGGTGTTGTCGCCCATGTATTGCAGTTCTCCATTCAGGAAAACACTGACCCGATCGCTATAGCCCAGTTCCAGAACCTTGATCTGGTCGCTATCGGACATGATTTCCTTCTTCAGGAAGACCGAGTTCTTGCCCTTGAGGGGGGTGTAGAGCTTGTGGATGGCGAAAATACCGATGCGATCGGCATCAAAGTTAGTCCAGGTGAACGCTGCATCATCACTGGGCATCAGCATGGTTTTGCCGCTCAGCATTGCCTCATCAAAGGGATCCGTGCGATCCCAGCTATTGATGTTCCCTGCCGGAGCCGTAGGCAGTTCCACCCCCGAGTTCATCAGGGTGGGCTTGTCCATCTGCTTGTACTTGAAGTTAGCGAATAGACCGCCGAGACGATCGGGATTAAGGGCAAACAGACCCAAACGACCCGCATCATCCGTGATTTCCCGCTTCATGTCGGGCACATACTGAGCCGGTTTGGTCATGTCGCCAATGAACCACTCGGCACTGTTACCCGAAACCACAATTTTGCAGTGGAGCCACTCTTCGTAGCTATAGGTGAAGTAGTTGTTGTAGAGCGGACCAGTGTACAACTGCCAGCTTTGCAGTTGGTTATACACGGGCGTGTACTGGATCGCATCCTCATCGTTATTGTGGTGGGGACGCATGAAGAAGCGCTCATGGTTACCGTCATCCACGGCTCGCACCAACGCTGCGATAAAACCCGCTTCGGGACGCTGGAGCAGCACATCATACTCGATGATACCGTCGGTGAAGTTATCCAGATCCTTGACAAAAATGGACGCACCGCGAATCCAGACCGCATCCTTCTCACCATAGAAGGTTCCTGAGGGGCTGCTGCTGGGAATGGACGGATTACCGTTGTAATCCATCGGTACATCTCCCTCAGAGGCGAAGGCAACCTGGGCTTTGGGAGCATTGGGATCCCGCTGGGCCTGCTCCTGAATTTCCCAGTGGTCCATGTCCAGGGGAACCATCATGTAGCCATCATCACTAGCCATGTGGCTAGAACTTTGGGCTGGGCCAGCGTTGAACGCAAACGCGATCGCTGCCAGCACCGCTAGGGTTCCCGCAAAGTACTTTGCAAATTTTTTGATCATGCTGATCCTGTCACATGTTATCCTGTCGTTTTTTCCTCAGGGCTTACAGAACGCTGCTGCAATCGCGCCGTCCTGCAATCTGAGAAGCTTAGCCCCCTAGACCGCACTCGCAGCCTAGGGTTCCGTTACGGAAAATGTCTCCCTAAGCCTAGCTTAGGACTCGACCCGTTCTGAGTTGCTGAGGTCACAACCTCAAAGTCATAACCTCAAAGTCGCAACTGGGTCTCTTGGCGGTTCCGCTCTAGTGAGGATCAAAGCCGGGAGCATAGATAATGCCCACGTCTTCTTCGTAATCCTTATAGGCATCCACCATCATCTGCAACTGCTGGGGATACATATCGGATATATCTTCCTGTTCCGTGGGATCCTCTGCAATGTTAAACAGTTTCCAAGGCATATCGGTTTGATCCTCGCGTAGGCTTCCGCCCCAGGGCGCATCTCCCAGACGGAGGGCTTTCCAGTCGCCCATAAACACAGCCCGGTTCATGGTGCCGAAAATCTCAAAGGAAACTGGCTCATCGGGAGCATAGAGGTAGTCCATGTTTCCGGCCAGGAGGTTATGCATGGACCGTCCGGACATGGGGACGATCGTCCGACCCTTGTAGGAGGTGCCGGGATGCTCTACGCCGGTGTATTCCAGAATTGTGGGGGCAATATCCAACACCGAGGCAAAGGAGCTAGTACGGCCTGCTTTGACTTTGCCGGGATAGGTAATAAAGAACGGTCCCCGGATGCCGCCGTCAGCTTGGCTCTTCTTGGAACCCCAGTGGGGCGTGGTGGATACCTGTGCCCAGCCCGCAATGTAGGTGATGAAGGACTTGGCACTGCCCAGGGCTTCCATGTCGGTGTAGTCAATGCCGATGCTTTCCCACCATTCGCGGAAGGCAGGATTGCCGTCCTTGTCTGCCAGTTCACCATCGGCTCCGTTGTCAGAGAAGAACACAAAGATGGTGTTGTCGTACTCATCCAGGGCTTTGAGTTCGTCAATGAAGCGACCTACGCTGTCATCTAGGTAGTCAATCATGGCCGCATAGATGGCCATCCGCTTCACTTCCTTCTCTTTTTCTGCCATGGAGAGGCTATCCCAGGCTTCCACATGACCCCAGCGCTCGGGAATCTCAATGTTGGCGGGGATTAGGCCCATGGCCTTCATGCGATCGAAGCGCTCCTGGCGCAGTTCATCCCAGCCTTTTTCATACAGACCCGCTTCTAGGTGCTTGTCAATGTAGTCCTTGGGAGCTTGAAGGGGGGCGTGGGGGGCAGTGTAGGCCAGGTAGGCAAAGAAGGGCTTATCGTCGTCCTCGTTGGACTTGATGAACTCAATCATCTTGTCCGTGTAGGTGCGGGTGGAGTAGAAATCGTTGGGGAAGCGGGGGTCGCCACGCTCGATTTCTTCGCCGTCGATGGCGTAGGGCGCATCGGGTTTGTTGGGGGTCCAGCCGTCTTGGGTGAAGTGGAAAGCAGCCCCAGACAGGAGGGTAAAGGTGCGATCGAAGCCCTTCGCACTGGGGAATTGATCGGGACTATGTTCACCGAGGTGCCATTTCCCAGCCATGTAGGTATGGTAGCCCGAATCGCTGAGCAGTTGGGCAAAGGTGACGACCCGATCGCTGAGGTAGGACTCATAACCGGGTTGACCCTTTTGGGTCTCCGCGATCGCGTAGCTCATGGTTCCCATCCCGGCCAGGTGGTTGTCGGCTCCGGTCAGGAACATGGAGCGGCTGGGGGAGCAGGTGGGGCCGGTGCGGAAGTTGTCGAAAACCATGCCTCGGCTGGCCAGGGCATCCAGGTTGGGGGTGGAGATTTCGCTGCCAAAGGCACCAATATCGGAGTAACCCATATCATCCGCAACGATCATGACCACATTGGGGCGATCGTCGCCACCATGGCCATCTTTGTTGCGGGCCTCTGCTTCGCCTTCTGCTGCGGATAAGCCCACCACGCCAAATGTCGCGGCTCCAGCCGCAAAAACGGCCATTTTCGCACCTTGGCGGGTTTTATCCCCGGCCTTGCGCAGTAAATCTGCAAACTTGTGATACATAACCTAACGTTTATCAAAGGTTAACAGCCAGATTGCTCGGGGAGTTTGGCACTCCCGGACCTGGAAGCATGATCGAACTCAAATCGAACCGTCCCCCCAAATGCTCGGAGAATCTTCAGAATCCCGAACCCAGGCAGAGCGCACCTCAAAGACTGCCCTGGGTTGCCCCAGGTCGTTGGCCAAGATGCGAGTGCACGCCCTTAGGTGGCGGATTATTTGATTGGGGTGCTATCAAGCTGGGTCCAGGTCTGGTCAAGACCTCGTGAACACAACTGGTGGGGTCGGAATGGGCCGAAACCCGTGGGGAAACCCCCGATCGCCGGACATTCACTGCCCTTTACAAGCACACGCGGATGAGAGGTGACTGGTACAGACTGCGGCCTAGACCGCCGTGGGATGTCTGCGGGTTGAACCCCGGGACTCGGCCATCCCCAAACTATGTCAGTGAGGGACTTCCCGATTCCGTAAGCATCTTGATGTCTTGGTACTCAGCCCATGTGCGAAGTTTGGGGTGATGAATCTAGGCCTGCACGGTGTGAATCATGACAGTTGATTCAGGGTGAGAATGTCCAGAGATATTCTCGTCTGTATGGTCCCTGAGCTGGGGTTGATGACCACCAGATCCGGTCAGGTTTCATGAGGGGCGTTCTGCTCCTATGGGGGCCTGAATCAGACGAAAGCCAATGTGGGAAGTCCCGGTATCCGGTGCTTGGGCTTCCCGCGCCGCTGGTCGAAAGCGGCTGCAATAATTAGGCGCACAGAGATAGGATCCGCCTTTAATGACATGTTTAGCAACCCCTGGCTCCCGGGCGTCGTAACTTTCCTCGATCGACGGACCATTGGGGTTGCGCTGGTGAGCCTTGTCGCTGTGGCCAGGGCGATACCAGTCACCCGTCCACTCCCACACATTACCGACCATATCATAGAGTCCATAACCGTTGGCCGGATAAGACTCCACGGGAGCCGTGCCCCGGTGGCCATCCTCCTCTGTATTGAAGAGCGGGAAAAGTCCTTGCCAAGAATTAGCCAAGGTGGCCTTGTACTCATTGCCCCAGGTAAACTCTGCCCGGGTCAGTCCGCCTCGGGCGGCATACTCCCATTGGGCTTCCGTGGGGATCTGCTTATTGGCCCAGTGGGCATAGGCCTGGACATCTTCCCAAGCAATGTGGACCACCGGATAGTTTTCACGTCCCTCCAGATCGCTGTTGGGGCCTTCGGGATGTTGCCAATTTGCACCGGGAGTCCAGTGCCACCAACTCAGTTCCGGGATGGGTCTTTGGGACTCGGGGCTTTGAAACACAAGGGAACCAGCCTGACGCTGGACTTCGGTGAGTTGGGGGTAATCCGCTGCAGAGAGGGGTCGCTCTGCCACGGTAACATACGCCGTTTCGGCCACAAATTGGCTAAATTCCTGGTTCGTCACCTCATGCTGATCCATACAAAAGCCCGTCACTTCAACGGCCTCGACGGCGGACTCCTCCGGATAGTGGTTATCCGATCCCATGGTGAAGCTACCGCCTGGAATCCAAACCATGTGCTCCGGACAGGGATCCGTTGTAGGCACGGCGGCAGAATCCCGGATGTCTGCAGTCAGGGCTTCGGAGCTGGGGGCCTGACCTTGGAAGGATGGCCCCTGGGAGGACAGCAAAGGAATGAGGGCGAACAAGAGGCCTGCCACCAGGCATCCCCAAAACAGGGCGGGCTTTTTTAGATTGATCATGGTGCTTGATCAGGCGTTGAGGTGAAGCATCAGGCTGGGACGGGAGTTCGGCACTGTGAAGCAGCCTGACTCCGCCCAGAACCTGGGGGTGTCTTGCTGTACGGCTCCTGCGGGTTACCCCACCCATAGAGGATACTATTGGTTGATAGACAAGTCCATCGGCTTCTTCAATGGCTTGGATTCAGAGTTTGACCTACGGTAGCCGCCAAGCAGCGACCTAGTAACTATCAAAATTGTGAGTAGTCAGTCTTGGGAGTAACAGGCCTAGGGAGTAGTCTTTGGGACTTTTTGTGGCCTTGGTTGTGTTGCGAGGGAGTGGAGCCCCCAGGGCCAGACGGGATGCCATGGTTGATGATCTAGCAAAGGACGAGTTGCAAAACTGTTCCTCACACTACGGAAATATTGTGAATTGGCGATGGCAACTGTCACAGGATGAACGGTGGCCCTGGAAGACAAAATCCTGGAAAACTTGGCTTAATATTCTCTAATTACCTTCAGAGCCCTCAAAAGTCTCTTCAGACTATCCAGACTTTTCTAGTCTCCTGCAGAATCCCTTAAACGCTTCTGAACGCCCCTAGGCTTATTGGAGATTTTCAACGAACCGGTCCCTTGCCATTTCCTTAAGGAAAGTTAAATAAAAGATTAACGGACCTTAAAGAATGAACACTCCCACTAAAATCAAGGGACCTCTCGAAATCCAATGTGCTCCTCGACCGATCGATCCGTTTCCTGAGGCTCCCGGCTTGATACCCCCGGAGCTAGATTCTGGTTAATCGGTCATGGCACTAGATCACTAGGTTCTGGAACCGAATCCATCTCTGGCTCAATCTGTTGGGAACGGGTTGTCTTGCTAATTTTTCTGTGCCTTTCTCCGCGGATGAGAGAGTACTCTCCAGGTTATATCGTGAGTCCTGGGGTAATCGCCATACCCCCGCTGGAGTACCGCCTTGACAGGTGGTATTTCCCCGCAACCCCATCCGTAATAGGGCTTATTTCGCATGGGTAACTCAAGGGCACCTCGATTAATTGGGCTGGGCGTGTTATGGCCTTTTGCCCACATATCTAGTCCAGGGAGTTGCCCCGTCGCAAGTGGGGCAACTCCCGTCTTGTATAGTACTGTTCGCACCAGTGCTGTAGTTCAGTGTTAGTTCAGTTCGGAGACCTTACGACTATGCGCTTGTTCCCCATGCGTCTGCCCCATCTGCTTCGTTCCTCCCGTCAATTACCACTGCGATCGACCCACCCGCACGGCTTCTTGGGGCGATCGTCCCGACGTTTCTGGGTTCTGCCCCTCCTCGGTTGGGTCGGTGCGTTGGGGGTAGCCTGTACTGCCGCTGGCCCTGAGGCCGATTCAGTGGCTGAGACGGCTGAAAGTGGTGATGTAGCCGTGGATACGGCGGATTCGACTGAAGGGGCCGCTGATAGGCTAGAAAGCATGCTGTCTCTGCAGGTTATTCGAGGCAGTGAGGATAATGGCAACCTGGTGGCCTCAGTGTTAATTGAGGGGCCAACGGAATTGTTGTTGGTGGATGGGCAAGCGAAACTCAGCGAGGCGGAGAAAATTGTCGAGGCGATCGCCGAGACCGATAAGCCGCTCAAAGCCATTTGGGTGACCCATGCCCATGCGGACCATTACTTTGGCCTGAGTGCGGTGCTGGAGGCGTTCCCGGAGACACCGGTTTACTCGACGCCGGAGGTGGTGGCCTTGGTGGAAGAGCGGACCCCCAACTATCTGCAAATTTTCCAGGAGCGGTTTCCTGAAGATGCCCCAGAGGTCCCGGTGCTGCCCACGGCCTATGGGGAAGATACTCTGGAAGTAGACGGAGAATCGATCGAAATTCTATCCTTTGGGCGAGGTGACACGGAAAATGTGACCATCCTGCATATTCCTAGCCTGAAGGCCGTAATCCCCGGTGATATTGTCTACTCTGGGGTTCACATGTATCTGCGGGAAGCGCCAACGCCGGAAGACCGCATGGCATGGCTGGAGACGCTGGAGACGATCGCAGCCCTAGAGCCGGAGGTCATTGTGCCGGGTCACCAAAGTCCCGATTATGCGGATGCCAACACCGACGCGATCGCGGCATCCCAGCAATATATTGCCGACTTTAATCAGGCGGTGTCGGACAATGATGGGGTTGAAGGGGCAAAAACCGCTATGATCAATCTCTATCCTGACTATAAGTACCCATTCCTGCTGGAAGCAGCCCTAAAGGCTGCCTATGGCGAGTAGTTGACCGACTTTTGTTGAGACCGGGTGAGAGATGTAACCCTGGCTAAGCAAGGGAGTCCCAGTCTCACACTCTTCTACGGGCACCTCGATTAGTTCAAATTTTCATCGGAGTGCCTACCGCAAAATCAGGGTTGGGTTGCGCGGCGAAGCCGCGCAACCCAATTAATCGAGGTGCCCCTACCTAACGTGAGTTCGATACCCCTCACCCTCCACGGTCCCGAAAGGGACGAGGGAGAGCAAGGCCAGAATCAGAAGCCTAGCTCCCCTTCCGAGGGAGAGGAGTGAGGGTGCGAGTCTTCCAAGGTCACTGTACGCACTGACGTTCATCAGGGTGCCCAATCCAACCCCTCCTATTCACGCTTGATCCCTATGCTATCGATCCCAATGTTCCGTAATCTGTCCCGCAACAATTCTGGTCTCAGACGTTCGTTTGCCCTGGGTTTAATTTGCGCGGGCGTATTGAGTGTGGGCTGTGGTCCTGCACCGAGCACCGATGCTGAGTCAGCTCCGACGACGACGGCCAGCAGTGCTGGCGAAACTGAGTCAGATCCAGCCGCAGCTACAACAGAAGATGCAACACTGGAGGTAATGCCTTTTTATGCCGGTGAAACGGGACTATTTGTCAACTCCACGCTGATTCACGGAGAAACTGAAGCAATTTTGGTGGATGCCCAGTATGGTCGTAGTGATGCGGAAGCACTGGTCCAGTGGCTGCAAGAGTCGGGCAAAACCCTCACCGCCATCTGGATTACCCATGCTCACCCAGATCATTATTTTGGGACCACGGTGCTGAAGGAGACATTCCCAGATGTGCCGGTGTATGCCTCTCCAGAGGTGGCGGCAACGATCGAGGAACTGAACGACATCTTCATTGCCAATGTGCCCAAGTTGATTGGTCCGGAAGAAGCGCTCACGGATCCGATCGTTCCCACCGCCTATACTGACGAAACCTTGGAGTTGGAGGGGGAAAGCATTGAACTTCTGAAGCTGCCCCATGGTGATACGACGAATATGACGGCCTTGTATATTCCCAGTACGGGAACGATCGTGGCGGGGGATTTGGTCTACGATCAGGTGCACTTATTTATGAATGAAAACCCAACTCCAGACTTGCAGCAGCAGTGGCTCGAGAGCTTGGATCGCCTGGAGGCCCTGAATCCTACCCAGATCATTCCGGGCCATCAATCTCCAGATCTCGCCGGAAGTGACGGCTTGGCGGCGATCGACTTCACACGCGATTATTTGGAAGCATTTGCCTCAGCCACGGCGCTTCCCACCTCTGAAGCGGCCACTGAGGCGTTGTTGGAGGCATTCCCCGAGGCCAAACTACCGTTTTTGGCAGGTTTGGGAGTGAGCGTAGCCTATGGCGAAGGGGGATTCTAGGGACTGTCATCCTTTAATTCTTTAGCCCTAGACTCCCCTCCGCAGCAGGGGCACAGACCTAGCTCATACCACTGGGGCAGGCGTGTAACCCTGATATCACAGGTTTCTATCGGGCACCTCGATTAATTGGGTTGCGCGGCGAAGCCGCGCAACCCAACCTTGATTCTGCCGTGGGTACTGCGGTGAGAATCTGTATTAGTAGACAGCGGGGCTTGTTAGCGGACGATGGAAAGCTCGGGGCTGAGCTGCACACGGCCTCGGCGCACCAAGTAAAAAATTCGATCGATACAGCGTAGCTCTTCATCTGAAACTGGATTAAGGAGCGCTGCCTGGAGACCGTAGCGATCGGCAAGGGTAAGCTCATGGGTTGAGCAAACTTGGGCGAAGAGGTCTGAGATTGCACCGGGGAGGGGGGAGAGGGGAGTCATGGTCTGGGCCTGAATCCTACAGTTAATAGTATGACGCACTGGG
>JAYKIB010000040.1:0-2503 GCA_035285005.1 Prochlorothrix sp.
CTCCCAAGCCGGGAGAAGGGGAGTGAGACTTCTTAAAGTCCCTCTCCCGTTCTGGGAGAGGGATTTAGGGTGAGGGCCATTGCTGTAGGTGGTTTCTAGGGGGTTTTAACAAAAGTGGGATGCTCCCGCCCAACCCAATTCAGCGAGGTACCCTGGTGTTGGTTTCAAAGACGGGTTTGACTCATTAAGCAAAATGCTCAAAAACAAAGACGAGGCTAGAAGTGCGTTCTAGCCTCGTTTTTCAACGTAACCTTAATTTGGTGGCGGGGCATGGATTTGAACCATGGACCTTCGGGTTATGAGCCCGACGAGCTACCAGACTGCTCTACCCCGCGTCGTTTTGTCTTTTCCTAGTATAAACACAGACCCATATCTTTGGCAACCCCTCCAGCCCGTTTAGATCCATGGCACCTGGGCAGATTAGCCCCTCAGCCCTCAGCCGCCTCTTCTGGAACGGGAGAAAGGGAGCAAAAAATTTGGATTTCCCGTTCCCATCCCCCTGTTGCCTGGGCACAGCCACCATCCCTAAAACAAGAAGTAGCGCTGGGCCATGGGCAGCACCGTTGCCGGTTCGCAGGTCAGCAATTGGCCATCCGCCCGCACTTCATAGGTCTCAGGGTTGACCTCAATTTGGGGTTGGTAGGCATTGAGCTTCATCTCAGTCTTGGTGAGGCTACGAATATTCGACACAGGAACCGTAGGCTTGCGCAGCCCAATTTGGGCACCTAGCCCCGCATTCGCGGCCACTTGGGAAACAAAGGTCACCGAAGTGGCCGCCACCGCCCCCCCGAAGCTGGCAAACATCGGTCGCATATGGACCGGCTGGGGCGTGGGGATACTGGCATTGGCATCCCCCATCTGGGCCCAGGCGATCGCCCCACCCTTGATGACAATCTCCGGTTTGACCCCAAAAAAAGCCGGTTTCCAGAGGCACAAATCCGCGAGCTTCCCCTCTTCCACCGATCCCACCTCCGTGGCAATACCGTGGGTCAGAGCAGGATTAATGGTGTACTTGGCCACATAGCGCTTTGCCCGGTGATTATCGTTGCGATCGCTATCCTCCGCGAGGGGGCCCCGCTGCACCTTCATTTTGTGGGCGGTTTGCCAGGTCCGGGTAATCACTTCACCAACACGACCCATGGCCTGGGAATCGGAGGAAATCATGCTAAATGCGCCCAAATCATGCAGAATATCCTCCGCCGCGATCGTCTCCCGCCGGATCCGAGACTCCGCAAAGGCCACATCCTCCGGAATCCCCCGATCGAGGTGGTGACACACCATCAGCATATCTAAATGCTCCTCTAAGGTATTCACCGTATAGGGCCGTGTGGGGTTGGTGGACGAGGGTAAAACATTACTCTCGCCGCAAACCTTGATGATATCCGGCGCATGGCCCCCTCCCGCCCCTTCGGTGTGATAGGTGTGGATGGTGCGGTTCTTGAAGGCGGCGATCGTCGTTTCCACAAAGCCCGCTTCATTGAGGGTATCGGTGTGGATTGCCACCTGGACATCATAGCGATCGGCCACGGTGAGACAGGTGTCGATCGCGGCTGGCGTGGTCCCCCAATCCTCATGAAGCTTGAGACCCAGCGCCCCCGCTTCCACCTGTTCCACCAAACCGGGTTCCTGGGCACTGTTGCCCTTGCCCATAAAGCCAAAGTTCAAGGGAAACGCTTCCACGGACTGCAACATCCGGTGAATATTCCAGGGTCCGGGGGTGCAAGTGGTGGCGTTGGTACCGGTGGCGGGTCCGGTTCCCCCGCCGATCATGGTGGTAATGCCGGAGGCGATCGCGGTTTCGATTTGCTGGGGACAAATGAAGTGAATATGGGCATCGATGCCACCTGCGGTGAGAATCATGCCTTCCCCGGCGATCGCCTCGGTCCCCGGTCCAATGACAATATCGACATTGTCCTGAATGTAGGGATTGCCCGCCTTACCGATTTTGGCAATTCTGCCGTTAACAATACCGATATCCGCTTTAACAATGCCCCACCAGTCCAAAATTAGGGCATTGGTAATCACCAAGTCCACGGCCCCCTCGGCGTTTGGAATCGGGGATTGTCCCATCCCATCACGGATCACTTTACCGCCGCCAAACTTGACCTCATCGCCGTAGGTGGTGAAGTCTCGTTCCACTTCAATAATCAGTTCCGTGTCGGCAAGGCGCAGTCGATCGCCCACGGTGGGACCGTAGGTTTCGGCGTAGGCACGGCGATCCATGGGATGGCTCATGGGGGTCCTCTGGGGTAGGGGTCAGGCGTGGGGAAATACAGATGGGCAGCTCGATTATTGGGGTGGGGCAGCTGCGCCGCCCCACCCCAACTCTAATTTTTGTGTGGGCTATTTCTCAAGACCTTGGATTAATCGAGGTACCCAGCCGGGACGTAATGTTGGGAAAAGTTTAATGGACCACCATGCAATTCTGCTAGGGGCTGTCATCATTTAACCCTAGGCTGCCCTCAGAACCAGGGACACAGCCCCTAGCCCAGACCATTGGGTC
>JAYKIB010000041.1:0-33962 GCA_035285005.1 Prochlorothrix sp.
CGTTCGACTGCGCTCAGGGCACCGCCCGTTCGACTGCGCTCAGGGCACCGCCCGTTCGACTGCGCTCAGGGCACCGCCCGTTCGACTGCGCTCAGGACATCGCCCGTTCGACTGCGCCCAGGGCACCGCCCGTTCGACTGCGCTCAGGACATCGCTTCTCCCAAGCCGGGAGAAGGGGAGTGAGACGTCTTAAAGTCCCTCTCCCGTTCTGGGAGAGGGATTTAGGGTGAGGGCCATTGCTGTAGGGGGGTTCTAGGGGGTTTTAACAAATGTGGGATGCTCCCCCTCGATTCATTGGGTTGCGCGGCTGCGCCGCGCACCACAACCCTGATTCTTGCATCGGTCACTGGGCAGAAATTTGAATTTTTCGAGATGTCCAACTGATAAATTCTATAAGACGAGTCTAGAACGCAGATCTCCGCCATTAACGGGGCCAGTCACCCAGGAATGTCTGGCCTTACTCTGTCTCACCAACCGGTCCGTTGTGATAGAAGCGCCTTCGCTTTAGCCAATAGCTCTAATGATAGGATTGAGGAAGTGTCTTGGATCACCGTCCGCACCACCCCAAACCGCTGGGAAGCAGAACTAATTCAGCAACTCTTAGAAGCGCAGGATATTCCCAGTCGCATCTTAGATTTGGGAGCACCGACCTATCTGTGTATGGGGGGGCCTGCGGTGGTTCAAGTTTTAGCCCACGATCGCTGGACCGCATTATTGCTTCTCAGTACGCCCGAAGCCGATGAGACTCCAGGCTAGTCTCCATCTGAGCCATCCATAGCATCACCCTAGCGTCGCCACACGGTTCACAACAGTACCCACAAACGGGGCGTTGTCCCGCCTGCGGCGGGACAACGGTACCCGATGCATCTTCAGGATGCTATATTGGACTGCCTTTTTTGACCGCCTTTTTTGACCGCCTTTTTTATCGTTACTCTGCCCTCCCATGTCCCTATTTGACTGGTTTGCTAACCGACAGAAAGCCGAGCCAACGCCTCAGGTACAGCCAGAGCGAGAGATTTCCGATGGACTCTGGACCAAATGTGAAGCCTGTGGCGTATTGGCCTACACCAAGGATTTGCGAGCCAATCAAATGGTCTGCTTGGACTGTGGCCACCACATGCGCGTGTTCAGCCCCGAGCGGATTCGCCAGCTGATCGATGCAGACACCTGGTATCCGCTGAATGAGGAAATCTTGCCCACGGATCCCCTGGGGTTTCGCGATCGAAAGGCTTACCGCGATCGCCTCCGGGAAAGCCAAGACAAAACTCGCCTCAGCGATGCTGTCCAAACCGGTATTGGCAAAATGGAAGGCTTACCTGTGGCCCTTGGGGTAATGGACTTCCGCTTTATGGGGGGCAGCATGGGCTCAGTGGTGGGAGAAAAACTGACCCGCCTCATCGAAACAGCAACAGGGGAACAGGTTCCCGTCATTATTGTGTGTGCATCGGGGGGAGCTCGGATGCAGGAAGGGATGTTGAGCCTGATGCAAATGGCCAAGATTTCCGGTGCCCTAGAACGGCACCGTGCCCAGCGTTTGCTGTATATCCCAGTGTTAACCCATCCCACCACCGGCGGAGTTACCGCCAGCTTTGCGATGCTCGGGGATTTGATCCTGGCAGAACCCAAAGCCCTCATTGGGTTTGCCGGTCGGCGTGTGATTGAACAAACCCTACGGGAAAAGTTGCCAGAGGACTTCCAAACAGCGGAATATTTGCAGCATCACGGCTTTGTGGATGCGATCGTTCCCCGCACCCAACTGAAGAAAACCCTCGCTACCCTGATCGAGATG
This sequence comes from Prochlorothrix sp., assembly GCA_035285005.1. Lineage (GTDB taxonomy): Bacteria > Cyanobacteriota > Cyanobacteriia > Prochlorotrichales > Prochlorotrichaceae > Prochlorothrix. The sequence goes on from JAYKIB010000041.1 coordinate 1,790, forward strand.
CACCAAGTTAAGCCCCCCGCGCCTGAGGTCCATGTGCCACCCGCAGTGCCCACTCTGAGTACCACCACCGTACCGGAATAGCGCAGCGCCACGGGCCTGGATAGGCAGACGATTCAGCCCAAGCATCAGACCAAAACCGGGCTGATCGATGAGTCCTTCCCACAGCGAAGAACCCACAGTCTTGACCAATCTCAACAAAACCCCACCTGTGACCCAAAGGCACTGCAATCCGTTGGGCTGGGCGGCTTTGCCGCCTAGCCCTGACTTGTACGTCGGTCACTAATCCAAGGTGTTGGGAAATAGCCCGCGCGAGAATACGGGTTTGGGGTGAGGGACTGCGCCGCCTCCCGCAACTCATGGCAGTGCCCTAAATTCTCGATCAGTTCAAATCCTTGGGAAACCGCCCCCATAAAAGTTGAGGGTTGGGTTGGGCGGCGAAGCCACCCAACCCAACCCTCATTCTTACGTGAATCATGGGATGAAAGTTTGAATTTTTCGAGGTGCCCCCAAAGAAATCAGATACCTCGACTGATTGTGGGGGATGGCTGCGCCACCCCCCACGATTCTGATTCTTGCCTAGGTCACTGGGCAAAAATTGGAGTTTTTCGAAGTAGCCAATCCAAATCAAAGAGATCGATCGCAGCATCCAATCAAAGAACGCAATAGGGCAGCTCTATGAATTGTGGGGGGGCGGCTTCGCCGCCCCCCCACAACCCTGATTCTGCCTTGGGCACTACGGTGAAAAGTTGAATGAATCGAGGTGCCCAATAGCGGATCAAGTTTTTACTCTTCGTCTTCTTCGTCGGCACCTTGGTGAATCAGATGAATATGCTTGTAGCCTAACTTGACCTCAAACACGTCACCCGGTTCCAAGTTCATTTCCCGCGTGTAGGCAGAACCAATCAGAATTTGACCATTCTTTTGGACACTCACCCGATAGGTTGCCTCCCGTCCCCGCTTTTGGGCAGAGTCACTGTCGAGCACAACTCCCTTTGCCTCTAGCAGAGCTTCATAGAACTCAGCTAGATTAATGCGGATATCGCCCTTCTTCGTTTGACTGAAGTAACCACATTCTCGGGCTAGTTCCCGACGAGAGAGATCGGGTAATTCCTTTGTGCGGGCCAGGAGTGCTTTCCCAGTCAAGGGGACTCCATTGATAGCCTCTACCGATTCAGGTGCTTTAGTGGCGCGTTTGCTTTCTTTAACTTTCGGCATAATTTTGTACCGCCGATTAATCCTAGTGAATTTAATTCTAGCGTATAGATATTTGTAAGAGTTGTCACTCTTTTTCCCAAAAAATTTTGAGCAATTTTCTTGCCAGAGTCGAAGTCGGGCTCAAGATTGATGGCGATTCTTTGCAGCAAATCTGAAGCACTCTCCCCCTGAAAGTCCTGTCTGGCAAGGGATGGCGTGAGAAATGGTAATTGGGAAGAGGCGGACATCAGAGACGGAAAGAGACGGGTTAGGTTCCCTCCACAAAGATGGACAGCAGTAGCGTCCGGATAATTTGGACGGAGGTCGGGGGAACAGTTGGCTATGGAGAAACAGGGACAAGGTCTGTCCCTTGCGGTGGTCCCCGGCCATCCTTCTCCCCCCACCCAGTGACATCCTGGGCACAGCGGATAGAAGCGAGGTTTCCATGCCCAAGGCAGCCGTTCCTGCCAGACAACTCGGGGGTCCAGTCCAGGGATTAGCCCCAGGTCTGATTAAGGTCTAGTAACGAATTCGCGGGTCAATATAGGCACTGATAATGTCGATGAAGATACTGGCCAGCACAACAATCGCAGCAAAGAACACAACAATGCCTTGGACGGTGGGGTAATCCCGCAGGGAAATGGCTTCGTAGAGACGATTGGCTAAACCGGGCCAAGAGAAGGTTACTTCCGTGAGGAGGGCACCACCCAGCAGCGCAGCGAGGGTTAAGCCCAGGATTGTAATGACGGGAATCATGGCATTTTTGAGGGCATGCTGCCATAGAATTTGTGACTCAGAAATTCCTCGGGCCCGGGCAGCTTCCACGTAGTCCGTTTGCAACGTCTGCCGCAGGTTAACCCGCACAATTCGTTCAAAAATACCGCTGAGGAGCAGTCCTAGGGTACAACAGGGCAGGATGAGATAATAGACCGCCATCCCAAAGTTCTGCCATTGACCTAACAGTAAACTATCGATCGTATAAAGTCCGGTAATCGTGTCGGGAGGAGAACTCGTGGTGGGAAAGCGAGTCCCCAGGGGGAGCCATTGCAGTTGCACTGCAAAAATTAGCTGCAACACCATCCCCGCCCAAAATGCCGGAACCGCATAGGTCACAATGCCAAACAGTCGGCCCCCCAAATCCCAAATCGTGTTAGGACGGGTGGCGGAAAAACTGCCAATGAGGAGCCCCAAGCCAAAGGCGATCGCCAAACTATAGAGGGCGAGCTCCGCCGTGGCCGGAAAAAAGTCCTGGATAATTTCGACCACGGATTGACCCCGGCTCGTGAGGGATGTGCCCAAGTCGAAGCGGAGCAGATGCCCCATGTAGGTCAGATACTGCTCCCACAGGGAACCCGACAGACCCAGTTGCTCTCGCAGGGCTTCCTTGGCAGCCGTGGGCGCTTTGGTCCCTAAAATGGCATCGACGGGATCCCCCGGTGTGGCCCGCAGCAGCAGAAAGACCACGGTGGTGATGGTCCACAGCATCAGGGGAGCCAGCAGCAGTCGGGTGAAGATATAGGTTTGGAGGGATTTGGCGCGGGACATGACGCAATAAATGAGATGGGTGTGGACGGGAGAAACCCGAGACCGGGAATTCCCCTTAAGCCCTTGCCTTGGACTTGGCGATCGCCTTTATAGTAAGGGGATTGTGGGTAGACCTTGCCCCCACTTTCTCTTCTTTGAGAACACCGGAGTGCTATGACAACGCCTGTGCCCCGAAGACTGACACGGATTTTCCAACGGCTGACTCGCTGGTATAGCGATACACCAGAGCGTGCCCTGAGCCAAGCCTATGATGCAGCCTTGAGGATCCAGGCCCTAGAGCAGGATCACTTTGAGGGCCAACCCGTCGGGAGCCGTACCCCAGCCTACAGCGCCAGTATTCAAGACTATTTTCGGGGGGAGTTAAACAAGTATCTCCGGATTATTCGCGTCCGACTCACGGAATTTCATAGCAGTCGGATGGTGTTGGGTTTGGTGGATGAGCGCATGGTGGGGATGTCGCTACCGGTCGCGCCCGATCGTAACCGCAGTCAGGATGAGTTGGAAGCGAGTTTGGTATTCGAGCGATTGCGGACGATCGATGCGGTGTTGGATCGCTACCAATCGGCCCCCCGCCCCTCCCAACGGTCCCCAAGCTCCGAACTCACCCCGTTGGTTCTGCCCAGCCGTCGCCCCATGCCCACGGCCACGGGCACCTTACCCGTGGAGCACAACGGAGAATCCGCCCTCAACGGTCCCCCGGCCTCCGACGAGGAAGAGGGCTTTGCCGATCGCACCAGCTTCGTCCCCCGATCGATTTTAGGCACCTTCGATCGGCTCCGGCGAGAGTTAGACCCCAAGGCCGAGGAGGAAGTAGTTAAAACCTTCCGATCGTCCAAAACCAAAACGGTGGTCTCTCTGCGCTTTATTTTGCTCCTAATTTTGGTGCCCCTCTTGGTTCACCAGGTCTCGAAGAGTTTTTTGGTGGGGCCCGCGATCGATCGTCTCCGGGACGAGCAGCCCGCCGCCATTTTCCTCAACGTGGATATGGAGGAGGAAGCCTTTGGGGAGTTGCAGCGCTATGAAGAGAACTTGCATTTTAAGACCCTAATCCATGCGATCGATCCCCTTTCCCCAGAAGAACTGGAGGAAGAGGTGGCACACCGGGCCGAGGAGATCGCCACCACCTACCGTGCCCAAAGTGCAAACGCCATTAAGAATGTGTTTGCGGACAGCCTATCCGTGCTGGCCTTCATTGTGATCATGGTCCGAAGCAAACGGGATTTGGCCATTTTAAAGTCCTTTATCGACGAAGTGATCTATGGGCTCAGTGACAGTGCCAAAGCCTTTATTATTATTCTGTTTACGGACATTTTTGTGGGATTTCACTCACCCCACGGTTGGGAGGTGATCCTGGAAGGCATTTCGCGCCACCTAGGGATCCCCGAGAGTCGTCAGTTTATCTATCTCTTCATTGCCACCTTTCCGGTGATCCTGGATACGGTCTTTAAATACTGGATCTTCCGCTATCTCAATCGCATTTCGCCCTCTGCGGTGGCGACCTACCGTAATATGAACGAATAACCCAGGAAACAATGTCGATCGAACAAAATCTCGGCTACTTCTTCTTTGATAAGACCCACCTGAAGCGGGCACTCCGGCATCCGTCCCACACCGAGACCGATCCCCTACCGGAGCCTCCCTTTCAGCAGGTACCCTACGGCGTATTGGGTCGATCGATCGCTACCACAATCGCAGCGGAATTTGGGGTGCGATCGGGATGTGAAACAGCGGAAGCCATGGCAATGACGGCCCAGCAGATCCTGGATGCCGATCGAGTCGAGCAGATTGTGTTCGACCTCTGTTTAGATTTCTATCTCAAGGTGGGACCCGTGGAGCGAGGCGTGGGTCTACACCAGGACAAAGCGGCCTTGGAAGAGACGTTAATGGCGGTCTTGGGGGCCATTTATTTGGATGGGGGCTACAGCAGCGTGCGGCGCGTGGTCAAGCGGTTTTTAGTGGATCCAGCCCTGGGCCATACGGAAGCCGGATAGTCGCCATTAGGGCAGCGGCAGGTTACGAGCGCGGTGAAAATCTTCCTGCACCTTATGGGTCAGGCGGCGGGACACCTGGCCCACAATTTGCTGCAACACCCGATCGCCCGTCTGCTCGATTAACCGCAGCGGCAACCGCTGCAAAAAACGCGGCAAGTGAATCACCACTTCCAAATCTAAATTCCACTCCGCATCGGTTTTAGCGGGAAGCGACAACTGCTCCGCCAAGGACGCATCCAAGGGCTTTTCCACCAAATGTAAGCTGGCATTAAAGTCCACTTCATAGCCCTGGGTTTCGTGGGTACCTAGGGGTACCGTCTCAATGCGATAGATCCCCTCCTGATCCGAGGGCAGCAGCTCCAAACAAATTTGCGGTTCCAAGGCATGACCCAGGGCACCGTAACGACCCAAGCTCAGGGCGTAGCTATTTTTTGCCACCAGTTCCACGGGCATGGGTTGGGCACAGCGCCGAAACCACTCGGAGTGGGCATCTAAATAGGCCGCAACCGTGGCCCGATCGCCATACATGGTCATGACGCCGACAAAATGGCTATGGAAATGAATTTCCGGCGGCGCTTGGGCCGTGACACGCGCATCTGCGCCAACTGACGCTTTCTCAATCGAGGTCGCTTCAATCAGGCCGGCTTCGATCGCGCCGGTCTCGATCGCACTCGCTTCGATCCCATCCGTCTCCAATACACCGGTCTCCAATGCACCGGTCTCCACCACAACTGAACGCAACCGGTCAATCCGGCTCACCTCCTGAGTCCCGTCTTGGGCTAAGCGCTGGGGCGAGTCCTGGGCTACATCATGGGGCAACGCTGCCGCTGAGGCCGAAACCGTCATCGGGGCTTGTGACTCTCCCGCTGACACTGCCCCGCCGCCGAGGGAGTGGCTGGGGGAGCCGGACTGGGGTCCAATGCCCCGATCGTCGTCAGCGGGGGCCATAAAAGAGGAGTCGATTAAGTTCACAGTGCTGGGTGGTTAACTCAGGCAGGAGACTTTAAGGAGGACAAACATTCAGGAGAAGCATCGGGCACCTTGAAAACTTCCCGTTTTCGTTCAGTACCCGACCTCAGAGTTCAGGGTTGAGCTCAGCAGCTTCACGACCTAATCCAATCAACCGAGGAATCCGATAGGGGGTCAACCCCCCGCTCCAAGTTCTTCACAAGGGCAGCATCTTGCCGATGCATCGAGTACAGGGCGTTGCTTCGCATTCGGCTGGGCCATTCCTGGCTGGTCCAGCGCAGTTACGCACAGGATTGTACTTCCATCCATATTTTACCCATGATATTTTAACGGTCCCAAAACCGCTAGGGCTATGGCACCGAACTGGGACACGGACCCGGACCAGTCCACTGAGACCCCCGCATCCCCAAAACTGCTCCCGATTATAATCGGCCCCCCGCGTGCCCTGGGGGGCACCTCGAAAAATTCAAATTTCGACCGCAGTGCCCACGGCAGGATAAGCATTGTGGCAGGCGGCGAAGCCGCCTGCCACAACCCCAACCACTGCATGGGGCACCGGACGAAGCGTTAAATTCATCGAGAGACCCTTCCGTTCAATAGAGCTCATACTCCAGAAACTGACAAGCGATCGTGCCGTTGAAGATCGGCGTCCGGCGAGATGACTTGAGCCCCAGGGCCAAGGTCAATTGCTTGTTACCACTGAGCACATAGGCCGTCCACCCCTTAAAGCGCTCCTTGAGAAGGGTACCTAAATTGCTGTAAAACTCGCCCAGTTGATGCCGGGTACCCAGACGTTCCCCGTAGGGCGGATTACAAATAATCACCCCGCGATCGGTGGGCGGATCTACCCAATCCAACTCGCAGCACTCAAACTCCACATGGGAATCCAAACCACTGTACTGGGCATTGGCGATCGCCTGCTCAATAATGCTCGGATCTCGATCGCTACCATTGATGGGAGCCTGGAGGTGATTCAGTTCCCCGGCCTCTTCATCGGCGAGTAACTGTTCCCACAGTGCTAGATCAAAGTCGGGCCAGGACTCGAAGCCGAACCGATCGCGGAAACTCCCCGGCGCAATATTCAAAGCGAGCAGAGCCGCCTCTAGGGGCAAGGTCCCAGACCCACAGAGCGGATCGAAAAAAGCCAAGTCAGGAGTCCACACTGACCAGTCCAAAAGGGCCGCCGCCAGGGTTTCCTTCAGAGGTGCTTTCCCCATGGCGGGGCGGTAACCACGACGGTGCAAGCTCTCACCGGAACTGTCGAGGCTCAGGGTGGCCCGATCGCGATGGAGATGCAAATTGAGGCGCAAGTCCGGATCTTCCGTGTCAATGTTAGACCGTTCACCAAAGGTATGCCGTTGCCAATCCACGATCGCATTTTTGACCTGGAGTGCATTGAAGTGGGTGTGATTTAATAGGCGAGTTTTACCCGTGGCCGTCACCGCAAAGGTGCGATCGGGCGGCAAATACTGACCCCAATCCACAGCCTGTACCCCCCGATACAAATCATCGGCATCGGCACAGGGAAATTTCCGCAGGACCTGGAGAATCCGAAAGGATAGACGCGACCACAAATTAACCCGATAGAGCAGGGATCGATCGCCCCAAAACTCCACCCCACAAAACTCTGGCTGCACCCGTTCCGCCCCCAGTTTCTCCAGTTCTGCGGCGGCCATCGGTTCTAGACCCCGGGCTACAGTGGCAAAGTATTCAACCAGTCGATCGGCCATGGGAGTAGGGTCTCAGTGGAGTGTTCGGCAGGGGAGTATTCGGCAGGGGACTCTTTAGGGCACCTCGATTAATTGGGTTGGGCGGCGCAGCCGCCCAACCCAACCCTGATTCTTACGCGGGTCACCGGGCAAAAATTAGAATTTTTCGAGGTGCCCTTTATCAGTAGAGTGCTTGGAATCTTAGCATGTCAGAATCCGACGCCCTAGCGGTATGAGCTAGGGGCTATGTCCCTAATTTTGAGGGCATTCCAGGACGAAATGATGACAGCCCCTAGCAATAGAAAAGCTTCCCCCCCAAAAACAACACCGTGGTGAGGAAGCTCTTCAGAATTAAAATCCAGTAGGCCCCAGCGGTCGGGTCCCGGGCACCTCGATGAGTGGGTTTGAAGGGGGAAGCAAAAACCGTCCTCCTCTTGTCAAGAGGAGTCAGGGGGATTCTCTGAGGTTTATCAATCGGGCACCTCGATTAATTGTGGCAGGCGGCTTCGCCGCCTGCCACAGACCTGATTCTGCCGTGGGCACTACGGTCGAAATTTGAATTTTTCGAGGTGCCCAATCTAAGCCCTAATCTCAAAATCCTAAGTCCGAGAACGTTGAACCCAGCGCAGAAGAAAGTAAATAGCCAGCAGATATCCCCCAGCCAGGATGGGGATGAGTAGAGGAGAAGTTTGGTAAGGCATGGTGCGATTCACAGACAGAGCGAAAAAAGCGAGAGCATTGGCTACAGGAACCCATAAGCACCAGGTGGCAAGGGCAAGATTGTGTCCCAATCCGCTAGCCCTTCGATCCGAAATCTGCCCGCAATTGGTCCAATACAATCCAAACACGGTCACAGCCCAAAGCAGCCGCAGCGAGATCATCGCTCCAACTTCGCTCTAACTCCGCTATCAACGGCCAAACATTGGCTGCTGTCTATAGACCCGTATTCAGTTGTGTACAAGCTGTGGGTGCAAGCTAACAGTCTAGGTCTGACTGATAGTCCCTAGGGCCAGATCTTGGCAATATTCCCATCCACAATTCCGCCAGCCTGACCCCGAAGGGTGAGACCATCATCGCAGCCGGTGTGGCGGGGCTGACCAGGTCTGAAAGAAGGGCCAAAACTGACTAAAACTAAAGATTTTTTAGCCCGAGTCTGAATTCAATCAACAATCAGCCCTTGCAGTCTAACTACTTAAAAGTCCTTGAGCCTCCAGGATATCACAGGAACTCAGGGTTCGCGGGGGGCAAACCGGATGCAGAGAAGAGATGTTTATAAAGCTTCTTGATTCTTTACGCTGCATTACAGCACTATGCACGACAGTACCGTACAAAACGGGAGTTGCCCTGCCGCAGACGAGGACAACTCCCCACACCCGATACATCTCCAAAGGGAGGCTAAACCGGGACCCAGGGGAGCAACAGGTAGCGGATTCCCGAACCGGGTTGGGGGGCCTAAATAGCCAAGTTAGCGGCTCCAAACAGAAGTCCTGTGGGATCCCAATCTGAGAAATCCATAGCTTTCGCACCGCAACCCTAGGGCTTGTCTTAAAATAATTGGTAGGATTATGTAAAATTTCGTAACACTTGAGCGGATAACCATGTCCTCAGTTCTTTCTCTCTTTTCCCCCGTTGAGGCCGATCTGGAGCTGCTCTCTCAGAACCTAAAAACCCTGATTGGTGCTCGCCACCCAATTTTGTATGCTGCCGCAGAGCATTTGTTTGGGGCTAAGGGGAAACAACTGAGGCCAGCAATCGTCCTTTTGGTAGCCCGCGCTACGGTTGCCCACAACGACATTACGCCCCGTCACCGTCGCCTAGCCGAGATCACCGAAATGATCCATACGGCCAGCCTCGTCCACGATGACGTCGTTGATGAGTCCGTGCTACGGCGGGGAATGCCCACGGTTCACAGCTCCTTTAACAACCGGGTTGCCGTGCTAGCGGGGGATTTTCTCTTCGCCCAGTCCTCCTGGTACCTGGCCCATCTAGACAACCTGGAAGTGGTCAAGCTCCTGTCCCAGGTGATTATGGACCTCGCGGAAGGGGAAATTCAGCAGGGCTTAAACCGATTCGACGCCACGTTATCGATCGAGGCCTACCTGGACAAAAGCTATTACAAGACCGCTTCGCTCATCGCCAACAGTGCCAAAGCAGCAGCCGTGCTGAGCGACTGTAGCGAAACGACAAAGGAAAGCCTCTACGCCTACGGTCGGCACCTGGGTCTGGCGTTCCAAGTTGTGGATGATATTTTGGACTTCACCGGCTCGGATGCAGTCTTGGGCAAACCAGCGGGATCGGATATGCGCCAGGGCAATCTGACGGCTCCCGTCCTCTACGCCTTGGAAGAACATCCCGGTCTGGAGGGACTGATCGATCGAGAATTCAACCAGGAAGGTGATCTAGAACAGGCTTTAAATATGGTGGACAACAGCCAAGGTCTAGCCAAGTCCCGCGCCCTTGCCTCCCACCATGCCCAGCTCGCGCTCCAATCCCTAGAGGTATTACCCTCGTCCCCCCCCAAACAAGCGCTGATGGAAATCACAGACTACGTGTTGAGCCGAATTTATTAGGGGCTGTCATCGTCTAAGCCTAGACTGCCCTCAGACTCAGGGATACAGCCCTCGCTCATCCCCCTAGGACGGGCGTGTCACTCTGAATATCGCTCTGCTATCACTCTGATATCGCAAGGTTTCTACAGGGCACCTCGATTCATCCGAATTTTTGGGAGACAGCCCACGCAAGAACCAGGGTTTGTGTTGGGCGGCGAAGCCGCCCAACACAATTAATTGCGGTGCCCTACAGTTAATGGATGACACGCCCTAGGGACACCGATTCTCCCACGCAGGCCGCCGGAATGGCGGCGGGTTAGCTTGATCCTATTTAGTCTTCGTTGTTGCCATGCTCCCCACAACGTTCTCCTTTGTCACGACGGATGGTGTACGTCTTGATGCGGACTGCTATCGTCCCGCCTACAGCGCACCAGAGGATCCGTTACCCGTGCTGCTCATGCGCCAGCCCTACGGACGGGCGATCGCCTCCACGGTGGTCTATGCCCATCCCAGTTGGTATGCGGCCCAGGGCTATATGGTGATTATTCAAGATGTGCGCGGGCGAGGGAGTTCTGAGGGCGACTTTCGGTTATTTGCCAACGAAACAGCGGATAGTTTGGAGACGATCGCCTGGGCCGCCCAGCTTCCCGGCAGCAATGGCCGGGTGGGCATGTATGGCTTTTCCTACCAGGGTATGACCCAGCTCTACGGTGCTAAAGCTCCGGCTCTGGTGACCCTGGCTCCGGCCATGGTGGGCTATGACCTCCATGGGGACTGGGCCTACGAAGGGGGTGCATTTTTGGGGCAACTGAATTTGGCCTGGGCCATCCAGATGGCCGCAGAAACCGCACGACGCCAAGGGGATGGGGCCAGTTTTGAACGGTTAAACCGGGCAGCCCAGCATTTACCCCTGGACGGTGCGATCCCCTGGGAACCGGACCTCCTGCGGGAGCTAGCCCCTGACTCCTTTTATTGGGACTGGCTGACCCATGGGGCCTCCCCCCAACCGATCGCCCACGCAACTACCGCAGCCAATACCGCAGAGACCCGAACAGACCCGAACAGACCCTCCTCGGAGGACATCTCACAGCACTATTGGCAAACCCTCCAGCCTGACCTCAGCGGGATCAATCTGCCCATGCTCCACATTGGGGGCTGGTTTGATCCCTACCTGCGCGGCACACTGCGCCTTTATCGCCAGCAAAAAGCCCAAAGTTCCCAGCCCCAAGAGCTTTGGCTAGGCCCCTGGGGACACTTGCCCTGGGGTCGTCGGGTCGGGGCGGTGGATCTGGGAGCAGGGGCGGTGAGTCCGATCGATCGGGTCCAACTACAATGGTTTGACTACTGGCTGAAGGGGAACGGCACGCCCCCCCAGGATCAAGCTCCAATCCATTGGTTTGAAATGGGAGGCCGGGGCTGGCGGACGGGTGACCTCTGGCCCCAGATTTTGGGTCAGAAGCCGGATACACGTCAGATCTTCACCCAGGGCGGCTCCCAGGAATTTCAGTTTTATTACTTCCAGGGGAACGGTCTGGGAGCGATCGCTGGAAATCTTCTCTTTGATGAGCCCCCGCACCAACCGAATCTAGCCGTGGCGGCGGATGTTCTAGTCCAGGATCCCTGGCGACCGGTGCCGGCGCGAGGCGGCCATGGGGCCTTGCCCAGTGGCAGTTTCGATCGATCGGATCTAGACGATCGGGGGGATGTGGCCACCTATACGACCCCAGCCCTGACCCAAGCGCTGGTGATTTTTGGCGAAACCCAGATCACCCTCCACTACACCAGTGCGGTGCCCAGTTTTGATCTTTGTGCGGTGCTGTCGGTGGTGCGACCTGAGGGCGTTTTTAACTTTAGCCAGGGATACCAGCGCATCACCGAGGTTCCGGTGGGCGAAAGTCGATCCCTACAGTTTACGCTTCAGGCCACGGGCCAAAGGCTCCAGCCCGGTGAACAGCTGCGCCTTAGCCTCAGCCTCTCCTGCTATCCAGCCTATGCCGTGAATCCCGGCACGGGAGAGAGTCCGGAACGATCGGCCCGCCTTGAAGCCCAGGTGGTCACCGTGGCGATCGAACAGGGGCTGATCATTTTGCCCTTGGCCCATTAGGGCCTGCTCGATCGGGATAAAGCAAAGCGATCGATTCGACTAGGCTCTCAAGTCCTTCGATGAGAATGGGGGTTGGGGCGGGCGGCTTCGCCGCCCGCCACCGGAAATCGCGGTGCCCTTGAAGGTTACTCCTCCAGGTAACCCAAATCCCGCAGGCGCTGCTGCACTTCCGGATCGTCAAATCCGGGGGCACGGGTCACAGCTTCTCCAGCAGCGACAGAGCCGCTACCCGATCGATCGCCAAAGGCTAGCAAGCAATCCTGCAACACCTCCACATTTTCCGGCAGAATATCCCGCAAATTCAGGCTCTCGTCCGGATCCTGGCTCACATCATACAGTTCCAGAGCCTGAACATTGGTGGCGGACTGGCCCGTTTCGATGAGCTTATGGGGACCGGCCCACACCGCACGCCGGGGCTGATCACAGGCACGATCGTGAATCAGCTGGGGTTGGCGCTTGCGGAGTAGGTTGATCACGTTTTGGGGAGGGACCGCTTCCGAGAACACCGGATCGAAGAGGGGCGGCGCGATCGGAGCGACAGGGGCGGCAGAATTGACCGGATTCGCGGGATTAGCAGGGCGATCGGAGACACTCTCAGCGATCGGGGATGCCTGGGCGGACAAAGGCGGTAGTCCAGATTGGGCAGAGGACCGTCGATCCAGAGCAGGGGCAGCCGGATCAACGCCATTAGCAGAACGAGCCGGTGTAACCCTGGCAGTAGCGCCAGGGGCCGAAGTCACAGGGGCCGAAGTCACAGGGGCCGGAATCACAGGAGCCAAGCTCAGCACCGCCTCCGCCGGTTGGGCTAACTGCGCGGCGGTGAGCATCGTGTGAAAGAGACGACGGGTGGACACCGTTTCCTCAACCACCGTTCCCGGTGCCAGCCGCCCTTGGGGATCGCGGATAATCAGCGGCACCCGGACCAACTCGTTATAGACCGACAGGGAATGACCAATGAACTGCTTTTCCCCCAGGTGCTCACCGTGATCGGAGCAGACAATCACCAGGGTATTTTCTAAAACGCCACTCTCCTCTAGTTTTCGGAAGAAAACTCCCAATTGCTCATCCTGGTGGGCCACCTCCGCATCATACATGCCATCCAAGGTCGCCTTTTGGGCCTGATCTAACCGACCCGCCAAGGGAGCCAACCAGCCATACACATCACTATTAAAGTTGCGCAGATAGCGCTGGGCAGACCGATCCTCCAGCACATGGGGCGCAAACCGAGCCACATAGGATCGGGGCGGATGGTAGGGCATATGCACCCCCATCAGGTTAATAAAGGCAAATACGGGCTGGTCCGCCGGGAGGGTGTGGCGATCGATCTTGCGATCGATCAAGAGTCTCGCCGCATCGCCCAGGGATTTCGTCGTGTTGCCCTTAAAGCTGAGGGCCGTCTGCCACAGGGGCACCATCAGGGGGGTAAAGGACAGGGACAACAGCCAATCCGATCGGGCAAAGGCATCCTGAACCTGATTCAGAACCGTGGCCAGGCAGCGCTTAAAAAACTGGCGATATCGACCCATCAGACCCGGATTACGACCGGCTTGGTTGGGCCGATCGGTGATCAGCCCACTGTAGTTCAAAAAGCTATCAAATCCGCGCCGCAGCCCGTTATTGATAATGCCCACCAGGGGATTATTACAAAAGCCAGCGGTGAAGTAGCCGCCCTGCTGGAGCCGCTCGGCCAAGGTGGGGCGATTTTGGGGCAACACCGAGTAGGATTGCAACACCTGATGCTCCGATGGATAGCAGCCCGTAAACATGGAAGCATGGGAGGGAATGGTCCACTGGGCCGGGGCGATCGCCTGCTTGAAGCGGGTTGCCTGCTGCGCAAAGGCATCCAGGTGGGGAGAGGTGGGCTGGGAATAGCCGTAACAGGAAAGACGATCGGCCCGCTGGGTATCCAAGACCAGAAACAGAATATTGGGGCGACGATCGCCGGACGTAGCATCGGGGTCAGCAGCAGGGCTAACGGCAGGGTTTGCAGAAGAAGCAGCGGGGGAACGAGCGGCTAAGCCCCCAACAGGGTCGGTCCCAGGCAGGGCAGCCGTGGGGACTGCAGCCGCAGTCTCAGCAGCGGGGGAGGAAGTGGGTGTGGAGGGGGAATAAGACACAGGGGACACGGTCAAAGGGGACACAGTGGTCATATCAGCAATAGGGGGATGAATCAGGGCACCTCAAAAAATCTAGGTTTGGGGAACAGGGTCCAGGCGACACTCAGGGAGGTGGTGGGCACCTTCATCGCCCACCACCGATAGCACCGCACCCCAATCAGAGGTGCCCTACCCTGGGTCAGGGCGACAGCGGCAGCGAATCCCACTGGGGCGGGCGTTTCACTCTGCTATCGCAAGGTTTCGACAGTTAATTGATGACACGCCCTAGGTGCCCCAACACAGCGCAAGATTAAAAGAAGTCATAGGAAACGCAATTTTGCGATCCCTAACCGTATCCTAAGGGGTATTCAGCCTTCTCCCAACCCCCCTACCCTAGGGTCGATCTGTGATGTGAGACCAGGTTTGGTGTAAGGTTGCCCTAATAAAACCTTGGCAGGAGGCCATGACTCAGACCCCTTTTCCCCACGTTGATCTTCGACATTTCACCACAGGGAGTCCAGTAGAAGTGGCTCGGTTTATCGGGCACTTTGGCCGTGCTTTGGAGCGGATTGGCTTTGTTGCCATCGATAATTCAGGTTTGGATCCCCTGCTACTTCAAGAGGTTTACCAAACGGCCCAAGACTTTTTCGCACTGCCGCATGAAGTCAAGCAGCAGTACCACCGTCAAGACCTCCAGGGACAACGGGGATTTACCCCCCTCGGCAAGGAACATGCAAAAGGGAAAGCTGTTCCAGATTTAAAGGAATTTTGGCACATGGGGCCAGAAATTCAGGAATCTGAAGCCCACAAATACCATCCCTCCTCCCCAGCCCTATCCTATCCCGCCAATTTGTGGCCCCAGGAAGTTCCCCAGTTTCAACCGTTGCTGACCCGTCTCTACCAAGAACTGAGTGTGTGTAGTCGGGCACTGCTGGAAGCCTGCGCCCTCTACATTGGGGAACCGCGCCATGTGCTGCGAAATTTAGTCCAAGATGGCAACACAATCCTTCGAGTTCTGCACTATCCCCAAATGGCGGAACCATTGGCACCGGGAGCCATGCGGGCCGCACCCCACGAAGATATTAATTTAATTACCCTCCTCTGTGAATCCAGTCAGCCCGGGCTAGAGCTACAGCGCCGAGATGGAAGCTGGCAAGCTGTACACCTAGAACCCGGTCAGATCCTTTGTAATGCAGGGGATATGTTGCAATGGCTCACCAATGGTCTCTTTCGCAGCACAACCCATCGGGTTGTGAATACGGATTTAGAAGAGTCCTCCCGGTTTGCAATGCCCTACTTTGTCCATCCTCGGCCCCAGGTGGATCTGACCCCCCTCGCCAGTTGTGTGGCCAAGACGGGCGGCCAGACGAAGTTCCCCCCCATTACTGCCCAGGCTTACCTCAAACAGCGTCTCACGGAAATCGGCCTCTAGGATTCGGCCCCTAGGGCATGTCATCAGGGCACCTCGATTAATTGGGTTGCGTGGCTTCGCCGCGCAACCCAACCTTGATTCTGCCGTGGGTACTGCGGTGACAATCTGTATTAATCGAGATTAATCGAGGCGCCCATCACATCACTGGAGAAACCTTGCCACATCAGGGTTACCCCCCAGTTGTAGGAGCCAGGAGTTATGTCCCTGATTCTGAGGGTATTACAGGGCGCAATAATGACAGCCCCTAGCCCGCCGATCGGGTCGCAACATTGGCTCGCAACTGACCACAGGCCGCATCAGCATCCAGCCCCCGCGAGTAGCGAACGCTGACGGCAATGCGGTGCTGTTTGAGGGTGTTGGTAAACGCTTCAATACTCGATCGATCGGGTCGCTGATAATCGGCCTCGGAAATGGGATTGTAGGGAATCAGGTTCACATGGCTCTGGAAACCGCGTAGATGGTGAGCCAGCTCCTGGGCATGGTGGGGGCGATCGTTCACCTGGGCCAGCAAAATATACTCAAACGTGACCCGTCGATGGGTCAGGCGCACATACTCACGGCACTCCTCCAGCAATGCGTCCAAGGGATAGGCTTCGGCACTGGGGATCAGATCCTGGCGGGCCCGCTGATTCGAGGCATGGAGACTGACGGCCAGGGTAAATTGCAGCGATCGATCGCCCACCTGTCCCGTTTCCGCTAAGCGGCGAATTTGGCCCGGGATGCCCACCGTCGAGACCGTGATCGATCGTTGGCCAATGCCCACCTCTTGATTGAGGATCCGAATCGCCTCTAGCACCTGCTCTCGGTTCAAGAGCGGCTCCCCCATGCCCATAAACACAATATTGCTAACCCGCTGGCCAAAATCCTCCTGGACCGTCAGCACCTGATCCACAATTTCATGGGCTTGCAAGCTACGCTGGAGTCCGCCCTTCCCCGTGGCGCAGAATAAACACCCCATGGGGCAACCCACCTGGGAAGATACGCACACCGTGAGACGTCTGTCGCTGGGAATCCCAACCGTTTCGATGATCTGGCCATCCTGGAGCTTGAGCAGGTATTTAATGGTGCCGTCGGTGGCCACGGCACGATGGTGGAGGGTCGATCGGCCAATGTCCACTTCCGTGAGGGTCGATCGCCACTGTTTGGGCAAAACCGTAATTTCGTTGAAACTCCGGGCACCACGTTGATAAATCCATTGATAAATCTGTTGACCACGATAGGCTGGTTGGCCCTGGGCTTCGGCCCACTGGGTCAGTTGGGCCAGGGATTGGCCAAGAAGGGGAGTTGCCATGGGAGGGAGCGGGTAGCGGGAATGGGGACGAAAACGCGGCGTATAGGGAGTGTAATGTAAGGAGGGCACCTCGACTCATTGGGTTGGGCGGCTTCGCCGCCCAACCCAACCCTAGTTCTGCCGTGGGTACTGCGGTGAAAATCTGTATTAATCGAGGTGTCCCGCAGGACCAGTCTGGGATCGACTCGGCGGGATCACCGGAGCCTGAATGATCATAACAAACGGGACTCCGCTCCCCCCTTACCCCCTCGACTCCACTGCCAAACGGGATAAGACGGTAGGGAAAGCGGAAAGATCCCTTATATTTTGAGAAATCTCCGCAAGTTGACAGGATATGGGAGTTAAAGCGCTAGAGTAAACGATAGTGTAATCGCGTAACTCCATACAGCTTGGTACAGGGTCTTCAGAGGCTTTGCTATGATGGCCCCTTAATCTTGGCCCTCAATTTTGGCTTGTTATCCTTCCCTGTATTTCGCCCTATGGCCTCTCCCCAGCCGCCACCTTCCTCTGATTCATTGGTTTCCTTCACCCATGAGCAAGCCACGATCGCGCAACTGACCCAGATCTTGATCACACAGTGGCTTGAGAAGATTGGTCCGTCTACGCTAGCTCCCTCTGTCCCCCTTGCAGACGATCAAGCCCTTCCGCCGATCGCATCCTCCCGGCTTGACCTCCATCACGCCCTAGCCGAAGCCGTGATCGAGTTACTTGCCCTCTCCCGCTTCACCCCAATGCCAGGGGCAGATCAACAGCAGAGACAGATATGGGCCAAGATTACCCAGAATTTAGCTGCCCAGTTCCCAGCCGAATCCACTGCCAAGTCCACTGCCAAGTCCACTGCCGAAGCGACGCAGCCCACTCGGGAAACCTCCACAACCGGCGAGCCCCCCACGATACCCTCAGCCCCAACACATTCCCCAACACATTCTAGCCCCGACACTCCCATCGATCGGGGATGGCATTGGCTTCAAGCCAGTGGCGCGGCCTGGGGTCCCCCGGTCTACCATTGGGCCCAAACCTCCGGAACCTTACTCAAGCACCACTGGGTCCAGGTTCTAGGCCACCAGAGCCTTAACACCACGCCCTCAGATCCCGCAGACGCACCCACCGCCTTCACCTATCTGTGGGATCCCCAAACCCGTTGCATTACCCAAGGGCAATGGGTCACCGCATCGCGCCCGTTATCCCGTGCCTATGGTCACCTCATCCAAGCCGGTTTCGCGCAACCGCAACCATCCCCATCTTCCGCCGACGCGACGATCGACCCTCCCCCCCGATCCACGCCATCCACGGCCTTGCCCCATCCCCCCCTCTGGGTCATTGGCCCCACCCTCGATCGCTGGGCGGACTTGCTCGAGATTCATCACACCGGTGCCACCTTTTGGATTGCCCTGGAACCGACAGAAGCGACCGTGCAGCCCTTAGAGGATCCCTATCCCCTGAAGAACTTCTCGCGGGATTGCCTCTGGGAACAGCGAGTTCGGCTGCCCGCTTCCTTCGGTGCGGGGCTGATTGTGCGTCGTATTCTGGTGCAAGCCCACGGGACATCAATGGCCGATCGGCGCAGCATTCTCACGAACACACCCCCTGATCAGGTTTCAGCCCACCAAGCCGCACAGTTGGTCATCCTGGCTCAGCAACCGCCGCGTCTCACGCAAGATCTCAGCCACAGCTTAGCCCGCACCGAGACTGAATCTGCCCTGCTCCCACCGATCGCCCTGGCCTTCGTCGCCCACAACCTCCTAGAAACCACCACCGCACTCATCCAGCAGGCCGTCTTCCCCTTCCCCCTCCCCTCCCGATCCCCCTCCCCCTGGCAACGGTTGCTGTACAACAACCGGCTCAGCCGTGTCGTCCGCCGCTACATCCTCAAAAAGCTCCCGGCCAATAACCCTCCCACCCCCACTGCTACCCAGACTCGCCTCCAGCACACCCTGCACCGGGATTGGGTGATTGAAACCATCCAAGCGATCGCGGCACCATGCCTAGAGACCTTGCGATCGGGGACCGACATGGAACCAGCCCCCGCCCCCTGGGGCACAAGTGCCGGTGCAGCAGCGACAACAACGGCAGCGGCGATCGATCTCAACTGGCAGGCGCTGCACCCCCTCCTCTCCCAAGTGCCCACCGCCTTCGCCCAAACAGACCCACCAGACTCCCCCTCACCCTCGGGTTCTCCCCCATCCAACCCGTCTCCCCCCGCCCACACCATGCCCGCATCTACGCCCCTCAGCACCCTGTTCTCCCTCCACCAGGTGCCCACCTGGTATTACCTTCAGGTCGATACCAACCTCCATGCCCTGGCCACCATTTTTCAGAACTTGGATGCCGTCCGGTTCCACTGTCCTGGGGAAACCCTCTGGCCCCAATGCAAACTTGCCCTCGCCGAGGGCTTCAGCAACGCAGTACGCTACGCCCACCAGAGCTATCCCCATACCACCCCCCTAGATCTAGAAGTGGTGATCACATCCCGGAGTCTGGAACTGCGGATTTGGGACTACGGCTACCCTTTCTCATTTTGGAGAACCCTGGGTAGGCCGGGGTTCTCCCTACACCCGAGCCGCATGCCCTTAACGGACCTAGGATGGCGCATGGAGCGCTGGAGTAACCATCTCCGTCGCCAAGCGATCGATCGCTACGGAGCTAGCGTACAGCGTTGGCTCCTCAAGCATTTACCCTTGGCCGTGGGAGGGCGCGGATTAGCGCTGATGCAAGAGATCGCGGACTATTTGGATTACATCGCCCTGGATGACGGACGCAACTGCCTGGTTTTAATTAAATACTTCCCCAAAGCCGACTCCTGAATAACGTGGGTTCGATCTCCTTATCCCCCAACCGCTGCCCCCAACGTGGTCGCCCACGGTCAAGACAAAAAGCTTCAACGCTACGGGGGCTTCACCGACGGCCCAGCCCAGCTCAGTCCAAAGCAACGTAACGGCTGCCAGCGGTGGCGATCGCGATAAAATTTGAATTTTCCGCAGGGTCTAGGTCCTGGGCAAAGCGATTGGGCACCTCGATTCATTGTGTTGGGCGGCGAAGCCGCCCAACACAAACCCTACTCCTTGCGTGGGCTGTCTCCCAAAAATTCGGATTAATCGAGGTGCCCTATTGGTCCTAGGCGAAGCTATTAGTCTTGGGCAAAGCTATTGGATAATAGCCTAGCAATCCCTATGGCAACGGACAGGGTTGTTGAGACAGGGGGAGAGCGTGAGTCCCCCACACAGCAGGGGATTCACAATCCGGACCCGTCCTAAACAACTGGCGGCTGCTATAGCCAGCAGTACGGAGGAGAACAGGCTTGAGCATCTTATTGCGTGTGATGCGCTGGATTCATCGCTTTAACCGGGGAGTCGGCCAACTGACCGCCTGGTTATGTGTGGTCATGGTCGCCCTAGGGGCCTGGAACGTGGTGGGACGTTATGTGGGACGGGCGATCGGCCAAAGCCTCAGTTCCAACACCCTCATCGAGAGTCAGTGGTACCTCTTCGATCTGGTGTTCTTGCTGGGGGCCACCTACGCACTCCAGGCCGACGACTTTGTGCGGGTGGATGTGTTGTACAGCCGCTTTAGTCCCAAGGGTAAAGCCTGGGCCAATTTGATCGGCACTGTGTTGTTCTTACTCCCCTTCTGTGGATTGGTTTTGTTTCACTCCTGGGATGTGGTGGCGAGTTCCTGGGTCAACCGGGAAATGTCACCGGATCCCGGCGGACTGCCCCGCTACCCCATTAAAGCCATGATTTTGGTTAGCTTGATTTTGCTGATTCTCCAGGGAATTGCGGATGTGATTCAAAATGTGGCCATTATTCTGGGGCAATTACGCCTTGATGCCCCGATCGTGACGGCAACCGCCTCGATCGCCCCCTCCACGAGCGAGCTCCCCGCCG
The DNA here is from genome assembly GCA_035285005.1 of Prochlorothrix sp. GTDB lineage: Bacteria > Cyanobacteriota > Cyanobacteriia > Prochlorotrichales > Prochlorotrichaceae > Prochlorothrix. The sequence goes on from JAYKIB010000041.1 coordinate 22,554, forward strand.
ACCCGATCGACCCTGGGGCACTGGGACCCGAATCTACCAGTCCCGAGGCACCCACCCCAACGCCACCGGACCCCCTGGAGAATCTGTAGCCATGGAAACCCTCTTAGCCCCACTCATGTTCGTGGCCGCCCTGGCCTTTCTGCTGTTGGGGTATCCCGTTGCCTTCTCCTTTGGCGGCACCGCAATCCTCTTTAGCCTACTCGGGACTGTCCTAGGCGAATTCAACCCTCGACTGTGGGCCGGAATGCCCCTCCGCATCTTCGGGATCATGGATAACTTCACCCTCCTAGCGGTGGTTTACTTCATCTTCCTCGGGTCCATGTTGCAGAAATCCGGCATTGCAGAGCAGTTGCTGGAAACCATGGGTATTCTCTTTGGACGGCTCCGGGGAGGTCTCGCGATCGCCGTCATCGTGGTGGGGTCACTCCTCGCCGCAACCACCGGAGTCGTCGCAGCCACCGTCATTGCCATGGGCCTCATTTCCCTGCCCACCATGTTGCGGTACGGCTACAACCGCCAGTTAGCCACAGGTGTAATTGCCGCCTCCGGTACCCTGGGCCAGATTATTCCCCCCAGCATCGTGCTCGTGGTCCTGGGGGATCAGTTGGGGGTCTCGGTGGGGGATCTCTTCCTCGGCGCCATGATTCCCGGTTTACTGATGACCGTCGCTTTCATCATCCATGTGACGATTTTGGCCACAATTCGGCCCGACTTGGCTCCCGCTTTACCCCAGGAAGTTCTGGAAGCACCGGGCCTCGGTCGCCGGGTAGTGCGGGTGATGCTCCCACCATTGATGCTCATTTTGTTGATCTTGGGCAGCATTTTCTTTGGTATTGCCACACCAACGGAAGCGGGAGCGGTGGGCTGTGTGGGCGCGATCGTCCTCGCGGGCATCAACCGCAATCTCTCCTGGCGAACCCTACAGGAGGTGTGCGAGGCTACCCTGCGCACCACCAGTATGGTGATCTTTATTTTGATTGGCTCCCAGGCATTTAGTTTGGTATTCCGGGGGCTGGGCGGCGATAGCACCGTACAGGAGTTCTTTGGTTTGATTCCGGGGGGGAAATACGGATTCCTGCTGGTTACCCTGCTTCTAGTCTTTATTTTAGGCTTTTTTATCGACTTCTTTGAGATTGCCTTTATTGTCATTCCCCTCTGTGTGCCGATCGCCCAGCAACTCGGCATTGACCTCCTCTGGTTTGGCATCCTGTTGGGTGCCAATCTTCAGACCTCCTTTCTTACTCCACCCTTTGGTTTTGCCCTGTTCTATCTGCGCAATGTCGCCCCCCCGGAGGTCACTACCGGGGACATTTACCGGGGTGCTATTCCTTTCATTGGGGTGCAACTACTCGTCTTGGGCCTCCTAATTCTGATCCCCGATTTGGTCTATTTTTTGCCGAACTGGGCCATGTCCCCCTAAACGCCCCTTGATTGCGTGAGGCGAAGCCGTAAAGCGCTGCGACCCTAGGCTCGGTTAAGGACCGTAGGCCCTTGTAAAATCTTCCTCAGTCCCCCTTCTTGAAGAGGGAAGAAAAGGCTGCTCCCCTTCAAAAGGGGAGATCGGGGATTCTCTTCGGGGGCACTTCGATTAATTGTGGGGGGCAGCGAAGCCGCTCCCCACAATCCTGATTCTGCCGTGGGCACGGCAGTGAAACGCTGCATTTTTCGAGGTGCCCGATAGGGTTTCGGGGTAAATTGCTAGTCTCACGACATAGCCTGCGGAATGTAAGCTAGTCCATACTCCTGCAACTTTTCCCCCTATCCTCCCCCCGCCACCCCCTATGGATTTGCTGCGCTCCCTGCCCATCGGTCTCTACCTCGAAGAACCCACCACCTGGCTCCATCGCCTTGACCCCCGCATCAAGCTGGTGTGGCTGATGGGATTTTTGCTCAGTCCCATCCTGGCCAACTCCCTTTGGCGAGTCGCACTGGTGGCTGGCTTGGTGTTGATGACCTTGAGCGTGGGTGTCCCCCTCCGGGTGTGGCGGCAGCAAATGGGCTGGTTACTCCTGTTGGGGACCATGGTGCTGGTGTTAACCGCGATCGCCCCCGACGGTCTCCCAGCCAACCATCAACCCCGTCGTCCCAGCCAAGCCCTCACCGCCGTTCCCCCCTTGACGATCGACTCCCCCTCCTCCCAAAATCCCTGGTACAACCCCCTGGGCTGGGGCCAAACCTCCCCTTCCCCTCTCCCTGACGCTGAAGCCGCTGTCGCCTCCCCCCGCGCCCCGTCCTTTCCCCCCGCCACCCCCTACCGCTACATCCTGGTGAAACAGGGACCGATCACCATTACCCGCCGCGCCCTCGACCTGGGCATCCGCATTGCCACCCTCATCTTTACCCTTATCTACAGCACCAACCTCTACCTCCTGACCACCTCCCCCGAAGAAATTACCGCTGGCCTGGAAGATGTCCTCGGTCCCCTGCGCTGGCTCAAGCTGCCCATTACAGAAATCACCCTGACCCTCACCTTGGCCCTGCGCTTTATCCCCCTCGTCATGGAAGAGGTACAGAACCTCGTCCGATCGGTCTGGACTCGAGCCATCAACTGGAAAGCCCTAGGACTGCGCCAAGGAGCACAGGTGTGGTTGCAGGTCACCGAGCGCCTCTTGCTCAATCTACTCCTCCGAGCAGAGCAAATTGCCAACGCCATTCAAGTCCGTGGTTTCACGCAGCCGGATAGCCATAGGGTCCAATGGCATGATTTACGTCTACAAGCCTGGGATTATGCAGCCCTCATCGTCTTTGCATTGTTCTGCGGCCTGCGCTTACGCTGGGGTGGCCTGTAGAATTCGGTACACCCTTCAATTCAATTCCAGTGATACATCCGTTTAAAATACGCACCCATGGGGAGTTGCATCTGCCAATAAATACTTATAATTGAGGGTACCTCGACTAATTGTGGCAGGCGGCTTCGCCGCCTGCCACAACCCTGAGTCTGCCGTGGGCGCTGCGGTCGAAATTTAAATTTTTCGAGGTGACCTTGAGTTATATGAAGATTTCATGACTTGTAACCAAAACGATGGTATGCATGACTCATCCATCAGTTGCCCTCCCTGCAATTGACCTTCACTGAGCCGTCAACTCACCCCTAACCGTCGCAACGCAATACACTGGATCACTTGATTGCGCCAGGGTTCGGCATTAGCCACCCACCCGCGACCCAGGTACATGCATCGGTCACCTCACAGAACGCTGCATTTCCCCGATTTCATCAGGGCCGAGGGTAAGCACCCAAGGGCTTCAGGCCCCACCTAGGAAGCAAATCCGCTGCTACAGTGCAAATCCCGGCCTTACCCAGTCCCAAAAAACTGTTCGTTGCGATCGCGGCTGACCCTCCACCAGCACAGTCCTGAACCTGACCCATCAAGCCCTAGCATCAAAGCTCTGATCCCCAAGGCCCTGGCCTAGCAGGATTAAGTTTCTTGGTAAATCTCCCAGGCTACCCATCCAGGTTCTGTAATGAAAGCAAGTTGCCAGACATCCTAGGAGCACAACCCCCTAAAGATCGGCAACGGCCCCGTGGTGCACAACAGAAACAATAGTCCCCCTACCCTCCCAGAATCCCCCCACAAAAACAAGGATTCCCATCTGGAAGCGCCAGTGCGTCTAGGGTCACGGACCCATTCCGTTAACAAATTACTCCTTGCTGGCTTCCCCGCTAACGGGGGCCACATCCCGTTCCAGCCCTGCCACTCATCACGTGGCTACTGCCATAGGGTTTCAGGCTGGATCAAAATCGCCAAGGCTGGGCAAACAGCACTAGCTGTGTCCCTTGAATTCTGGCCATTGTCGTATTGCAGAGGTTGGTCGGTTGAAACAACAGAGTTTAGAACTTCTACAGCAGTACCAAAGCAATCCGTCCGCTGAGCTACGGAATCGCCTAGTGGGCCTCAACTTTGGGCTGGTACGTCGCGAGGCCCATCGTTCCCTGCACCAGTGCAATGAGAGTTACGACGATTTAATTCAAGTCGGCAGCATCGGTCTGATTCGGGCCGTGGAACGGTTTGATATTTCCAAGGGCCATGCGTTCAGCTCCTTTGCCGTTCCTTACATTCGGGGAGAAATCCAACACTATTTACGCGATAAAAGCACCACTATTCGGATTCCACGGCGCTGGCTAGAGTTACAGCGCCAAGCCGCTGCCTTCATTCGATCCTGGCAAATAGGACAGGGGAATTTGCCCACGGATGCCCAAATTGCTGAGGCACTAACCATTTCCGTGGAAGAGTGGGGGCAGGTGAAGATCTCCTGCCAGAACCGTGCATTGTTGAGTTTGGATGCACCCGTGGGAGATGACTCCATTGAGGAGTCCACATCCCTGGGGGAGATGCTGCCCGACCAGCAGTACCGCAGTTTTCAGTTGGCCGAGGAAGACCGGCTACGTTTACAACAGGCACTGTCCCACCTCGAAAATCGCACCCGTCATGTTTTGGAGTTTGTCTTTCTCTACGATTTAACCCAACGGGAGACCGCAGAGCGACTGGGCATTAGTACCGTGACCGTTTCCCGACAACTGAAAAAGGGGTTGGCTGCGCTGAAGGGTTTCCTGGGACCAGAGGAGTCTGAGACACTTCAATAAAGCAGCCCATCCTTACGAGCAGGTGTCCCATTCCTAGGGTCAGTCTTGGGCGTTTTCCCGCGTTGCCCGAGGGCAAATTTTGCTCAGGGGGTCATCATTACTCAGTCTGGAATGCCTTCAGAGTCAGGGACGCAGCCCCTAGCTCCTACAACTGGGGCGGGCGTGTAACTCTGATATTGCAAGAGTTCTACAGGGCACCTCGATTAATTGTGGGGGGCGGCGGAGCCGCCTGTCACAACCCTGACTCTGCCGTGGGCACTACGGTCAAAATTTGAAGTTTTCGAGGTACCCACCCCTAATTTGCGAGTAGGGACCAGGCCTAAGTTTGGACTTTTCAAGGCACCCCGCTCTCCTGCCCAATCCAGCAACCATCCTTTGCTGGCTTTCCCGATCGTGGTAGCATTGAAGACTGTGACTTTAGTAGAATTCCCGATCGGGTCTTCCTATCCCTGGCCCGATCGTGTGGGACCCTTCTCACTAAAGGCTCACGGCCTTTGGATTCATTGATCCGTTTATACACATCACTCGTATCGTCCCATGACCAAACGTACACTGGAAGGAACAAGTCGCAAGCGGAAGCGGGTTTCTGGTTTTAGAGTTCGGATGCGGACCCACACAGGTCGTCGTCTGATTCGCTCCCGCCGTCGTAAAGGTCGCGCACGTCTTGCGGTTTAAGCACAGCTGGAAGTTTTGTGTTTGGTGGGTTTCTGTCCCGATTCCGATCGGGCACAGCCCTTCCCCGACAAGTTCTGACCGATCCTTAGCATCTGTTTCAGTTGTGTCTGTCTTGCCCTAGGGACAGCTAGCATCCGAGTGACTCGGGCAGGCTCCCCGTCAGCTCGCAGACGTTCAATCATCACCGTTCGTACCCTTTTCTGCTCTGGTGCTGTGGCTCTTCCCCGCCCCTATCGGCTTCGCCATCGCCAAGACTTTGATGCCCTCTATCGCAAGGGACGACGCTTCTCAAGCTCTTACCTGATAGTGCGGGTTTTGCAGCCTCGGTCCGTTCGCCTGAATGCCCCAGTTGCGCATCTAGATCCCCCTCGCCTCGGGATTGTGGTCAGCCAAAAAGTCAGCAAGCGAGCCGTCATCCGCAATCGCCTGCGACGGCAAATCCAAGGCGTGATGCAGGGCTTTCTACCCCACCTCAAACCGGGTTTGCGGCTTCTGATTACGGTAAAACCAACCGCCGTGGAATGCGATTATTACAAATTTTTGCAAGAATTAAAGCAACTGTTAAGCGACGCAGAGGTATTCGATGGGTATTCGTGAAGAGGTTTACTACGAGGGCGGTCCCCACATTGGGGACTTGATTCTAAATTTAATCCTGTCGGTGTTTATTTTTACGATTCCGATCACGATCGGGGCCGTGGTTCGGGCGATCTGGCTACGGTTCAGAATTACCGATCGACGGGTCTCGGTGACAGGAGGATGGCGGGGCCAAAACCGGTCCGACATTATCTATTCCGAGATTGTCAAAATCAATAAGGTGCCCCGAGGGATTGGCCTATGGGGTGATATGGTTCTCTTTCTCAAGGATGGCAGCAAGCTAGAAATGCGAGCAGTCCCCCGCTACAAGGAGATGTATGAGTACATCAGCGAGCGGGTTGCAGCCAAGGCGAAAAAGCCGTTGGAAGTGTAGAGGCTAGCCAAAATCTGGGCCACACAGAACGATCTGGAGGAGGATCCCCCAGATCGTTCCACCACGGGGGCAGTCCTCAGCCTTTGGCTCCTTCGACCCAGACAGATTTTTGACTCCTACCCTGGGCAAACAACAGGGGCGGATCGGGCCGTGACCCGTCACTCTAACCTGGGTAGAGGGGGGAAGTGGAGATGGCACAGGGTGGTGAAATTTCGGTGCCAGCCCCGTGCAGGATCTGATGTAAAGTTAGATGTAGGAATAAGACAAGCCGGGAGAGCGCATGGATTTCGGTATCGGGTTTCTTTCAAATAATGTGATGTTGCCGATCCTAGATTTTTTCTATGGATTGGTGCCTAGCTATGGCCTTGCAATCGTGGCCCTAACGGTGGTCATTCGGCTGGGTCTGTACCCCCTCAGCGCTGGGTCAATTCGTAATGCTCGGCGAATGCGGATCGCAAACCCGGTCCTCCAAAAGCGGCAACAGGAAATCCGCGAACGCTATAAAGACGACCCAACCAAGCAGCAAGAGGAGTTGGGGAAGCTCTTCCAAGAGTTTGGCAATCCCCTGTCTGGCTGTTTGCCGCTCGTATTCCAAATGCCCATTCTCTTCGCTTTGTTTGCGACCCTGCGAGGCTCACCCTTCTCCGTCACCAACTATAGTTTGTCGGTGGATGTCCTGCCCCAAGCCAAACTGGAGCAGGTTCAACCCCAGGCCGTAATCTCAAAAAGTCAGAACCTTTACGTCGCGGATGGAGTGCACTTCCCGGTCACCGCTACAATCCCGGCGGGTAACGCCCTCGCCGTCGGCGATACTGCTCCTCTTCAGTTTCGGACTGCCAGTGGCCAGCCGCTGAAGGAAGCGGTGAAGGAATATGGCACGTTTTCCCTACGCCCGGAACTTTCCGTGACCAAAGGTGACGATCACATCGCCATCCGCGAAGATGGCACGATCGAAGCCCTAGCCCCTGGGTCCGCCACCATTCAAGCCAGTATCCCCGGCCTTGCCGCCGATCGGGGCTTCCTCTTCATCACAGCCCTAGGCCGTGTGGGAGCTGTGGGTGAAAATGGAGCTATCAACTGGGACATTGTGCTGATGGTCCTCACCTTCGGGGTTAGCCTGTACATTAACCAAAAAATGTCCGGTCAAGGCTCCACCGGCAATCCCCAACAGGATACTGTCAACAGCATTACTCCGGTCATCTTTTCCGGCATGTTCCTCTTCTTCCCCCTACCTGCGGGGGTGCTGATGTACATGGTGATCGCTAATATTTTCCAAACCGCCCAAACCTTTATTTTGGCTCGGGAGCCACTCCCAGAGAACCTTCAGAAAATTGTGGAGGCTGAGAAGCGTAAGGAAGCAGTAGCGGCTGGAGAGGGACGCTTGCCCTTCGAGCCAGTCAGTACCAAAAAGCAGAAAAAAGACGTGGAGGAGGGAGACAGTAACCCAGGGTCCACCTCGTCGGGCGCTCCTGCCACCCCCGCCAAGAAAGCAGCATCGAAAAATCCTAAAAAGAAGAAAAAGGCATCCCCATGACGGTGACCGACGATTCCCTGGCCCAAGGCCAACAGTGGCTCAGCACATTGCTCCAGTTAGCGGGCCTTCCGGCTAATGTTAGTAGCCAACGGTTTGAGGTTACCCCCGAACCGGGACTCCCGCCCTCCGAGCTACCGATGCCATCAGCGGTGGCATGGCTCACCATTGGTACGGATAATCTGAGCCCAACCCAAATTGAAACCTTGATTGGCGATCGGGGTCGCTGTATTGATGCGGTCCAGTATTTGGCCAATCTGGTGCTGAATCTCCAACAGGAACCGGATCAGCATCTTCCCTTCACCGTGGATATCAATAACTACCGGGCAGCGAGGCTTGAAGCCCTGCAGAGTCTGGCGGAGTCGGCGGTCCAGCAGGTGCGAGATACCAACGTCGAATGTGAACTGACGGGGCTATCCTCGGCGGAACGTCGCCAGGTCCATACCCTACTGAAAACCTGGCCCGATGTGGAGTCCTTTAGTCGAGGCACGGAACCCGATCGACGCCTGGTGGTTTGCCCCCGATCGACGGTTTAGGGGTCAGGCTTCTTGTCTGCTAGGCAAGGGGACCACTGGTACCGATCGTCCCCTACAGCATTTCCATGCCCGTAATCGTGTCATATAGAACTTGTGAAGGCTAGGTGATGGCTGCTCCCCCATCTGCAACTGAATCCCTATACAATCAGTTGGATTCCATTGCCATTTCCCAACTGGTTTACTTCCCGGATCAAACCCTCAGCCTCGACTTTAAGGGCTACTTCCCTGACTTTGAGACCCTCACACCCGTGCAGGGCGCGCTGCGAGTGCGGCACTGCGGCAACTATTTGTCGGTGAGTGTGAAGGCAATTACGATCGCCACCCTGACCTGTAATCGTTGTTTAGGGCAATATAACCACCGGCTCCAGGTCAGTACAGAGGAGTTAATTTGGCTCCAACCCCCTGGGGAGAGACGGGACGATGAGCCAGGGCTGGATGAGGACGATCGCGAAGGGGATAGCCTGATGGAGACCCTGCCGCCCAATGCTGAGTTTGCCACGGCCCAATGGGTCTATGAACAGGTTTGTTTGGCTTTGCCGTCTCGCCAGATCTGCGGTGAGGACTGCCGGGGTATTGAGGTGTCCCCCGAACAACTGGGGGCAACGGGGTTGGACCAGCGCTGGCTGGCGCTCCAACGCCTGAGCGAAACGCTCAGTGATGGTGGCCCTAGCGGTGCCCCCCGCTCAGAATCCTGACGACATCGCAGCGCAGGATGGATCATATCATGGGCCCCATTGCCGTGAGTCAAGAGATCGCGACATCTGACCCCTATCAAACCGTTGGTGTTATGGCTTTTCAATCGGAGTTGGAATTGCTATTGCGGGCCTGCTATCCCGTTCTTTATATTCCCACCCTGGAGGAAGAGCGGGTGGAAGAGGCCATAGGCCGATCGGCCCTAAACTTGGGCAATCGCGCCCTTTATATTTGGGATTTTGTGGAGGGATATCAGGGCAGTCCTAATCATAAGGGGGCCGCAAAGCGAAATCCCCTGGCGGCCCTGGAGTTGCTGGATCAACTGCCCGATCGGGCACCGGGCATTTTTATTTTGCGAGACTTCCATCGTTTCTTAGATGATGTGGCCATTGTGCGCAAGTTACGCAATATGGCACGTTCCCTCAAGTCCCAGGCCAAGAACTTGATTTTGTTGGTCTCTCCCCAATTCAGCTTGCCACCGGATTTGGCCGAGGTGGCGGTTTTACTCGAATTTCCACCACCCAGTAGCGCTGACATTCGTCAGGAGGTGCAGGACTTAACCGCTGCCCTGGGCCAGCGACTGGATCCCGCTGCCCTGGAAGAGTGGGTTCGATCCTGCCAGGGACTGTCCCTGGAACGGATTCGGCGGGTGATTGCCCGATCGATCGCGGATCATGCTACCCTACGGCCCGACGATGTGGATAACATTCTGGAGGAAAAGCGCCAAACCATTCGTCAAACCCAGGTTTTAGACTTCTACGCGGCCCAGGAACGCATTACGGACATTGGGGGCTTGGATAACCTTAAGGAGTGGCTCCTACGCCGAGGGGGAGCATTTTCCGATCGAGCCCGCGAGTATGGCTTGCCCTATCCCAAAGGGTTGCTGCTCGTGGGGGTCCAGGGCACCGGCAAGTCCCTGACGGCCAAGGCGATCGCCCACCATTGGCATTTGCCCCTGTTGCGGTTAGATGTGGGACGACTCTTTGCGGAACTGGTGGGCCAGTCAGAGGCCCGCACTCGCCAAATGATCCAGCTGGCGGAGGCCCTAGCCCCCTGTGTCCTTTGGATCGACGAGATTGATAAAGCCTTTGCGGGTCTGGACGGGCGCGGGGACTCGGGGACTGCCAATCGCGTATTTGGTACCTTTTTAACCTGGCAGGGAGAAAAAACCTCACCCGTTTTTGTGGTGGCCACGGCCAATAATGTGGGATCACTGCCACCGGAGTTGCTTCGCAAAGGCCGCTTTGATGAAATCTTCTTTGTGGGCTTGCCCAACCAACGGGAACGACGGGCTATTTTTGAGGTCCATCTCTCGCGCCTACGGCCCCAGGGTCTCGATCGCTACGATCTCGATCGCCTAGCCTACGAGACCCCGGACTTTTCAGGGGCAGAGATTGAGCAGATTCTCGTGGAAGCGATGCACCTGGGATTTAGTCAGGATCGGGATTTCACCACCGATGATATTTTAGAAGCAGCCAGTCAAACTGTCCCCCTTGCCCGTACTGCCCAGGAACAAATCGAGGCCTTAAAAGCCTGGGCAGCGGCAGGGAAGGCGCGATTGGCATCCCGGCAGGATCCCCTGAACGATCGATTTTAGGCATCGATCGAGAACCCCTGGCTCTTGCCAGACTTACCCCACAAACCGGTAGACTCACGCAAACCGGTTTTGTGGAGTTGGCTAACCCTTGCAAGGGCAATGGGTACATCTCACTTTGGCGAGTCTGGCCCTCATCCCTTAGCCCCCTATGCCCTCCGGGCAGGCGAAGCCAACGACTGCGCTCAGGGCACCGCCCATTCGACTGCGCCCAGGACATCGCTTCTCCCAAGTCGAGAGAAGCAGCTGCCAACCTAACCCACAACGGGAGCACGAACCATAAAAAAGCCCTTCCTCACCAGAGAAGAAGGGTAGGGGAGCAACACCAACTCCCAACAATCACAAGGGAGCACCTCCAAAAATGCAAGGTTCACCGCAGTGGCCACAGCAGAAGCGGAGTTAGGTTAGGCAGCTTTGTCGCCCAACCCGACTCGTCGAGATGCTCAAGTGTCCGCTAGCGCGGCAGGTAGGCCATGGGATTCACAGCCCCTTGACCCGAAGGATGAATTTCAAAATGCAGGTGGGGACCCGTACTGTAGCCCGTGCTGCCCATCTCCGCAATCTGCTGACCCTGGCCAACACGCTGACCTGGACGCACCAGGATGCGGCTGTTGTGGGCATAGAGCGTCACGGTACCGTCGGGATGCTGGATTTCCACCAGGTTGCCATAGCCACCCGAATTCCAACCTGCGAAGGTCACCACCCCATTGGAAGCCGCCACGATCGGCGTTCCCACCGGAGCCGCAATGTCAATACCCTTGTGCATCCGACCCCAGCGCCAGCCATAGCCTGAAGTCAGCATCCCCTGGGCAGGCCAGATAAAGCCATTGG
>JAYKIB010000042.1:0-4254 GCA_035285005.1 Prochlorothrix sp.
CCCAATTCATTGGGTAAGGTGGCTCCTAGGGGCTGTGAGCATTTAGCCCTGAACTGCCTTCAAAGGCAGGGACGTAGCCCCTAGCTCGTATTTCGTATTGCTTGAAGTGGGCGTGTAACTCTGGGGCCTCTGTACCGGACAAAACCCTGGAAATACCTACTATACAAGGGTTTTAGGCGATCAGCCTCAAATGCTTAGCCTACAAGGGTTTGGGGCCATGCTGATCACTTTTTTGTCCGGTACTTAGCTCTGGGGCACCTCGATTAATTGGGTTGCGCAGCTTCGCCGCCCTCCACAACCCTGATTCCTACGTGGATCACTGCCGGTGTCTCTGAACCTCTGAGCCCGATCGGTGGTCGCCTGACTGCGGGGGATTTCGGGTGCTGTTCTTCTGTCCGCTGGCCAGGTCTAGTCAGTGGCTGAAACGACCATATACCTGAATTCTGGTGCCATACCCGATCGATCTGATGGGAAGAATGAGAATATTTAATCAATTCCCCGGGTCATGTCCCCTCTGGTGATTAGAAAAATCTATCGATTTAACGGGTTAGGGGGTGTAAACAGCGGCTTAGCCGACGGGATCTCATAAGATGAAGGTCGCCCTTTGGTAAAGTTCCATGGTTAAAGTCGTCCTTGTTCAGCCTGAAATTCCGCCCAACACGGGCAATATTGCCCGTACCTGTGCTGCAACCCAAACGCCCTTGCACTTGGTCGGGCCATTGGGGTTTGAACTGAGCGATCGTTACCTTAAGCGGGCTGGGCTAGACTACTGGCCCCATGTCGATCTCCACAACCATGGGGCCTGGGCGGACTTCCAGGCCCATCGCCAGCAGACGGGCCGATTGGTGGGGTTCAGCACTCGAGGTACCGCCAATTATCTGCAATTTGAATTTCAAGCCCAGGACTGGCTGCTGTTCGGCCAGGAAACGGCGGGGTTACCTGCTCCCGTGTTAGCTGCCTGCGATGCCTTGGTCTACATTCCCATCAGCCATGACCATGTGCGCAGTTTGAATCTATCTGTCAGTGCTGCGCTGGGTTTGTTTGAGGCGCGGCGACAACTGAATCTGCTGAATTACCCGCGTTCTCCGTTGTGAACCAACGCAGCGGGGGGAACGATGGGGAGGTGGATTCCGGGAGCGGATTGCTGGGGTGATACGGCCCCAACCGATCGTTCACCCTGGGGTGGCTGTCCTACCAAAACCCCATCTTGTCATCAACTCCTCACCCAAGACTGGAATATCGATAAGGGATTCCTATTAAATTTTGGGCAGGGTCTAAAAAGTTATGCAAGATACATCTCTCCATACCTAGTCTGAAATTAGGATGGGTCCATCCTGATGGTTCCCAGTGAACTAGAAAGGGTCAAAACACACTGTCCCGACAAAATGCAGGAAGTCTCCTGTTCTTGTGAAATATAGGCTTGTCGGTCTTTGAATCAAACCCGATGTAGTCGGCTTTGGATCTTGGTTGAGGCAATTTATCTTGGCTTCCCAACCGCAAGTTTTGTCCATGCCACGTCAGAGGTAAACCTGGGGAAACGCTAAAACTTGGCCGCACCCCCCGGGCTTGTCTTATCCGAGAAACCAAGCTAACCTTGCCTAGGTATATTCACAAACTCTCTACAAAACTCTGCCCAAGGCGGTCATTCTTCCATCCCACTGGGGTCTAGAAATCCTAGCCCGAGGCGGTCAAGAGGGATGAGCTACTTTGAAGGACAGTTGAGTACTGGTTACCAGGAGGTCGTTCCTTGAAACGAGGATTTCCGCAGAAAATCAAGCCTCTGCAACCCATCGGTTCAGGCCGAAACATCTTGATCGATGCCATGACAACGGAGCATCGACATTCCTCAGCCAAGCTAGAGGCCACATCCCTAATCCCTGCTCAGACCTCGCGCAACGGCAAGTCTGGTTTAGTGATTCCGGAAGATCAGGGTCGGTCCGTAGCCGCTGCCAACGCGGTTGCTCCCCGCACCCGCCGTGCCCGTACCTCTGCCGCGATGGTGGGCCTTGCTGCCCTATCCATGGGTGCCGCAGATCTGTCCAGCTTTTGGAACATTAAGGGAGCCCTAGCGGCTGATGATGCCGTCGCCACTGAACCTCTGAGGCGCTTCTCGGAAAATGACCCCGAGCCAAGCAGTCCCAGCGTCACGAGCGTTGCATCCCAAACAATTGCGCCTCAATTTGTTGAACCGATCGTTGAACCACAAGAGAGGTTTTCCGCAGGGTTGGCCAGTGGGCCCAACGCCTCAGCTCTAGCTCTTTCCAGCTCAGAAGCAGTTTGGTTTGGGACCGAGAGTAAAATTACCCATGTGGTTGTCGCCGGAGAAACCTGGGAGACGATTGCCCAAGGCTATGGCATCTCCACACAAGCCCTAGCGCTGGCGAATGCCCTCCCCCTCGACAGTGGTCTAAGCCCCGGCCAAATTCTTCGTATTCCTGCGGTTGTGGATGTGGCCACTCCCACCGCTCAAATTTTCACCGATGTGCCCGTTGCCGGCTATGCCGCTGCCGAAGCATCCCTGCCGATCGCCTTTATCCCAGAGACTGGGACCGAGGACACCAGCACGGGGCTCGACGTAACTGGAGATCCGACGCTCCTGAAAGGTGATCTGGAAGGTTTAAAGGCGGAATCTAGCAGTAAAACGGTTGCCCTGGGCAGTGCTGCCCCGACCCTCGCGCCCGAGCCTAGTCAAGTTCTCGCGGCAGTGCCTCCGGCTTCTGCCGGGACTGCTTGGGAATTAGCTGACTTGATCCCCTATCGCGTCCAGCCGGGGGACACTCTGGAAAAGATTGCACGGGACCATTCTGTCCCTCGCACTGCCCTGATGGAGGTCAATAACCTCCAAAACCCCAATATGCTGGTGGTCAACCAGCTGCTAGGGATCCCTCGCACCGGGGATGTGGAACTGATGGCCTCTGCGTTGGGTTTGCCGGAGTTTGGTGAGACCTATGCGGTTAGCACCGAGGAGAGCCGTAGCACAGCCCTGGCCCTTGCCGAGGTTGCGCCGGGTCAGAATCCCGAGACCCGTGTTGCTGCTCTGGTTGAGCCGGCTGTACCCTCTCCGGAAGAGACGATCGCACGCCTGGGGGCACCCACGGCAGCAGCGGTGGAACCGACGACCTTGCCGATCGTTCCCATTGCCGGGGTTGAGAGTCCTGAAGTTCCGGTTGTGGTGGCTTCTGTGGCCCAGCCTGCTGCCCCTGTGATTTCAGTGCCTGGGGTGGTTTCGGGGAACGGGAGCCTGGGTCGTAGCGGTGGAATCTATGCGGTTCAGCCGGGCGATACCCTCTTCAAGATTGCCCGCAGCCATGGCATCCCGGTTCAGGAGCTGGCGAACCACAATCAGATTTATGACCCGAATCATATTTTTGTAAACCAGCAGTTGAATATTCCGGGGGCAGCCCCCCAGCTGGCTACGCCGGTTTCTGCCCCTACAACCGTGGCCACCACTACCCTCAATCCTGGCTTAGGCTACGACCTTACGCCCCGAATTACGCCAGAAAGTACCCCGGCTGTAACGCCAAGCTTACCGGGAACACGCCCCCAGGATTCTCAAATCCAGGACCCCCAAGTCAGCCCCCATATTCAAAGCTTGTTGGGTGAAATCGAGGCGTTACGAGCTAAGTATCGTACCGAGTCCGAGGTGCGGGCGACGAGTACGGCAGCTCCTGCTGCTGTGCCAGCGGCAGCAACGATGGCGGCCACGGTTGCTACGCCCACCCTTGCTCCTCCCACTGTTTCCGCATCGGCTCCGGTTTCCCCGGCTGCAACATTAGCTACTCCAGCCGTGACAGCCCCAGCGCCGGGTATGGTTGCTACGCCCACGGTTCAGCCTGCAGCGACTCCGGCGGAAACCGTTGCGCTGTTGCCCGTGAGCGATCGGGTCAATCCTGAGTTTCGCGGTCCCAGCACGGTAACCCCTGCCGCAGAGGTGAGCCTGCTCGATCCGCTGCAAACCCAAACGCCGGAGCCTGTGACGGCGCCGGTCAGTGCGGAGGAGCAGCTACTGGCCGCAGCTCCTATTGGGGCTGAGAACTATGATCCGTTGGTTCAGTCCCTCCTAGGACAGCAGGTTTCGCCCCAACTGCCTGCGGTGGGTGCGGATCCCTTCCTGCCGGATGAGGTAGCCAATGGCTTTATCTGGCCTGCCCAGGGGATGCTGACTTCAGGCTATGGCTGGCGCTGGGGTCGGATGCACAAGGGTATTGACATTGCGGCTCCGGTGGGAACGCCGATCGTGGCGGCTTCCAATGG
>JAYKIB010000043.1:0-23075 GCA_035285005.1 Prochlorothrix sp.
AAAGGGGGGTTAGGGGGGATTCTCTTAGGTTTCCAAACATCCCCTTAATAGGGCAGTTGCATTTTGGTCGCTTCGGAAATTGCAGGGATTTCGTTGGCGAGGTTCCCCTGCACCGACTTAAACACGCCATAGCCCACCGCAGCGATCGTCGCCAGGAAGAACATATTGGTTAACGTTTGCAGCATAAACCCACCCCCCAAAGACCCTAAAACAGGGTTAAGGAAATACCCCATAATCAGGTTGATCAGAATCAGGGCAATATCCAACAGGATCGCCTGCATCACATTAAAACGAATGAAATAGTTGATGTTAGGATTACGAATCACAAAGAAAAGGAGAGCCAGAAAAATAATAAAGTCCCCAAACGGTAACGCCCCACCCAAGATAATCAGAGGTAAAGCCGGCAGTGCAAGAAACCGCATAAACGGGAATTCAGCAAATAAAAAGCTGCCAAAGGTTAACCCAGCATACAGGGGCAAAATATAAGCTAAGGCGGCAAAGGTCCGATCGGCGGGGGAAGCAGAACCATAAAAGGCCATACGGCAAACTCCTAAATCTTAAATAATGGGCACTCCGATTAATTGTGGCGTGCAGCTCCGCCGCACGCCACAACCCTTACCCTGGCCTGGGTCATTTCCTCAAGATTTGAATGAATCGAGGTGCCCTCATGGTCAAGGCAGGGGAAAACGGCAACAGCACCCGTCACATCTTCCTATCATAGGGAAAAATCCCTTTTCGAGAACGCACCATGGGATCCAATCGCCCCACGCCCGACCCTAAATCTTCGCTCCACTCCGCATCTTCGCCCAACGCTACCCCACTTCCAACCGCCAAAGGCACCGTCCAAGCCCTCAGCCAACAGGTGCAACGGTGGCGCGATCGCTGGGAACCAGCCCGTCGGGGTTCCCGCCCATCGGACCCAGCTAGCTCTGACCTGCCTCCCCTAACGACACCCTCACGGGAAGACCTGGAACAGGCACTCCAAACCGTCAGCGATCGACTGCGGGACTTTGACCAACGCCAAATCCAAACCCGCCTCCAGCGCATCACCCCCCTACTGCGGCGGTTTGTGGAGTCGGCCAAGCTGGAGGATCTGCCCAAAATTACCCAAAAGCTGCCCGCGATGGATCGGGGTCCCATCCATGACCTGTGGCCCAAGGTCCAGGATTTAGCCAAAATGGTGCGGGATCCCGATGCGGCCTGGAAGTCCCGTGCCCTGGCGATCGGTGCCCTGATTTATCTGATTACACCCTTTGATGCAATCCCCGATGTGTTGCCCGGTTTGGGGTTAGTGGATGATGCGGCGGTGCTGGTGTCCGTCATTGCAACACTGGCGGCGGAGTTGGGGCAGTATACCCAGCGGGCTGCCGAAAAAGGAGTCGCAATGGCGGAAGAACTGGCGGATATTGAGGTGCGCAAGCATAACCGCATTGTGCGCACCACCCTGTTGGGCAGCATCGGGGCGGCGGTGCTGGCGATCGTCGTTAAACTGGTTCTCAATGCCCTGGACTAGGGACGCGTCGGCCCTTTGCCATATGTCATAATCGCAGTAACGCCTCTCAACCGTGAGCTTATGGCGGCTAACATTTCGGTGCAGCTGGATATCCCCAGCCAGAGGCGCGGTACACCTCGATCGCTGTACCTCATACAACTGATCACCGCCATACAGCACCGTTCGCACAAGACCTCAAACTAGAAAAATGTTGAAGATGGCCCCCTCCTCCTCCCTCACCCCCTGGTTTCTACCCGTTGCCCTGGCCAGCCTGCTCGGCGGCACGCCCGCCCTCGCCCAGACCGACACCACCGGCACCTGGGAAAACGACAGTCTCGATCTACTGGACGACAGCAACGACGGATCCATCAATCCCTACGACGTTATTCACCGGCTCCAGATGGTGCGGGATGTGGATGGCTTCTATGAACGTCAAGATCGGCAGCTTAACGACGCAGCAGCCAGTTTTCTGGAACGTCAGCAACAAATGCTCCGGGGAACATCCCCCAGCGCAGACACCAACATTCTCCAGGTTGTACCCAGTGCCACCGCAGAAACCACCGTCGAACTGACCCCCGCATCCTCCGATGACGGGCTAGATCCGGCGGCAATTCTCGATCGCCTTAACGCCGAAGAAACCTCCACTCCAAAAACTGAGAATCTGGAGACCGGGGATCCCATTCTGACGATCGAATCCACTCCCACCGACACCGAGTAGGGGATCCTAGCTGGATTCAGCGGGTATGAGCTATCATTTGCGGGCGTTAGCGGGCGCTAGCAGGTGTTATCGATTGGAATCGACCGATACTGGCTGGTATCAACCGTCAGCTCCCCTGCTTTCCTGAATCCCACCCCCATGGCTCCCAATTCCATCCTATCCGGCAACCCTGCTCGCCCTCACTCACCCTGCCTACCCTCACCCCATGACCCTGGCCCCCTCCCCATCACCCCCCCAGCCCACCGATCGGCCCCCCAGCCCCCCCTGGCCCACGATCGCCCAAGCCTTCCAAGCCGAACTGGGAGCCGATCGAGTCATCCAGCGACGGGAAGAACTCCTGGTCTATGAATGTGATGGCCTCGCCAGCTATCGCCAACGGCCCGCCCTCGTGGTCCTGCCCCGCAGTACGGACGAAGTGGCCACCGCCGTCAAACTCTGCAACCGTTTCCAGGTGCCCTTTGTGGCGCGGGGGTCCGGCACGGGTCTATCGGGGGGAGCACTGCCCTTGGCCGACAGTGTGTTGATTGTGACCGCCCGGATGCGGGATATCCTGTCCATCGACCTCGAAAATCAGCGTGTTGTGGTCCAACCGGGCGTGATCAACAGTTGGGTCACCCAATCCGTCAGTGGTTCCGGCTTTTACTACGCACCCGACCCCTCCAGCCAAATTATCTGTTCCGTCGGCGGCAATGTGGCGGAAAACTCCGGCGGTGTTCACTGCCTCAAATATGGCGTGACTGCAAACCATGTGCTAGGTCTCAAGGTGGTGTTACCCAATGGTGAAATTGTCGATTTAGGCAGCAGCATCCCCGAAATGCCAGGATTTGACCTCACGGGTCTCTTTGTGGGGTCCGAAGGCACCCTGGGCATTGCAACAGAAATCACCCTGCGGATTTTGAAAGCCCCAGAGGCCGTCAAAGTAATTCTGGCGGACTTTACCAGTGTAGAAGCCGCAGGAGCAGCCGTTTCCGGCATTATCGGGGCGGGTATCATCCCGGCAGGCATTGAAATGATGGACAACTTCAGCATCAATGCGGTGGAGGATGTGGTCAAAACCCAGTGCTATCCCCGCGATGCGGCGGCAATTTTACTGGTGGAAATTGATGGGCGATCGGGGGAAGTGGAGGCCAACCGCGATCGGGTTGAAGCGGTCTGTAAAGCCAACGGAGCCCGCAATATTACCTGTGCCACGGATGCCGGCGATCGACTGACCCTTTGGAAGGGGCGCAAGGCAGCATTTGCCGCCATGGGCAAACTCAGCCCCGACTACTACGTTCAGGATGGGGTCATTCCCCGAACTCAGTTACCCTGGGTTTTGCAGGGAATTGCCAATTTAGGCGAAAAGCATGGCTATCGGGTCGCTAATGTCTTCCATGCGGGGGATGGCAACCTCCATCCCCTGATTTTGTATGATAACAGTGTGCCGGGTGCCCTAGAAACGGTGGAGGAGTTAGGGGGAGAAATTCTGAAACTTTGCGTTAAGGCGGGGGGCAGTATTTCAGGGGAGCATGGGATCGGGGCCGATAAACGCTGCTACATGTCGGAAATGTTTAGTCCAACGGACTTAGACACCATGCAGTGGGTCCGCAAGGTCTTTGATCCCCAAAATTTGGCCAATCCCACTAAACTGTTCCCCACACCTCGCACCTGCGGCGAAGGGGCCAGTGCCCCAGCCACCAGCCTGACCGATCGATTTCCCAATGTCGATCGGTTCTAGGGCGTGTCATCCATTAACGATAGAAACCTTGCGGTATTAAAGTGACGCACCCGCCCCAGTTTTATGAGCTAGGGGCTGTATCCCTGATTCTGAGCGCACTCTGGGATTAAATGATGACAGCCCCCAGTGCTGTGATACCCAAAAACTCCCCCAAACCCGATCGATCCCTAGGGCACCTCGATGAATTGGGTTGCGCGGCTTCCCCGCGCAACCCAACCCTGATTCTGCCGTGGGCACTGCGGTGGAAATTTGAATTAATCGAGGTGCCCGCTAGCAATTTCTAAAGTAGCCCGGTAGAATAGGCTAGGCTTTAACTGCAGTGTTGGTGACTGCCAACATTGTTTTATGATCTACAAATCGCTTGATAAGGGGCCTATGCGGTTGGTGGCAGTAAACCGGGCGCGCACTCGGAAACTTTAAACTGATCTGTTAGGGACCCACCTGGACATAATGCCAGGTCTAAAGCTGAGGTAAGACGGCACTGCGGTGGAGCCTATTTCAAGCTGAAGAGGATGATCAACCCTTTTCCTACGCAATTTCCCCCTCCTAACGATCGACCCGAATCCGGGGTCAATCCTACGGCAGACGATCGAGTCCCTTCACCCTCGATCGCGCCGGACCCAAGTTTACCCGCAGCAGCCGGACCACCCGGAGCTACACCCAATTCCCAGCCGGATTCCAAGGCAAATCTCGGGCCGGACTCCCCTCTAGAGTCAACAGCAGAAGCCATAGAAGGCCCAGGAATTGCAGCGGCTGCAGGGATAGCAGGCAAAGAGACCACAGCAGCCACAGCGGGCAGAAAGATCCCAGAAATTCCTGAAATCTCAGAAATCTCAGAATCCCTAGACCCCCCAGCCTCTGCTAGCCCCACCGCACCATCCCTCTTCTCGACTGAGGCGAGCCTCTCCTCGGCACTCCAGCCCGCGATCGATCCAGGTGAGGATGCCTTTTCAGCCTTCAGTTCCCCATCCACCGGCCAGCCCCTTGGGCCTATACCTGCCTGGGTGCCCAAACATGAGCCTGAAGTCTCCTTATTACGTCCGATCCCGAGTTTTCTCACCCGATCGGTCTCCCTCGCCAACCCACTCCCAACCCCAGACCCCAGTTCCCTAAACGCCCCCCTGCCCTTGCCGCCAGCACCGGCCCCCGCTGTCCCGCGCTTCCCATCGCCCCTCTGGTTTCCCATTTCCCTACTCATCAATGGGGTTCTCCTCACCTGGGTCATACTGCAATCCGGTTGGCTCCGGCTGCCCCGTCCCGAAGCCCGCCCAGCCCCAGTTCGCAACGGTGCCGATCGATTCAGTCTCGATCAATCTAGTTTCGATCAATCCAGTCTCGATCGATTCAGTCTGGGACAATTCACACCCGATCGCCACAATACTCATACCCTGAATCCCGACCGTTCTACCCCTAGTGCCACCCCCCCCGAAGCATCCGCCCTAGCCACTAACCCCCGCCACCAACTCACCTACGAGCGGTGGGTTGCCCTCCTCGCCCAGGAAGCCCAAGTCGCCGCAACCCAAGCCCCTCCCCATCTCCACATCCTCGCGGGGGATTCCATTAGTCTGTGGTTTCCCGATCACCTCTTTCCCCAGGGAATAACCTGGCTCAATCAAGGAATTTCCGGAGAAACAGCGGGAGGGCTACGTCAACGCTTACATTTGTTTGATGCGGTCCAGGCTGACGCGATTTTTATCATGATTGGCATCAATGACCTGATTCAGGGGGCAGACCCGGCAACCGTAGCCCAGGAACAGCAGGCGATCGTCCGTCACCTCAAGGCACAACATCCCGCCAGTCATATTGTGGTTCAGTCGATCCTGCCCCATGGCAACCAGAAAGCAAGCTGGGAAGGTCGCGATCGACTACTCCAACTGCCAAATCCTGAAATTTACGCCCTTAATCAAACCCTAGAACAAATAGCCGCAGAAGAGCAGGTTAACTTTCTGGATTTATGGCCACTTTTTAGCGATAATCAAGGTGATTTAAGGTCAGATCTCAGTACAGATGGGCTACACCTCAACGATCGGGGCTATTTGGTCTGGAGTACCGCACTCCAACTGTTTCGCCAAGGGGAGCTAGACCTACCCACCCCTTGACTTGGGCGTTGCTCTACCTTGTACAGCATGATTGCGAATAGTGCTGTATCTCGACTATATTTCCCAAAAGTAGCTATGTCCGCCTGGTTTGACTATCCCATCCAAGTTTATCCCCATCACACTGACTATGCAGGCATCGTCTGGCATGGGAGCTATGTCACTTGGCTGGAAGAGTTGCGAGTTGCCTATCTAGATCACCACAACCTATCCTACGAAGCCCTCGTGGCAGAGGGCTGCGAACTCCCTGTGATCGAAATGCAACTGCGCTACCATAAGTCCCTATACCACGGTCAACGGGCAGTTTTGCGAGGTCAACCCTTGCCACTCCAGGGAATCCGGCTCGTGTGGAACTATGAACTCCGATCGGCCCCCTCCGATGCACCGGACTCGATTCTCTACCTCACAGCTCAGGTCACGCTGGTCCCCCTGAATACCACCACACGGAAGCCCCTGCGTCGTCTCCCCCCAGCCCTCCAGGCCTGTCTAGTGTCCTGATCGTGCCTGATACGGGCACCTCGATTAATTGTGGCGTGCGGCTTCGCCGTACGCCACAACCCTGACTCTTGCGTGAATCACAGGACAAAAATTTGGATTAATCGAGGTGCCCTTTGCGACGTGTCCAGTTCCCAACACTAGACCCATTATCCGAAAATCACCATGTCCCAAGCCCAACCTCAAGCCCACACCACTTTTCAGTTCCAGCGCTATGCCCGCAGACGTTTCCTCCAGATCGCTGCCGCGATCGTCGCCAGTGGTCTGCTCGTTGCCTGCGGTGGCAGCTCTCCCGATGCGGCGGCTCCCGTGGCGGAGGGCGACGAAAACACCCGCCTCCAGGCTGTGACGTTGGGGACAAACTGGTATGCCCAGGCCGAACACGGGGGCTTTTACCAGGCTGTGGCCGAGGGGATTTATGAATCCTACGGCTTGGATGTGACGATCGCCATGGGGGGGCCACAGATCAACGGCACCCAGCTTTTAATGGGGGGATCGGTGGACTTCTTCATGGGTCAGGGAGCCGATGCCGTCCAAGCTGTAATTGAAAACATCCCAAAAGTGACCGTGGCAGCTATTTTCCAGAAAGATCCCCAAATTATTATGGCTCACCCTAATCAAGGGGTAGAAACCTTAGCAGATCTCCAAGGGAAACCGATTTATATCTCCAGTGCGGCAAATCTCACCTTTTGGCCCCTACTCAAGATGCAGTACGGTTTTGAAGATAGTCAAAAACGACCCTATAACTTTACCGTCGCCCCCTTTCTCGTGGAAGAAAGCTCCGCCCAGCAGGGCTATCTGAGCTCCGAGCCATTCATGGTACGCAATGAGGGGGGATTTGATCCCCTAGTCTTCCTTTTAGCCGATACAGCGGGCTATTCACCCTACGCAACCACGATCGAAACCCGCCGCGACCTGGTAGACACCGATCCGGATTTGGTCCAACGGTTTGTCACAGCATCGATCGAAGGTTGGTACAGTTACCTCAACAACCCCACTCCCGCGAATCTCCTCATCCAAGCGGCCAATCCCCAGATGACTGATGAGCAACTAGCCTACAGCTATGCAAAGATGCAGGAATACGGCCTAGTCACCTCAGGGGATGCGGAAACCTTGGGTATTGGAGCGATGACAGACGATCGCTGGCAAAGTTTTTTCCAGTCCATGGTGGCGGCAGGAGTCTATCCAGCCACCACGGATGTGACCCAAGCCTATACCCTGGAATTCGTCAATCAAGGCGCCGCAACCCCATAATTTATCATCCGAATCATGACCACCCACATCCTCAAAGCAACACCAGATACCGTCCATCTTGGCGGCTTTTCCCCGGACCTTCGCCCGGTTTTACGGGTTGAGTCTGGCGATCGGATCGATATTGAAACCTTTACGGGCTATAGCTTTGCCCTAGATGCACCCGCCGCCTTTGCACCTCCGGAGTTGGTGGCCATCCGTCACCATTTGCCCGAAGCCCAAAAAGTCGGAATCGGTCCCCATCTACTCACCGGACCAATCGCGATCGCAGGCGCTGAGCCGGGGGATGTGGTTGCAATTCACCTCGACGCGATTCAGCCCCGTCTCCCCATGGGATTTAACGTGATCCGTCCCGGTATGGGTGCCCTGCCCTACGCATTCTCCGAGTTCTCCCTCCGGTTTCTAGAGCTAGACCTCGAGTGCATGGAAGCCGAGTTCCCGCCCCAAAGTGGGATTAAAGTCCCCCTGCGGCCCTTTTTTGGCATTCTGGCCGTGGCCCCCACCGAATCCTGTAGCTCAATTCCACCGGGTATCTTTGGCGGCAACCTGGACAATCGCCATCTCCAGGCCGGATCGACCCTCTATCTACCGGTCCAAGTGCCGGAGGCCCTGGTGTCGATCGGGGATGGCCACTCTGCCCAGGGAGACGGTGAGGTCAATGTGACAGCGATCGAAACCGCCATGAATGGCACCGTGCGCCTGACCCTACACAAGGCCACTACGCTGCCCCAACCCTTACGACAACCCTTTGCCGAAACCCCCCACCACTGGATGGCCATGGGCTTTGACTACAGCCTTGATGGGGCTTTACACAAGGCTTTGGAGCAAATGTTGCAATTCTTGCAGGATTATCTCGGTCTCTCGCCGGAGGAAGCCTATGTCCTCTGTAGTATTGGGATTAACTTCAACATTACCCAGGTGGTCAACACCCCCCTTAAGGGAGTCCATGGGTTGCTGCCCAAGGCCATCCTGCCCCAACCGATCGCCTTTTTAGGGGATCGCCACGGATAGAGCAGCGCCATAAATTGGGGGCGGCTTCGCCGTCTCTCCAACCCTTCTCAAACTCTGCCCCCTGTGAGAAAGCCATCCCCCCTTACCAACTCGATTGATTGTGGCGTGCGGCGAAGCCGCACGCCACAACCCTGCTTCTGAGGTAGATCACAGGACGGAACTCTGGATTTGTCGAGGTGTCCTAAAGATGTTCCAGAAACGCCACCGTTTCCACATGGGGAGTTTGCGGGAAGAAATCCGCTGATTGGACCTGCTTCAGGTAGTATTTACCGCTATCACAAAGAATCTTCAGATCACGCGCCAAAGTCGCAGGCTTGCAACTGACATAAACAATTCGCGGCGGCTCCAGGGATAACAACTCCTCCAACACCCGTCGATCGCACCCCTTCCGAGGCGGGTCCAACAGCACCACATCCGGCATCACCGTTACGCGACCCTTCCACTGGGGCAGCACCTCCTCCACCGTCCCAATCCAAAACTGACTATTGGTGAGATCATTGAGCCGCGCATTCACCTCCGCCTGGGCGATCGCCTCAGGTTGAACCTCAATCCCAATCATAATGCGACAGGACTTGGCCAGGGGCAGCGCCAGGGTGCCCACACCACAGTAGGCATCCAACACCACCTCATCCCCCTGCAGCTGCAGATAATCAGCAATCACTCCCAGTAGGGCCTCCGCCTGTTCTGTATAAATTTGAAAAAACGTGTCCGATCGCACTTGGAAGCGCAAGCCCCCAAACTCCTCCTCTAAATAGTCCCGCCCTGCAATACAGCGGCTCTCCGGCCCAAAAATCACATTTGTTTGCCCCGGATTGTAGTTCAGGGCCACCCCCACCACCTCCGGATACCGGGCCAGCCACTGCTCCGCCTGCTCCTCCAGTCCCGGCAAGTCCCAGGTCGTGCTCACCAGCGCAATCAACTGTTCCCCCGTGCGACGGCCAATACGCAGGGATAAATGGCGTAAGGCCCCCCCATGCTGCTGCTCATCATAGATACTCCAGCCTCGCGCCTGAATATCCTGCTTCACACCCGCCAGCAGAGGATCGAGCCGCACATCCTGCACCGGGCACTGATTCAGATTCACCACTCGATGACTCCCCTTACGGTAGTATCCGGCCTGCACTTGGCCTGTGGCGGACAAGCTGAGGGGATAGGTAGACTTATTGCGATACCCCAGGGGTTGGGCTGCTGCGAGGATTGGCTTCAGGGGTGGATCCTCGAAGTGCCCCACCCGCTGCAAGGCTTGGCGCACCTGGTCTTCCTTAGCCTGGACCTGGTAGTCATAGGACAGGGCTTGCCACTGGCAGCCACCACACTTATCCGCCACAATGCAGGCCGGTCGCGTCCGTTGGGGCGAAGCCTCCAACAGGGTTTCTAGCACCCCCTTGGCGTACTGGCGCTTGACCCGCAGCAGACGCACCGTTGCCCGATCGCCGGGAACACTATCGGGTACAAAAACCACCGGTCCCCCGGTCTCTCCCCCAATCCGTCCAATCCCCTCCCCCTCCGCGCTAAGGCTGTCGATCGCCAACTCCACCCGATCGCCCTGCTTCCAGGCACCTTGCTTCCGTCCAGCCATGGTTCAGCCCTCCTATAGTTGGTCCTGACATCAATCCTGAATCTCTAGCCTACTCCCTTGCGGTCGGGGTCGTGTCAGATTCCGGTTCCTTCCATAAGACCGGACCAAATACTTGACAAACGATCCGCTCCTAGGGCAAAGTTATTAATGCGCTGAACGGCAGTCCCGATTTCAAGATTTGCAGGCAAATTTGCCCACATTATCTGAAATTCTTGCTCTAGCGTCCCAAAAGCTTCAAAAGCTGCTTGGGGGTATAGCTCAGTTGGTAGAGCACTTGCATGGCATGCAAGGGGCCAGCGGTTCGAGTCCGCTTACCTCCATTTTATTGAGTCTAACGTCATGGTCACCCCTTCCCCGTCCCGTGTTGGCTTGCAGGATGTCCTGTCCGAGTCTTTGCCCCTGGATGCCATCCGCTACAACGACCAGGGCCTAGTGCCAGCGATCGCCCAGGACTATCTGGATGGTACGGTCCTGATGCTGGCCTGGATGAGCCGGGAGTCCTTACAGAAAACCCTGGAGACCGGAGAAGCCTGGTACTGGAGTCGATCGCGCCAGGAACTGTGGCACAAAGGGGCCACCTCGGGCCATTTGCAAAAGGTGCAATCGATCCGCTACGACTGTGATAGCGATGCATTGCTGCTCTCGATCGAGCAGGTGGGTGGTATTGCCTGCCATACCGGAGAACGGAGCTGCTTTCACCAAGTTGCGGGGCAAATCAACCCACCGCCAGCCGATATGCTCTCCCAGGTCTTTGAAGTGGTGCGCGATCGGCGCGATAACCCCCAGGACGGCTCCTATACCTGTAGCCTCTTCAAGGGGGGCGATAACAAGATTCTCAAGAAAATCGGAGAAGAGGCCGCCGAAGTGGTGATGGCCTGTAAAGACGATCGATCGGACGAGATCGCCGGGGAAGTTGCCGATCTGTTCTTCCACGCCCTGGTGGCGATCGCCCACCATCAGGTGGACCTCCGCGATGTCTACCGAAAGCTCCAAGAACGCCGCCGCTAACACGATTCCTGCCCCCCTCCCAGGACTGCTATTGGCCCCGTCTTTCCCCTCTCCCTACCCCCTCCCACCGTCGGCCAGGCATTGTAAGCCCCCGAAACCCGATCGGCTCAGAATCTTACCCCAAGCAGGGTTGCTATAGACTGATCTAAAAACTTAAACTTTAGAACTTAGACCCACTCCAGTGCCCCCGGACAATCCCGTGGCCCTGGTCCCCCCTAACTCAGGATTTAGAAGGAGTGTTCAACGCCCATGGGTAAAGTCGTCGGCATTGACCTAGGCACCACCAACTCCGTGGTGGCAGTAATGGAAGGAGGACGGCCCGTTGTCATTGCCAATGCCGAAGGAACCCGCACCACCCCCTCCGTCGTTGCCTTCAGTAAAGACGGCGATCGACTGGTGGGACAGTTGGCACGGCGACAGTCGGTCCTAAATCCCAAAAATACCTTTTTTAATATCAAGCGCTTCATGGGGCGCAAGTACACGGAACTAAACCCCGACTCCAAACGGGTGCCCTACACCATTCGCCGGGGGGAAGATGGTAACGTCAAAATTATTTGCCCCAAGCTACAAAAGGAATTTGCCCCCGAAGAAGTCTCGGCCATGATCTTGCGGAAGCTGGCAGACGAAGCCAGCCGCTACCTAGGCCAGCCCGTCACCGGGGCCGTCATCACAGTTCCCGCCTACTTTAATGACTCCCAGCGGCAGGCCACCCGCGACGCGGGCCGCATTGCGGGGCTAGATGTAAAACGGATCCTGAATGAGCCGACGGCGGCTTCCCTGGCCTATGGGCTAGAACAGCGACAACAGCAGCGGATTTTGGTCTTTGACCTGGGAGGAGGCACCTTCGACGTGTCGATTCTGGATGTGGGCAATGGGGTTTTTGAAGTCAAAGCCACCAGCGGTGATACCCAACTCGGCGGCAACGACTTCGATCGCAAAATTGTCGATTGGCTCGCGGAAAAATTTATCGAACAGGAGGGGATTGATTTACGACGCGATCGCCAGTCCCTCCAGCGCCTGACGGAAGCCGCTGAAAAAGCCAAAATCGAGCTATCCGGGGTTAGCGTCACCGACATCAGCCTCCCCTTTATCACCGCCACCGAAGATGGTCCCAAACACCTGGATGCGCGGCTCAGCCGGGGTGAGTTTGAGGGCATCTGCCAGGACTTACTGGAGCGGCTGCGGCGACCGATTATGCGCGCCCTGAAGGATTCCGGACTGAACCCGAATCAGATCGACGAAGTGGTACTGGTGGGCGGATCCACCCGCATGCCCATGGTCCAGGAAGTGGTGCGGGCCTTTATCCAGAAAGCCCCCAACCAAAACGTCAATCCCGATGAGGTGGTGGCCGTGGGGGCAGCGGTCCAGGCAGGCATCATCGAAGGGGATGTGCGGGATGTGTTACTGCTGGATGTGACCCCCCTCTCCCTGGGTTTAGAGACGATCGGCGGCGTAATGAAAAAGCTGATCCCCCGCAACACCTCAGTCCCCGTGCGGCGATCGGATATTTTTTCCACGGCTGAGAATAACCAAACCCTCGTCGAAATCCATGTGCTTCAGGGGGAACGGGAAATGGCCAAGGGCAACAAGTCCCTTGGTCGCTTCAAACTCACGGGCATTCCCCCCGCGCCTCGGGGGATTCCCCAGGTGCAGGTCAGCTTTGACATCGACTCCAACGGTATCCTCCAGGTCAGTGCCCTCGACAAAACCACGGGCCGGGAGCAGACCGTCACAATCCAAGGGGCTTCCACCCTGAGTGAGGCCGAAATCCAACGCATGATGAAGGAAGCCGAAGACTTTGCCCAGCAGGACCGACAACAAAAGGCCAAAGTCGAAAAGCGCAACAAAGCGGAAGGACTGGCGAGCCAAGCCGAGCGCAAGCTGCGGGAAGTGGCCCTAGATTTTGGCATGTACTTTGCAGAGCAGCAGCGGCGGCGAATTGAGGGCCTGATTCGGGAACTGCGCCAAGCCGTCAAAGCCAATGACGATCGGGGCATTGATCTGGCCCAGGCCGATCTACAAGATGCCCTCTACGACCTCAACCAAGAGGTAAAATTCCGCCTTGCGGAAGAAGAGGATGATGACTTTTTCCAACCCCTCAAGGACACGCTGGCCAGTGTGCGGGAAGGGAACCTCTTTAAGCGCGATCGGGAGGATGAATTTGACCGCTTCGACGAGCGGGGCCGCGATCGAGGCAGCCGCAGTGGCGATCGACGTGGCGATCGACGTGGGGGCGATCGATTTGAGGATCAATGGGGAAAACCACGCGGTAATGATCGCTTGGGAGACCGGCGTGGGAATGATCGGAATGCGGCTTCCCGCAACCGTTACAGTAACTTTTTTGAGGATGAAGACTGGGGCGATGATGATGAGTGGTTCTAGGGTTCTGGATCCCAATTTCCGGATCTAGGCAGCTGTAAGTTTGCTAAACCGAGAAATCCATAACTTTTTTTTAATTTTTTCTGCCCTTTATTGGGCACAACCCTAGGGAGAAAAGCTACAATCGAATGGGCTTGCTTCTGGAATACCTGCCACCCCTCCAGTTTTACTGGATTTTGGTTCTCAAGATTTTAGTCTCAAGATTTTATCTTCTGAACTCGGCGCTAGTTTTCCTGGCATCTCCCCAGCGAGCGGACAGCTTTGATCTCTCCGAATCAGTCTCTTAATCCCAGAGTAATTGCCTCACAATTACACACCGGACTGAGCCGGTTCGCAGTCTATTTTTGTCCCTCTCGACAAACTCTCTCCCCTTGTCCGATTTGCGTGGATCGACACGGTTCTGTGAGGACGGCGACATCGCCCCACCAGGAACCCACAACGCAAGACTGTATTCTTGGCGATCGACTGCATTTTCTTGGACACACTGGTCCCTACCCCAAGCCAGCACTTCCGGCCATTGGGGGCAGGGTTTGGAGCCCCATCCAAATTCTCCAGCGAGAGTCTCGTCCTCTGGAATGGCAGATTGATTCAGCTTGATTCGGACTGCATGAGGAATCTAGGCGCATTTCCCCTGGGTTTCTTCATCTGACTCGTCTTTTTGACTCTTCACCCTCTTCCAGCATCTCAACCGTTCGATCTATTTTTAAGGAGCACGAGGAAAGCGGCATGACCCAGGCTAACAACGTAATCGTCGCTGTCAGCGAGCCTGAGCTTCGTATTGAAGAACCTGCAACTCTTGTGGAGGCCGATGTCCGAGCGGACGACTCCATCGAAGAAGATGGCGGTAGTGATATTACAAGCAACCATCTCGACGAAGAAGCCAAGGCGACGGGTAAAAACCGATCGCGGCGTAAGACCCAGGTTAAAAAGAAGCACTACACTGAAGACTCAATTCGACTCTATCTTCAGGAAATTGGCCGAATTCGCTTGCTGCGGGCCGACGAAGAAATTGAACTAGCCCGGAAGATTGCAGATCTCCTGGAACTGGAGCGGGTCTATGAGGAGTTCCTAGAGCACAATGGCCATGCCCCCAGTGATGCGGAGTGGTCCGAAGCGGTCAGCCGCAAGAAAGACGAGGCCATGCCGCCCCTGCGGGATTTCCAGCGCCGCCTCTACCAGGGCCGCAAGGCTAAGGAAAAGATGGTCCAGTCCAACCTGAGACTGGTGGTTTCCATCGCCAAGAAATATATGAACCGGGGTTTGTCATTCCAAGACCTGATCCAAGAGGGGAGCTTGGGCCTAATCCGGGCCGCAGAGAAGTTTGACCACGAAAAAGGCTACAAATTCTCCACCTATGCCACTTGGTGGATTCGTCAGGCCATTACCCGGGCGATCGCGGACCAGTCCCGCACCATCCGTCTACCAGTCCACCTGTACGAAACCATCTCTCGGATTAAGAAAACCACCAAGCTGCTGTCCCAGGAAATGGGCCGCAAACCCACCGAAGAAGAGATCGCCACCCGCATGGAGATGACGATCGAGAAGCTACGCTTTATTGCCAAGTCTGCTCAGCTGCCCATTTCCCTAGAAACACCGATCGGCAAGGAAGAGGATTCTCGCCTGGGTGACTTCATTGAGTCCGACGGTGAAACGCCCGAAGACCAGGTATCCAAGAGCCTCCTCCGGGAAGACCTAGAAGGGGTACTCAGCACCCTCAGCCCCCGGGAGCGGGATGTCCTGCGCCTGCGCTACGGTTTGGATGATGGCCGTATGAAGACGCTGGAGGAGATTGGCCAGATATTTAATGTCACACGGGAGCGCATTCGCCAAATTGAGGCCAAAGCGCTACGCAAGCTGCGCCACCCAAACCGGAATAGTGTGCTGAAAGAATACATCCGCTAGGCGGGCGACCCGTTAGGAAACCTGGATGCATTGGGGGTGGGCTTTGACTCAGATCAGCCTGCCCCCATTCTGCGTTTTGCATGGGTGATCTCCCAGCAACTGGGGTTACGCCAACATGCCGCCGGTTCCCAGGCACAAAGAATAATTTCCACTCAGACAGATCCCGCAGGGTACCCTAGGCAGAGCCATAGCGCCCCGCCTAGAGGAGGTTTATGAACCCAAGAAACTATGTTCCTTGCAAGAACAAGGGTTGTGGCGTGCGGCGAAGCCGCACACCACAATTAATCGAGGTACCCTGCGGAATGTAAGCTCAGCCCCTGACCAATTCCTAGTTCTCAGCCACCATCATCACCGGGTCTTGATACAGAGGAACCGTAAAGGTCACCGTTGAGCCAAGCCCCTCACCCATACTGTAAAAATTCACCTGCCCCCCCATCGCCTCAATCAGACGCTGGGAAATCACCAATCCTAGACCCGTCCCCCCATACTGACGCGTGCGGGAACTATCCACCTGACTAAACGCCTTAAACAAACGTGACTGCTTATCGAGGGGAACCCCAATCCCCGTATCCGCCACACTCACCTGGACATAACTAGACGTATCCAACTCCGGATTCTTCAACTTCGATCGCTTCACCTGGGCACTAATGGTAATCCCCCCCTCATGGGTAAACTTAAGGGCATTACCGACAAGATTCAGCAGCACTTGCAACATCAGTTGATAGTCGCCACACACCACAATGTCGTCCCGTGTTCGTGGCACATGCAGTTCATAGGTCAAATTTTTGTTTTCTGCTTGAATCCGCGTTTTTCGTTCCACATCCGCCAGGAGTTCATTCAAACTCACCGGTTCCAAGTCCGGGTCCATGCGACCCGCTTCAATTTTGGCAATGTCCAGAATGTCATTAATAATCGAGAGCAGTAGCAGCGCAGACTTGTGAGCCTCCCCGATGAATTCCCGCTCCTCCTCGGTGGAGTCTGCCATATCATCCAACACCAACTTGAGACAGGCAATCATGCTGTTCAGAGGGGTGCGCAGCTCATGGGATGTATTGGCCAAAAACTCGCTTTTAATCCGCGATACTTCCTCCGCCTGCTGCTTTGCTTCTTCCAGCTCCCAGTGCTGCTTCATCAGGCTATTGTTTGCCTGCTGTAACTCCTGGGCAAGATTCTGGGCTTCCGCAAAGAGATGGGCATGGGCCAGAGCTGTTCCCACCTGATCAGCCAGCTCACTCACCGCCTCCACTTCCGGTTTAGACCAGGCTAAACTTGCGGTCTCTAAGGCTTCGGGCTGACTCTGCACCGAGGACCAGAACGGCTCGGTCGATCGGGAGCCGTAGCCCAACACAATCAGGCCATTGGGGTGATCCTGATAGGAAGTAGCCACCGCCATCAGGGCACATTCCGTTCCCTCCTCAGGGAGTGGAACAACGGTGGTGGTTGGCGTTAGGGTTTGAAGGGTGTTGCGGAGTTGAGGATGGCGCTGGAGATCAAAAATGTTCCCCCGCAGGGGAGTATTGGGAACCCGCTGATACTCCGCCACGATCGGCAGGTGTTGAGTGGTTCCATCGTAGGAACAAATAACGCAGCGATCGACCTTTAACATACTCCCGAGACCATTGACCATTTGTTGCCAAATCGTCTCCAGGTCCAGGGTACGGCGAATATTCCAGGCAATCAGGGTAAACAGTTTTTGGTAACGTGCGAGGCCCATCTCACTAATGAGAGACTGGCGACCCTGTTCAACCGTAATCGGAGAAATGGGGCGAGGTTCGGTGGTCAAACACTTGCCAAGAACCAGGAGTGTGCGCGACGCTCCACTGGGCAAAAGGATGGGACTGAGGGTCAGCTCAAAGTCAAAAACATGACCATTAAAACAAAAGGGCTCCCTAAAGTGGGCCGGTTTGAGGTGGTCCAGCACCCAGCGCACCTTACCCAGGTAGTGCTCTAAATCGACCGGCCCAGCATGGGGACTCATTTGCCGATAGACAAACTGGTCGGGAACAATGCCCACGGCCGTCCCTTGGTGCCAGTAAAACGAAAGATACTGGCCCAGGGCATCTTGGGTAAACACCAGATCAGCAGCATGGCGGGCCATGGTCCCATCCAATCCTTCCTCGGATCGGGGATTGGTGGAATTCGCATCCTCTGGATGCGAAACCATCAATCTAGAGGGCTGGGGGGGCAGGGGGGAAGGTTGGGAAGGAGCTATTGGATCTTCCATCTCTGCATCTCCTGGTGGGATTTGACTGAAGCACGAACCACGACGGGATTAGTCGTTCCACTCTCCCCGAGGTGGGACGGGGGTATTGCGGGCAAAGGTACGGGCCAAATCCTCATCACGTTGGGGATCGCCCCGGAGCCAGCGCCGCAGTGCAGCTTCAATAATACGACTGGGATCCTGGGTCAGGTGGTTAACCTCTTCCAAAAGATCAGGATCGATACTAATGCGGACTTCAACTTTATCGCGCTTGTGGGCGTCGGTGCTGAGGGCAGTTGCACCCGACTGAGCTACGCTTGGGGTCTGAGCAAGGGGTTCTGTCATAATGGCCTTTCCTTGATGAGAACGGTGGGAAAGCTGAGTTCCCCGAACAAAACTAAGGGGCTGTGAGTTAAGTCGGGTAGGATTCATATCCTGTATAGGATACGCTAGCGTGGGGTATGTTAGCTTGGGATGCGCTGCGTAGGTCAGATTTGCAACAAAGCGATATGGCAGTGAACGCTGGGGAGGGTAGGGGGGCTTCCTTTGGTTCCCAAACGTCCCCTTGACCTTGGGCCAAAACCTTGGGCCAAGGGCATCACTGCCATGATCTTGCTCTCTATTTTAACCTTTGGCGAAGAACCGTAGATCCGCCATTGCTGCAACTGCATGACATAGATGCAATGGCATAAATAAACATTAGGGCACCGCGATTAATCCAAATTTTTGGAAGACAGCCCACCCAAACCCTGATTCTTGGGTGGGGCGGCTTCGCCGCCCCACCCAATTAATCGCGGTGCCCATTTTAATGTTGAGCATATGTTCTTCATGAGGGCACCGCGATTAATCGAAATTTTCATCCTGTGATCCACGCAAGAATAAGGGTTATGGCGTGCGGCTTCGCCGCACGTCATAATTACGCCACACTTAATCGAGGTGCCCCTTAAATTAAGGGACCAACTCCCCACACCAGATGCCTCTGTGGAGCATGGGAGAGGCTGTAAAGATCAATCCGCCCAGAACATGTCTCCGATGAAGACCGTCGAAGATTTTTCGCGGTGACCAAGAGGACAAGTCCCCGAAGAGCATCCCCTACAAAGCCAGAGATTCCCGGCTTTACTTTGTCTCAACGAACTGGTCCGGTGCTATACAATCAGAGTCATCGAGACTCTCCTGTGTCGGTCACTGGTTGGAAAGTTGACTCTTTCGCCGTGCCCCCAATTCACCCGCATCCACTACACACGACTACGGAAACGATCATGTCAGACAATTTCGGACTTGCCAAAGTTGAAATTTATATATGGACGGCGTGTCCCTTTTGTCGTCGTGCCAAAGCATTACTCGATCGCAAGGGAATTGCCTACGAAGAATATGTCATTGATGGGGACGAAGCAGCTCGGGCTGTGATGGCCCAGCGCGCCCAGGGGCGACGGAGCTTGCCTCAAATTTTCATTAACGATCAGCCGATCGGGGGCTGTGATGAACTCCACGCCCTTGAGGCCACCGGTAAGCTGGATCCCCTCTTAGCCACGTCCGCCTAGGGCGCGGCATCAATTCACTGTAGGGCACCTCGAACAATCCAAGTTCTGACCCAGTGATCCACGTAATAATCAGAGTTGGGTTGTGCGGCTTCGCCGCACAACCCAATTAATCGAGGTACCCTGTAGAACCCCTGCGAAATCAGAATTACTCGCCCGTCCCAGTTGTATGAGCTAGGGGCTGTGTCCCTAGTCCCAAAGGATTGAAGCCGCCGTGAAAATTGCGTTTATTATTGACCCCATTCAGGGGTTAGATCCCGGCCATGATTCCAGTGTAGCCCTCATGGAAGCGGCCCAGCTTCGGGGCCATGAGGTTTGGATTACCACCATGAACCAGTTGCGGATTGTGGCGGGGAGCGCCTGGGCGCGGTTGCAACCGGTGCAGCTCACCCCGGTCACCCTGGAGGACGATCGCTGGCGGATTCCAAGTCCGTGGTACCACGCAGGTGAAGCCCAAGACCTCAGCCTAGAAACCATGGATGCCGTCTTTATGCGGAAGGATCCACCAGTCACAATCCCCTACCTCTACGCAACCTATGTGCTGGATGCCGTGGATCCAAACCGGACCTTAGTCCTAAATTCTCCCCAAGGGTTACGGGCAGCCAATGAGAAGCTCTATGCCCTCCAATTCACGGACTTTATTCCCCCGACGATCGTCAGCTCCCAAAAAGTCAGCATTACGGAGTTTGTGCAGCAGCGGGGGCGGGCCGTACTCAAGCCGCTGGGAGGCAAGGCCGGGGAAGGGATCCTATTTCTAGAACCCGAGGATCGCAACCTCAATTCCTTGATTGAAATCAGCACCCAACAGGGACAAATGCCGGTCATGGTCCAAGGCTATTTACCCGAGGCCAAGGACGGAGATAAGCGGATCATTGTGCTCCATGGGGAGCCGATCGGAGCGGTCAATCGCGTCCCCACGGGTAAGGACTTTCGAGGCAACATGGCGGTGGGGGGCCGCGTGGAAGCCTCACCGGTGACGGAGCGCGATCGGGAGATTTGTGCGGGGGTTGCCCCAGCGTTGCGGCGAGATGGGCTGTATTTTGTGGGCCTGGATGTGATTGGGGGGCGTCTCACGGAGGTGAATGTGACCAGCCCGACGGGGATCCGAGAGATCGATCGGCTGGATGGGGTCCGGCTCGGGGACCAGGTGATGGCTTGGTTGGAAACATTCCGGCAGTAATCGAGACCTGAGGTAACGGAAGAACCCGCAGGAGATTTCCGGTTTAACCCGATCGCCACAAACCGGTTTGGCGCGGTAGCGTCCGATCGACCCTGTTAGGATAGAACAGTTCCATTTCTTCCAGATTGGTTCCGCTACCCCCCATTCCGTCACCATGACCCATCGCCACTTTCACGGCCTCCAAGCGAACGTCTACGAACACCCCTTCGACAGCCGCGCCCGCAAATCCCTGGAAAAAACGCCGGGTCTGTCCCTGGTGTTCAAAAAGATTAACGAATACGGCATCGATCGACTGTTTCGGTTCCGGTGTACCGCCAACGCCATCCGCATCACCTACCGGAACTTTCCGACCATCTACAGCGCCTTTGAAACGGCCTGTGAAACCCTAGCCGTGGATCCCGTTCCGGCCCTGTACCTAATCCACGGGGAGGGCTACATTCGGACCCTGACGATCGGGGTGAACGAACCGATCGTGATCGTCAATGTGGACGCGATCGAGCGGCTGACGGAACAGGAGTGGCTCTATGTCTTGGGCCATGAATTGGGCCATATTAAGAGCAGTCACCTGCTCTATCACCAAACTGCGATTGTTTTACCGGTTCTGGGCAAGTTTATCGCCAGTTCTACCCTAGGCCTCGGGGGGATTGCCACCAATGGAATTGAGTTGGCCCTCTACCAGTGGATGATGATGGCGAAGTTAACTTGCGATCGGGCGGGCCTCCTAGCGTGCCAGGACACCACCGTGGCCACCCGCGCTTTGATTAAGTTGGCGGGATTGCCGGAAGAGTATCTGTCCCAAGCGGTGGTGGATGAGTTTTTGGACCAATCACGGGAGTTTGGGGGCTATGATCTGGATAATCTGGACAAAATCACAAAAATACTAAGTTTTGCGGAGAATATGCGCCCCTGGGTCATTCTGCGTTCCTCCGAACTGTTGAAGTGGATTGATGGGGGGGTCTATAACTCGATCGTGGAAGGGACGTACCTCTTCCTGGAGGGCGATGGCCACTATGATGCGGCGTCGAAGGGAGTCGATCGGGACCGAGGGGGTTCGGGTGCGTCGGGCTATGATGCTGCCTATGATGCCCCGGCCTACCATGCACCCACCTACGGGGGCTATGACCTACCGGTGTCGGGGGAGGATGCAGATGCGGATTGGGGGCTAGAGGATTGGGGCAGTGCTGGACCTAGGCCCGCCCCCCAACCTGGCCCCAGACCCAGTACACCCAGACCCAGTACACCTAGACCCAGTACACCTAGACCCAGTACACCCAGACCCAGTACACCTAGACCGGGAAATGTAGAGCCGGGAAACCCTGTTCCAGTCACTTCCGGGTCAGAATCCCCCCGGGGACCACAGACCGATCGAGATGTATCCCAGCCCGCTGCGGCAAACTTGGGATCCCTGATCGGGGATCCGAGCAGCGATCGATTGATCCCCTCCCCCTCGGCAGTCCCCCTACCCGATCCCCTCGGTGCGCCACCGCCCTTGGCGGAGGATTGGTCCCCGGCAGCAATGCCCTTGGCGGACTCTGGGAGTGAGGCTGGCCCAACTACTGGCCCGAGGCTGGAGGGAGCTGGAGCCCATGCTAATCCTGGACCAGGGAGTGAACGCCCCCCTGATCGACCTAGTGAGCGCGGTAAAGGTCGCCGCCGTTGGGATCCAGAACGCTTTGGTATGGGCATCAACGGGGATGGGGCCGCCGCGCCCCGTCGCGATCGGCCCCCCCTGGAACCGGACGGTTCATCACGGTTTGACCCCGCCACTCCCCCCGATCAGCCTCCGATCGGGCAACCTCCGATCGATCGCCCCCCCATTTCCTTACCGGACCCCAAACGCTCGGCTAGAAACCATCGTCCCCCGATCGACTCCCGACTCTCCGCCTCACGACCGTTCGATTCACGCCTGCCTGATTCAAGGTCAGCCCCCCCACGCACATCAGATTTCCAGCCACCGGACTCCGACCCTAGACCGCCCAATCCCCGACTTGCCAACCCTAGACCCGTTGGACGACCCGGTGACCTACCCCGGGCCCCCCGCACCCCGCCTGATTTTTCCGCAGGTCAGCCCCTCGATCGGCCTCCCTTGCCGCCCCTATCCCGACCCAACGCCACCCCCACCCCCCCAAGCGATCGGCCCCGCTGGAATAACGGGACAGGTAACGGGGTCAAGGAAGTAAACGGGGTCAAGGGGATAAACGGCACGGGATATGACCCGAATCAGACGATCGAGAATCGGGCAAATACCAGCAATTCCCATGGCGAAAACGAGGGGGACTGGGAATTTCTAGACTCCTGGAAAATTTCCTAGGGGGCACCTCGAAAAATTCAAATTTCGACCGCAGTACCCACGGTAGAATCAGGGTTGTGGCCGGCGGCGAAGCCGCCGGCCACAATTAATCGAGGTGCCCTAAGCAAGTTACTGAATATGGAACCTACTCCAATCACCCTTACCACGATTTTGGCGCTATATCGCGATCGCGGGCGAGCACAGTACGGCAGCGAGGCA
>JAYKIB010000044.1:0-4962 GCA_035285005.1 Prochlorothrix sp.
GGGTCATTGGGGCGTACTGTGTTTCTACAGGAGTACACCCTACCTCTTTTTTTGCATAACTATCAAAGTCATGACCTAACCGTCAAAGTAGTACACATTGCCTACATTTTTATGAAACCACCCTGCCTAACCCCCCTTTACAAGGGGGGGATAGTCTTTGCTTCCCCCTTCAAAAGGGGGGGATAGTCTTTGCTTCCCCCTTCAAAAGGGGGACTGAGGGGGATTCTGCAAGGGCCGACAGCATCGGGTCGCAGTGTTCAAACCTCCTCTCAGATCCACGCTAGAGATTGTTGCACCATGAATCCCAGTCGTGTTCTTGTGATTGCCAATAACGTCTTTCGGGAAGTGATCCGCGATCGAGCCCTCTATCTTCTGGGTGTGTTTGCGGTGCTGTTGCTGCTGGCCAACCGTGCCCTCCCGGACATCGCCACCGTCACCTCCGATAAGATGCTGCTGGATGTGGGGCTGGGCAGTATGGCCCTGATCGGCCTGGTGGTCACGGTTTTTGTGGGAACGGGGTTGATTAACCGCGAAATTGAGAAGCGAACGGTGATTGTGCTTCTCAGTAAGCCCGTGAGCCGTTTAGAGCTGATCGTCGGTAAGCATTTGGGACTCGTGGCAGTGGTCTCGGTCCTGGTCACCGCCATGACCCTCTTCTATATGGGCCTGCTCTGGGTGGAAAAAATTCCGTTTCCCGCTGGGGCGATCGCCGTTTCTAGCCTCTTTCTGGTTCTGGAACTGTCCCTGCTCACGGCCGTGGCGATTCTCTTTGGGGTATCCACCAGTTCGCTGTTGGCGACCTTGCTCACCTTGGCGATCTATCTGGTGGGTCACCTCAGTCAGGATTTGATCAAAATGGTGCAGCTCACCCGCAGTGAAGAGCTACAGCGCCTCTCTAAGGGGCTTTACCTGGTTTTACCGGATCTATCCCGCCTCACCCTCCGTAACGAGGCGATTTACAATGCTTTACCCAGTGCCAGCGAGCTGGCCATTCATGCAAGCTACGGTCTGCTCTACACCGCCATGGTGCTGGCCGCTGCCATTTTGATTTTTACCACCCGCGAATTTTAACTGAAAATCCGCTGCCGTGCGATGGTAGTCCGCCGTTGTGATCCGGCGAGGGCAAGTATCAGGGAGGGAGAGGCAAGAATCATGGCTGAGAGCAACCCAAACAAGGGCCTTGTGCAGCCTCAGGGCACCTCGATTAATTGGGTTGGGCCGCTTCGCCGCCCAACCCAACCCTGATTCTGACGTGGGTCAGAGGACGAAAACTTGGATTTTTCGAGGTGCCCACCCCCCCGTTACAGTTATCCCTACCTGACTTCAGGGGGAATACCCCCCCTTAACGCTTTAGCACTCGATCGCACAGAGTGCTAAATTGAGCATCGGGATTGGTCGAGGTCTGGTCGCACGATCGTATCAGAACCCAAACCAAACTCCCCTTCTGGGCAGGTGGGCTCAGCCCCCCGGAGCCTCCGGTAATTGCCCAGAAACCAGCTTGTGATGGCATGGGTTACAACAACTAAACAATGGCTAAACTCGTTCTCTTTAACGAACAATCCCGGCAGGCCCTGGAACGGGGTGTCAACGCCCTGGCCGATGCGGTCAAGATCACCCTCGGACCTCGGGGGCGTAACGTTGTCCTGGAAAAGAAATACGGTGCTCCCGATGTCATTAATGATGGCGTTAGCATCGCGAAAGAAATTGATCTCGAAGATCCCTACGAGAACACCGGTGCTCAGCTGATCCGCGAAGTCGCCTCCAAGACCAAGGATCTGGCCGGAGACGGCACCACCACCGCCACGGTGCTGGCCCAAGCCCTGGTGCGGGAAGGTCTCAAAAACGTTGCGGCAGGCAGCAATCCCGTCAGCCTCCGTCGCGGTATCGACAAAGCGGTGGCGGCCCTGGTGGACGAAATCGCTGCCGTGGCCAAGCCCGTGGAAGGGGATGCGATCGCCCAGGTGGCGACCGTATCTGCCGGTAACGATGAGGAAGTGGGCCAAATGATCTCCCAGGCCATGGAAAAGGTCACCAAAGATGGGGTGATCACCGTGGAGGAGTCCAAATCCCTCAATACCGAGCTGGAAGTGGTGGAAGGGATGCAGTTCGATCGCGGCTACATCTCCCCCTACTTCGTCACCGACCAAGAGCGCATGGTCACGGAATTGGACGATGTGCTGCTGCTGATCACCGACAAGAAAATCAGCACGATCCAAGACCTGGTTCCTGTGCTGGAGAAGCTGGCCCGCGCCGGTAAGCCCCTCCTGATCATCGCGGAAGATATCGACGGGGAAGCCCTGGCAACCCTGGTGGTTAACAAGATGCGCGGCGTGCTCAATGCTGTGGCTGTGAAGGCACCGGGTTTTGGCGATCGTCGCAAAGCCATGCTCCAGGACATCGCCGTGCTGACCGGTGGCCAACTGATCTCCGAAGAGGTGGGTCTGAGCCTGGATACGGTGGATCTGCCCATGCTGGGCCAAGCCCGTAAGGTGACCCTGACCAAGGACACCACCATTATCGTGGCTGGGGATGAGAGCAAGAAGGATGTGGATGCCCGCATTGCCCAAATCCGGAAGCAACTGGCGGAGACCGACTCCGAGTACGACAAGGAGAAGCTCCAGGAGCGGATCGCTAAGCTGGCCGGTGGTGTGGCGGTGATCAAGGTGGGTGCCCCCACGGAAACCGAGCTTAAGAACCGCAAGCTCCGCATTGAGGATGCCCTCAACGCCACTAAGGCTGCCGTGGAAGAGGGGATTGTCCCCGGTGGGGGTACCACCCTGCTGCGTCTGTCCACTAAGCTGGAAGCCCTCAAGGACTCCCTGCCCAATGCTGAGGAAAAGGTGGGCGTGGAAATCGTCGCCCGTGCCCTCAGCGCTCCCCTGCGTCAGATTGCTGACAATGCGGGTGTGGAAGGCTCCGTGGTGGTGGAGAAGGTGCTGGCCCAGACCAACTTCAACGATGGCTACAATGCCCTGAGTAACACCTATGAAGACTTGGTGGCTGCTGGGATTGTGGATCCTGCGAAGGTGGTTCGTTCGGCCCTTCAGGATGCGGCCTCGGTTGCCTCCATGGTCCTGACCACTGAGGTGATTGTGGTTGAGAAGCCCGAACCCGAAGCAGCTGCCGGCCCCGACATGGGCGGCATGGGCGGCATGGGTGGCATGGGCGGTATGGGTGGCATGGGCGGCATGGGCATGATGTAAGCCCAGGGCTAACCCCCGTCCCCTAGCGGTTCACTGGGAGCAAGATAGCGCTCCTAAACTGCAAGACACCGCAGGACACTGCAGGACAGCATGGGTGAGCAATGCCGATCGTATGGCTCCCCGATCGCTGATCTGATGGCGAACCCAATCAATGACAAAGCCCTTGCCGAGATGGCGAGGGCTTTGTCTGTTGCAGGGGCACCGCAAAAGGTCCAGATTTTCGATTGAGAGGATATTGATAAACCTAGGAGAATCCCCCCGAACCCCCCTTTACAAGGGGGGACTACCTCTTCTTTCCCCTGCAAAAGGGGGGCTGGGAGGGATGCTGCCCGGGCCTACGGGACCTAGCCGAAGTTTCCAAACATCCTCTGAGACCAGACCGCATTAGGGGCACTTACAGCGCCCGCAGATCAATCTGGTAGCTGTCCTGAATATGCTTTAAGGGGAACTGCACGAAGGGAGGATTGGCCGGGGCATTCCAGGAAAAGCGCTGGAGCAAATGCAGGGCAAAAATCTTGGCAAAGGTGAGGGCGAGCTGGGCACCGAGACAGGCATGGACCCCGCCGCCAAAGGGAATATAGCCATAGCG
The DNA here is from genome assembly GCA_035285005.1 of Prochlorothrix sp. Classification (GTDB taxonomy): domain Bacteria; phylum Cyanobacteriota; class Cyanobacteriia; order Prochlorotrichales; family Prochlorotrichaceae; genus Prochlorothrix. The sequence goes on from JAYKIB010000044.1 coordinate 3,793, forward strand.
ACCGCCGGGAGTTCGATCGCCTAGGAACCGATCGGGCTCAAAGCGATCGGGATTGGGGAAGTTTTCCGCCAAAACATGGGCAATGCGCGGTTCTGCAATCAGAACCCAGCCGCGCCGGTAGAGGACACCATCCAGCAGGACCGATCGGGTGAGGCGACGATTAGCGGTGGAGCTGGGGGGAAGAATCCGCAGGGTTTCCTTAAAACTGGCCTCCAGATAAGGCAGGTTTTTCAGGTCCGCCAGGGATAAAGTCTCTAGCTGATCAGTTTGGGAAACTCCCTCGGCTATTTCTGAGCGGATCCGCTCCAAAACTGCGGGATTTTGGACTACTTGGTAGATCCAGGAGGAGACCAGCCCACTAATCTCATAATGGGAAGCCCACAGTTGCAACAGACATTGGTTCCGAATGAGCTCATCCTCAAAGACGCTGTTGGGATCCTCGCGCTGACCCATCAGCATCATGTCCAGGAAATTGGTGAGCGGTGGAGTTGCGTCCGCGTTGCCGGGAGCCTGGGTCGATCGATCGCCGTGGGACTGGGATCGCCGCTGCTGGATCACCGCTGCCATGAAGTCCATTAACTGCGATCGAGCCCGTAACCCTCTCCCAAATGCCGTAAACGGCAGATTCCAGGGTACTAAGCCATAGAAACCCTCAAAAAAGGTTTTGTAGCACTGTTTGAGATCCTGAACCGTGTCGATCGGTAGACCAGCCAGGGCGCGATTGCCGTGGTGAATATCCAGGCCCAGCAGAATGGGAACGAGGGTCGTAAAACAGAGCCGTTCCACGGCAGGGAATAGGGCCAGGGTGGTGGTGGTGGACCAGGAGGCTAAGCCCTGGGCGGCAATTTGATGGAGAGTGGGGATGTAGTTCGCCAGCATCGGGCCGGAGAATCCGGGACTGAGGGCGCTTTTGCGCTCCCGGTGGAGGTCTGGCCGCTGAAAGAGGCTGTAGGGGCCAAACATTTCCAGGGTGGCGGGAGGAAGCCCGATTTCGGTGTACTGGTTGTCACCGTTGAAGACCATTTCCACGGCAGCGGGAGATCCCACAAACACCGTGGTCCCCCCAAAGACACTGGTTTTGAAGATGGGACCGTGTTTTTGGAGATTGGTCCGACAAAACCGATCGGGATCGGCAATGTAGGCCAGGGTATCGTTCCACCGGGGCTGGCG
>JAYKIB010000045.1:0-6525 GCA_035285005.1 Prochlorothrix sp.
AATCTGTTTTACTGTCTTTATGAGGGTCATTGGGGCGTACTGTGTTTCTACAGGAGTACACCCTACCTCTTTTTTTGCATAACTATCAAAGTCATGACCTAACCGTCGAAGTAGTACACATTACCTACATTTTTATGAAACCACCCTGCATCCTCACCAGCCAAGGGGCCTGGAGTGGGGAAGTCATCGCCACCCGAAGAGACGGCACCCAATTTCCCGAGCAGGTCTCCCTCACCTGCACAGATGATGATGTCCTCATCTGCGTCTGCCAAGACATTAGCAAGCGTAAAGCCGCTGAACAAGAACTTCGGAACAGTCGAGCTAAGTTTCAGCGCCTAGTGGATGATATCGGTGGTAAATTCCTGATTTTCAGCCATTCCAATACCGGGATCACCTACTTGAGCGGGGGCTGTGAAGCCATTTTCGGTCTCCCCCCCCAAGCCCTCCTTGGCCAACCCTGGACCACTGCCATTCAATGGTCCCCGGGCTCCCTCGTCCTCACCCGCCGCGAAGTCCAGACCATGATTAGGCGGCGTCTCCCCTCCCAAGAGCTAGAAGTCTCTTTTACACGGCAAGATGGCAGCATGCGCATCCTCCACGTTGTCCACCACCCCGTCTGGGATGCAAACGGGGACCTCATTGCTATCGAAGGACTGGCCGAAGACATCACAGACCAGAAAGCCCAGGAAGCTGAATTACGCCACAGCAACGCCGAACTCGCCCGTGCCACCCGCCTCAAGGACGAGTTCCTCGCCAACATGAGTCACGAGCTGCGGACCCCCCTTAATGCCATCATCGGCATGACCGAAGGGTTGCAGGAAGAATTCTTCGGCCCCCTCAACGACAAGCAAAAACTCTCCCTCCAAACCGTCCAAAACAGCAGCAGCCATCTCCTCGCCCTCATTAACGACATCCTAGACCTGGCAAAAGTTGGAGCCGGGAAAGTCGAGCTGAACTACAGTTGGGTTTCCCTCCCCCAGCTTTGCGCCTCAAGCATCGCCTTGATTCAGCCCCAGGCTCGCCAAAAACAAATTCAGGTCAACACCGACTTCGGCGCCGATGCCCCCCACCTCTTGATCGATGAAATTCGGATGCGCCAAGTCTTGCTGAACCTCCTCAGCAATGCCGTGAAGTTTACCCCCAACGGCGGCACCGTAACCCTCGCCATCCGGCCAGTCCCCAGCAAAACCACTCCCAAAAAACCGGATCACATTCAAATCACCGTGCGCGACACCGGCATTGGCATTTCCCCCGAAGACATCCCCAAACTCTTCCAAACCTTTGTACAAATTGACAGCGCCTTCAACCGCCGGCATATGGGCACCGGTCTCGGCCTAGCCCTCGTCAAGCAATTGGTCGAACTCCATGGCGGGACCGTGGATCTCACCAGTGAAATCGGCGCCGGCAGTTGCTTCACCATTACCCTCCCCACCCAGTCCCAGTCCAGTTCAAGTAGCCTTCCCCCGCACCCCGCGCCCCCGCCCGATACCCTACCCAGCCTCACCTGCGAGCCTCGTCTCCAGCGGGCGCCACGCCTCCTCCTCGTCGAGGATAGCCTCACCGACATAGACACTCTGCTCAACTACCTGGAAGCCCGAGGATACCACCTCACCTGCACCCACAACGGCCAGGATGCCATTACCCTGACCCAGACCGAGGCCCCTGACCTCATTCTCATGGATATACACCTGCCCATCCTCGATGGCCTCGAAGCCATACGGCAGATTCGCCAACAGCCAGACCTCTGCCAGATCCCCATTATTGCCCTCACAGCCCTCGCCATGGAGTCCGATCGCGAACGCTGTCTCGCCGCCGGAGCCAACCTCTACATCAGCAAACCCGTCAAACTCAAACACCTCGACGGCGCTATCCGTAAGCTCCTCGCCCAGTGCATCAACTCCGCCCCTAAACCTGGCTCTGAACCCGACCCTAGCTCAGACCCTGCACCCAAACCCTAACGCCGCTCACGCCCCAGGGGTACCATCCCCGCGCCCACCGGCACCTCACCCTCCTGTACCACCATTTCCCGAATCACCCGCGCAATCAGCCGCTGGGTTAGGCCACTGGCCACCTGTTGCCCCATGGACTGCAACTCTGGCTTGGCCAACAACTGGGGCACCAAAGGCAACAACCGCATCGGGTCAAATCCCCGTGTGGTTTGAATAATCTCGGCAATACGTTGGAACCGCTCAAACTGTTCTTGATCCGGCGTTTTAGAGCCTAGATTGGCGGATTGGTTTGCTTTAGAGGTCAACCCAAGGCGGGACTGTAAATCCTCCGTCAGACTAGCCAGGGTATTTTGCCCCATCAAGTCCAGACCATTGACAATTTCCAACACCAACTGCTCCCGAATAAAGTCGCCCCGCTCCGAAAACAGAAAGTCGATCGCCTGATCCAGCACCTTTTCCAGATCATAATCATCACTGTCTCGGGCATTACGCATTAAATTCTCCAGCCGATTCCAGCGGAAGCTCCCCTCTTTAAAGAGCAAGTCCTTGAGAGAGCTACGCAACTCCGACGAGGGATCCGTCAACAGGCGCTTAGCAATGTAGGGATAGGCTTTGCTCAGCACTTTAAAGTTGGGATCCACATTGATGGCAATCCCCTCCAGGGTCACCAGAGATCGAATAATCAGGGCATAGTAGGCCGGAACTTTAAAGGGGTAGTCATACATCAACGCCGAGAGTTGGTCGGTGATGCTCTTAAAGTTCAGCTCCGCCACACTGGCCCCCAGGGCGTTGTTAAACACCGAAGCCAGGGCCGGGATAATGGGCCGCACATCCACATCGGGATCGAGGAACTCCAACTGGATGTAGTCCTGGGCCAAGGAGTCAAAATCCCGGTTGACCAAATGGACCACCGCCTCAATCAGTCCATAGCGTTGGTGGGGCTTAATCTCGCTCATCATGCCAAAGTCGAGATAGGCCAACTTGCCATCGGGGGTTGCCAGCAAGTTACCGGGGTGCGGATCCGCATGGAAAAAGCCATGTTCCAGCAACTGCCGCAACGAGCACTGCACCCCCATCTCCACCAGATGGCTCACGTTGCCGCCTTCCGCCTCGATCGCCTCAATTTGGGTCAGCTTCTTGCCCGTAATCCACTCCATCGTCAAGACCCGACGATTCGTGTAGCGCCAGTGGATCTGGGGCACATAAATATTGGGCAGGTGACCATAGAGCTTGGCAAAACGCTCCGCATTATGGCCCTCACAGGTGTAGTCCATCTCATCAAAGATGCGGCGGCCAAACTCGTCCATGATGGCCACCAAATCGCTCTTCATGGCCTGGGGGAAAGTTTTCATGACCCAACTGGCCAAGCCCCGCAGGATATAGATATCCAGGGTAATTTGCTCCGCCAAGCCGGGACGCTGCACCTTGACGGCCACCGTTGCCCCCGTCAGCAGCTTCCCTTTATACACCTGCCCCAGGGATGCCGCCGACACCGGACTCACCGTCAGCTCCGCATACAACTCATGGGGCGGCGCTCCCAGTTCCTCCTCAATGAAGCGATAGGCAATTTCGTTGGGAAATGCAGGCAACTGATCCTGTAGCTTCTGCAATTCCTCCAAATACAGGCTAGACACTAGATCCGGGCGCGTGGACAGGGCTTGGCCCACCTTGATAAACGCAGGTCCCAATTGGGTCAACAGTTCCCGCAGTTGCACCGCCCGCTTGTGTTCATTTTTCTGGGCCCGACCGGTGCGACGGTCCCACCATGCCCCCACCCCGAAGCTCACCAGGGGGCTGACAATATCGAAGCAGCGCTTCCACACCTGGAGCGGTTGGTTACGGTAACGGGCCGCGATCGCCTCTGGATCGTAAACCAAAGCGTCACTGTGGGGATAGCGAGGAACCGCATCCGCAATGGGCGCTTGCACGGCAATATGTGACGAAGACAGGGGCGCAGCCGCACCCGAGGCATCGGCCCGGGGATCATCCCCAGGGGTGGTGCTGGGAGTGAAAGGGGCAGACAGTGGGCTGGCATTGGAGCCAGAAGCCAGGGGTTCGGTCATGGTGCTCAGGCGCTAAAGAACAGCGTTCTGTAAACGATTGTAACAAAACCGGGGTCTCCCGGTATCAGAGGTAACGACTCTCCAGGGAAGATCCTGACACAATTCTTCAAGACTTGGGATGTTCCAGGCGATCGAACCGGGTCTCCGCACCAAGTTTGCATTCCTGTGGAAGAATTCGCTATACCTACAACCAAGACCTGCGACCAAAAGAATCACCTAATCAGTGCAACTTCAGCCCCAGGCAGGCTTTGGCCACCCTTTAACCTCTCTATCGTTACCCAGAAGGAGCGTTGCCCGTGAATGCAGCGGAACTCGCCACCAGTTTGGAAACCACCAGCAAAATCACCGCGATCGTCCATCTCTTCAAATCCGACTTTCCCGATGCCCGCGTGGACCTCAAACCCTGGTGTAATGACGCGGACACCCGCCGCCTTGTGGATCCAGACTCGTTGGATATCGGCTTCCATCTACCGGGCTGGAGTCCCCGCTATGAGTGCCGCAGTATTCTCGTGCAAACTCGCCTTACCCGTCCTCCCGGTGTGGAAGTAGACGATCAAAGCAGTCTAGAAGAGGATGATGCAGGCCAACGCCTCCTGGGTCTAGAAATTATCGGCTTCAGCTACGAAGGCGAGGAGTGGCGACTCTCCACGATCGCCAACTGGCGCTTCCTCGGGCGCAAACAACCCGTACCCGAAATTCAAGAACGTTTCAAACATTTCTGCCGTCAAGTCTTCGCCCTCTACAGTTCTCCCCAGGAAAACGCGGCCTAACCCAACTTCCCCAGGCCCAGTCCTCCCCACCAATCCCCCACCAAATCCATAGGCCCAAAACCAGCCCAGAACAAAACCCCCCGCACAGTGCGGGGGGCCCATTATCTCCGGTAGGCCCTAGCCTAGGCCGCGTTGCCCTTTGAGCGTGGGTCGCACCCACTTTGGGGGTGCGACCCCAAACGATAACGGTGGCTATAACGAAACGGTGGCTATACCGGGACAACTTAATACGAGTCCCGGCGATCGGTCCGTGATCGATCGATCGGTTCACAGCCGATCGTATCCGAATCAACTAGCAATAGCAGCTCACATCTTCACCGCACTCTTCAGCCAGGTAGCACAGGGCACGGAAACGCAGCATCATCAGGTCATCATACAAGGGGTTTAACTTACACATCGGAGGGATGTGGAAGAGAAGATGGCCAAAAAACTTGATATCCCGCTCGAAGGGGCACTGAGCCGGGATCAGGTGACACAGGCGATGGGCAAATGCAGCATTGTGAATCTGGAGATGTTCAATCCAGTACCGCAAAGGTGCCAGGAGATCCCAACCTCGGCGCGGCGAAGGAGGGAACTGCTGCGGAGAGGGGGGTCGATCGTGGGATGAAAGCCAAAGCCAAGTTGGCATCACAAAGTATTCTACAGAAGCGTCGAGAAGATTCATAAGAGATAGTCTCCTTAACAAGTCAGGAGGGAGCCTCGATGAACTGGGGCGAAAGCAATAGAAACGAGGGCAACAACCACCCTAACCTTCATTATTCGCGGGTCACGGGGCGACCGTAGGACGGCATCAAGGTGTTAACGGGAACTCGATCATTATGGCGGGCGGTGCAGCTGCCCGCCATAACCCCGATTCTTACGTGGATCACCGGGCAAAAATCAGGATTTTTTGAGGTGCCCTCTAGGGCAAATCCAGAGGGGTACCTCGATTAATTGTGGAGGGCGGCGAAGCCGCACCCCACAACCCTGATTTTTGCCTAGGCCACTGGGCAAAAATTGGAATTGTTCGAGGTGCCCAGAGGAATGTTTTGGTTCGTTACAGTACCTAACCCAGGCCCAATGGCCCTTAATGGATAGCAAAAGATTGGCAACAAAAAAGTTGTTAAACTCCAGTGTAGTTTCGGCACTTCGATGAATTGGACTAGGCAGCTTTGGGGCTCAGACCTCGCCCAAGTTTTCCCGTGGGTATCTCCCAAAAACCTGGATTCATCGAGGTGGCCCGTATTGGAGAATACAATTTTCCTAAAGGATTAACCTCACAAACTCATGGACACTTCGATTAATTGGATTGGGCGGCGAAGCCGCCCAATCCAAACCCTGATTCTTGCGTGGGCTGTCCCCCAGAAATTTGGATGAATCGAGGTGCCCTCATCTAATAATCTCAAAGAGTACCGATGCTCCCTATGGCCCATCTTCAAGGGGATACTCTTCTCAAGCTGTATCCTAGGAAACAAAATCTGAATAACCTTGGGGCACCTCGATTAATTGTGGCAGGCGGCGAAGCCGCCTGCCACAATCCTGATTCTGCCGTGGTCACTGCGGTCGAAATTTGAATTTTTCGAGGTACCTCTTGGGGAATAGCAGATCAGTCAGCCCAACCTAGCCTCCTAAACTAAAGGGCACCTCGATTAATTGAGAGAAGTGCTGTCTCATCATGAGACTCAAACTGGGAAGGACCTCGCTAAATGATTAGCTAATAGATTGCACAAGGTCTTTAATATTTTGAATTGTAAAGACAAGCTT
>JAYKIB010000046.1:0-6891 GCA_035285005.1 Prochlorothrix sp.
CCTGCCCACCCGAATCTGGTCACCGCTTCCCCCGTAACCCCTGCTTTTCTGAACGCTGCCCACGCTGTTTCCCGTGACTCTACTCTCTCGTTACAGCTTGTTATTTTTAACCTTATTGCCCTGGCGATTACGGGACCCTTGTTGTTCCAAATGGCGGACTCCCTGGGCCAAAAACTAGATACCATCTCCACCGAGGTCCAATCGGTTTTAGTGGATCAAAGTCAAAGCACAACCCAGATTATTCGGGCCTGGTACACCAATGCAGAAACTGCCGTGGAAGAGTTGGCCCAAACGGCAGCAGAAGATGGGGATCCGACCCACCTGGATCGTGAAACTCGCCAAGTCCTGCAACTCTCCCCTGCCCTGACCCATCTTCATATCTATAACCGCAACCTGGAACTGATCACCCAGCGATCCCTCCCCCATTCCCCCTGGTACGGGGAACTCTCCCACCTGTCCCAGCCCCCAACCGCCGGCACCATCTCCACTTCCACCTTCAGTCCCACCCTATCTACAGAGGTCTTGACACGGATTTGGAACCAACTCCAGACCAACCCCGTGACCCTCCTGACCCCCGTCAGTCAGAACGGAGAAGGCGATGAGGGCGTGATTTATACGGCTGCTCCTATCCAACGATCGGGTCAACTTCAGGGCTTCACCCTCGGCATTATTGAGCTGCAATATCTTAACCAAGTCCTTGCTGACCAGGTACAGCGCTATCCCCTCACCTTCTATATCCTCGACCAAGACGGCCAGCCGATCGCCAGTAGCGACCCTAAGATCCGACTGGGGATGGATATCTTTGCAGAGTGGAATCAGGGGCAGCAAACGCCCCTGGGACAGCAGGGTGTTTATGAATGGCGCTCCAGTCAGGGGAAGAGCACCATGACCCGATGGCGGAACTCATTTTATGTGATTGAGTCGCCTTTAAATTTAGGCCGGGATTGGCAGCTCCATGTGCGGTTGTCTCCCGTTTCTTACATCGATTCCCTAGAACAGTTCCAAGTCTCGACCCTATCCCTCATGCTGTTTCTCCTGGGGCTCACCTTGCCTCTTGTAGCCTTAATCAGTCAGCGCTTAGTCCAGCCACTGCTAGAACTGGCTAAAATTACAACGGATGTGCCCCGAAAAGTCTGGGATCAGACCAAAATCCCCTGGTCTTCCAGCCCCATTCAAGAAATTGCCCTCCTTAGCCATAATTTTCAGGGCATGGCACGGGTGCTACAGCACCAATTCCAGGAAGTCCAAGCTGCGAAACAAAACCTAGAGGAGCGGGTGCGCTTCCGCACCCAGGAACTGGAGCAAAGTCAGGAGCAACTGGCCCAGTTGGCGGCGATCGTCCAGTTTTCCGACGATGCGATCTGGAGTCAGGACTTACAGGGGTTAATTCGCAGTTGGAACCGAGGGGCTGAGAAGATTTTTGGTTATACGGCGGCGGAAATGATTGGCCAACCCATCACCCGTCTCTGTCCCCCGGAGCAGGCCCAGGAACTGCGCCAAACCATGGAACGGGTCGAGCAGGGCCAGTCGATCGATCACTACGAAAGTATTCGACTCCACAAAAATGGCCATGCCCTCATGGTGTCCACCACCATTTCCCCGATTAAAGATTCCCGAGGACGGGTGGTGGGGGCCTCGTCAATTCAGCGCGATACCACCCAACAAAAGAAAATCGAGGTGGCCCTGCGGGACAGTGAGGCCCGCTACCGCACCCTGGTCAGCCATGCGCCGGTGGGTATTTTCCGCACGGATCCCCAAGGCCAGTATCGCTATGTCAATCCCTACTGGCAGGAGACCGTGGGACTCCAGGGTGAGGCGGCGCTTGGGGATGCCTGGGTCCAGACGATCGCCCCGATCGATCGCGATCGGGTCCTCACCCAATGGCAAGCTCTGATTGATCAGGGCATTCCCTTCGAGCTGGAGTACCAGGTTCAGCCGCCCCGTCGGGAGCACCAGTGGGTTGCGGTGCGCGCCCTTGCCCTTGTGGATGATCAGGGCCAAACCACGGGTTATTTTGGCACGCTCATTAATGTCACCGCCCGCCAGCAGGCCGAAGAGCAACTGCGCCAAGTCCTGCATCGGGAACGATCGGGGGCCATGATTATCCAGCAAATGCGCCAGACCCTGGATTTGGGCACCATTCTCCAAACCACCACCGCTGCCCTGCGCCATCTCTTGAGCTGCGATCGGGTTTGTGTGTACCAGTTCAATGATGACTGGAGCGGCCAATTCATTGCCGAAGCCATGGTGCCCGACTTAGCCTCCTTGCGTGGATCCGCCCCCATTGCGGACACCTATCTCCAGGACACCCAGGGAGGACATTTCCGCACCCACAAGGCCGTGTATGCCAACAATATCTATGAGCAGGGCTATGCCCAGTGCCATGTGGAGTTACTGGAATCCTTTAACGCCCAGTCCTTCTATAGTGTTGCCATTTTTGTGGGGTCTCAGCTCTGGGGCGTGTTATCCAGCTATCGCCGCCAGCCGCACATTTGGCGACAGGAGGAGGGCAAGCTGATCCAACAGGTGGGGGATCAGCTGGGGGTTGCGATCCAGCAGGGGGAATTGGTCCTGCAATTACAACAGCGATCCCAGGAACTCCTGGAGGCCAAAAACCAGGCAGAAGCGGCAAACCGGGCCAAAAGCGAGTTTTTGGCCAATATGAGTCATGAAATTCGCACCCCTATGAATGCGGTTTTAGGCTTTGCGGAACTGCTCCAGGGCTTCATCGCGGATAATCCCCAGGCCAAGGGCTACCTCCAGGCTATCAGCAGCAGCGGCTCCACCCTGCTGGCGCTGATTAACGATATTCTCGACCTGTCTAAAATTGAGGCTGGCAAGCTCCAGATCCACTATGAGCCCGTGGATCTGCGGGGGTTGGTCAAGGAAATTCAAAGCATTTTTCTGCAACAGGCCCACGATCGGGGTCTGCGCCTTGAAATTTATCTGGATCCGCAGTTACCCCAGTTGGTCCTGCTGGATGAGGTCCGGATGCGGCAGATTCTGTTCAATGTGGTGGGTAATGCGATCAAGTTCACCGAGATTGGGAGCGTGACGATTTCCCTCTATAACTGCGATCATCGAGCGTCATCCCAGGCTCCCACCGCGACCCATTCCCTTTCCTCTGTGATCGATGTCGAGTCTGCTGCGGTGTCCGCCACCTTCTCCCCACTCGATCGCCTGGAACCCCTACCCCATTCCCCCGAAGTCCCGGCCCAGGATACAACTTGCTGCCTCCAAATGGTGATTGCAGATACCGGTATTGGCATTGCCAAGGAGCAGCATGAGCGCATTTTTGCCTCCTTTACCCAAAGCGAAGGCCAGAGCAACCGTAAGTATGGCGGCACAGGACTGGGTCTCACCATTACCCAGCGCCTCGTGCGAATGCTGGGGGGAGAAATCAGCTTGGAGAGTGAGTTAGGTCAAGGCAGTCGCTTCCGCTTCCACTTCCCCAACTTGGATGTGGTGTCCCAGGCCCTCCTCACCTCAGAGACTGTCCCCACCGCGACCACGGACTTTAACCGCTTGGCCCCGGCCCATATTGTGGTTGCCGATGATGTGGATTCAAACCGGGCACTGCTGGCGGGATATTTCCAGGGAACCCACCATACCCTCCACTTTGCTCAGAATGGCCAAGAGGCCGTATGGCTGGTCCAACAGATCCCCATAGACCTGATTTTGATGGATTTGCGGATGCCGATTATGGATGGTTATGAAGCGGCCCAACTCCTGGGCCAGGATCCGGCCACGGCAAATATCCCCATTTTGATTCTCACGGCTTCCTCCAGCCGGGAAGAGGAAAACCAGCTTCGCAACAATTGCCAGGGGTTTGTGCGTAAGCCGGTTAGCCGGGAACAGCTTTTTGTGGCCCTGGCCGCAATTTTGGCTCCCACGGCGGGGACCGCAGGGCGACCTGCGGGGACGACTTCGATCGTAACCGACTTCGATCGCGGTGGGCCTGGGGAGGCTGTCCTTGGCCTGATGGCAACTACGACCGCTGAGACTGCCGCGAGTCAAGACGACCCTACCCCTGCCCTCTCGAGCGTTCAGGATCTGGCGGGGTTAGTCCAGCATCTCCAGCAGGAATACACGCAGACCTGGCCCCAGATCCAAAAAACGTTGATTTTGCCGGATGTGGAGCAGTTTGCTGCCCGGTTACAGCACTGGGGCCAGCAACATGACGCATCGGTTTTGATGCACTATGCCCACACCCTTCAAAAACAGTTGGAGAATTTTGACTGGGATGAAATCCCCGAGACCGTTGCCTCCTTCGCGATCGTCGTCGAGAACTTTACCCAGGCTCTCGTTTCCCGAGCGACCGAGTCCGATCGATTCGATTTCGACACGCTAGATTCTCATACACCAGACTCCCATTCCAATACACCAGCTTCCAATGGGCACCTCGATTAATCCAAATCTTCGGGATCTAGCCCACGCAAGAATCAGGGTTTGGGTGGGGCGGCGAAGCCGCCCCACCCAGTTGATCGAGGTGCCCCAATACACCAGCGTCCAGCCCACCAGCGTCCAACACACCCACTCCGACAACGACAGATTCTTCCCATCAGGTTGACTGATCTGGAACTTTGCCTTGGGTGCGAAAACCGCAGTTCCATCAGCGGTTCGGACCAGTCGGGTTTCGTCAGATTGGGGCGGGTTTAGATTGCTTTTTCGCCCAGCCCAATTCATCGAATCGGGGTGCCTAGCAGGGTATTCTGAAGTCAGGCGCTTCCCTGTGTTGTTAATGATCCCATGGTGCCCTTGGACTTATGAAACCTGCTGATTCCTTTATCCTGGTCGTGGATGATGTGATCTCTAACCTGAAGGTTTTAGGGAGCATTCTGCAGAGCCAGGGCTACAATGTGTCCTTTGCCACTAGTGGTCAACAGGCACTCGATCGCGTCATGGTGGCCCAACCCGATTTGATCCTGTTGGACTTGATGATGCCCGATGTGGATGGCCTCGAGGTCTGTAATCGCCTCAAACAGGACTCACAAATGGCCCAGATTCCCGTCATCTTTTTGACCGCGAGCCACGAACAGAAGCACTTACTCCAAGCCTTTTCCCAGGGAGCCGTAGACTATATCACCAAACCCTTCAATGCCCCGGAACTCCTAGCTCGCGTCAAAACCCATCTCGAACTCAAATACCTCCAAGATCTCAATCAGAAGCAACTGCAGCAGGAACGCCTGATTCGCCACATTGTCCAAGCCACCTTGGAATCCCTGGAGTTGCCAACCCTACTGACTACGGCAGCGGAAGGTATCCGATCCTACTTTCAGGCCGATCGGGTGCTGATTTACCAATGTACGGAACCCGGGCAGCGGGATCAGCCCATCCAACCTGGGCGGATCGTGGCGGAATCCCTAGTGGAGGGCTACGACTCCCTCCTGGGGTTGTCCCTGGAGGATTGTTCTTGGATCCACAGTCCCGAGGCTGGGGAGGTTTTCTCCAAGCAGGTGAAGGTATACGACGATCGGGAAGTGAGCACCATCGTTTCGCCCCAACACCAGGCAGCCCTGAGCCAATGGCAGGTGAAGGCGGAAATGGTCTCGCCGATTTTCCAGCGCTTGGAACAGTGGGGTGCGATTATTATCCATCGCTGCCAAAACACAATGCCCTGGTCCCCGGAGGAAATCCAAGTGGTGCAAAGCTTGGTGGAGCAACTGGAGGTGGCGATCCAGCAAGCTAGCCTTTACCAGCAGCTCAAGCTGTTAAATCAGGAATTACGTTATCTCGCAAAGGTGGATGGCCTCACGGGCCTGGCCAACCGCCGATCCTTTGATGAGTATTTGCTAGAGGTGTGGCAACCTCTGATTAATGCCGCCGAACCCCTCTCGCTGGTCCTCTGTGACATTGATTATTTCAAAGCCTATAACGACTGCTATGGCCATCCCCAGGGGGATGTGTGTCTACGCCAGGTGGCCGGGGCGATCGCCCAGGCGACCCATCGACCCACGGATCTCGCGGCCCGTTACGGTGGAGAAGAGTTTGCCCTAATTTTGCCCTACACCCCGCTGGACGGTGCGCAGCAAGTGGTGCAGCGGCTCCAAACCCAGATGGAAATCCTGGCTATTCCCCATCGTGATTCTCAACTGGGCGCATTCCTGACCCTCAGTCTTGGTTTGGTCACCCTGGTTCCCACCCCGGATCTGGACCCCAGCGAGGTGGTATTGCTGGCCGATCGTGCCCTCTACCAAGCCAAGGCAGGGGGCCGCAACCAAGTTCAGGTTGTGACTTCGGAGATGCTGCCTCCGGAGGCCCTGGTGGCCCTGGAGTCCTAGGGCGTGTCATCAATGAATTGTAGGGCACCTCGATTAATTGTGGCGTGCGGCGAAGCCGCCCAACCCAACCCTGACTCTGACGCGGGTCACTGGGCCAAAACTTTGATTTTTCGAGGCGCTCTGAGGGCCTTCTAGGGCTGAATGATGACGGGCCCTAGAGTCCTAAGGTCTGTTTCGCAGCCATGAGTTTATTGACCCGATCGCGAAACCCGTTATAGCCCCCATTGATGATGTAGGTGACCCACTCCACATCGTCGGCGTCCGCAGCCCGGTTAATCTGCTGCCAGTCCCAGAACCAGCCCGCACTCCGACAGGCCAAAACATCACTACTGAGGCGTTCCGGGGCCTGGATGAGGTCTACTCCTAGGGCTTCGCCACAGGCTCGGTAGTTAAAGCGGCCTGTAATTTGAATTAAGCCCCGGCCCTTGAAGCGGACCCCGTCGCCGGGTTGGGTATTCAGGGTGGTTTCATAAAAATGTAGGTAATGTGTACTACTTTGACGGTTAGGTCATGACTTTGATAGTTATGCAAAAAAAGAGGTAGGGTGTACTCCTGTAGAAACACAGTACGCCCCAATGACCCTCATAAAGACAGTAAAACAGATTTCAGA
>JAYKIB010000047.1:0-41678 GCA_035285005.1 Prochlorothrix sp.
CCCCGCTCTGATACCTCCCTTCGCCTGATCACAACGGCGGACTACCATCGCATGGCAGAGGTGGGCATCTTGTCGGCAGAGGAGCAGGTTGAGCTACTGGCCGGACAGATTATCCAGAAAATGCCTAAAGGCCCAGCCCACAGTGCCCTGTGTAAACGCATTGAAAAATTACTAGAACACTTGCTAGGCGATCAGGTGTTAGTGCGTCTGCAAGATCCGATTCAGTTGGACGACTACTCCGAGCCGGAGCCGGATATTGCCGTAGTTCACCCGAAACCCAACTTCTACGCCGATCGTCATCCCCAGCCCCCAGACGTTTACTTAATTGTTGAAGTTGCCGATACAACGATCTCGCGGGATCTGGGCACAAAAGCAAACCTCTATGCCGCAGCAAACATTAGGGACTACTGGGTTTTGAATGTTGCGACTCAGGAATTGCATATTTTCCGGGAACCCCAAGCAGAGGGGTACCAACGTCAGTTGGTTTTACGGGGAGAACAGTCGGTGGCACTGCTGGCTTTCCCGGAGTGTGAGGTGACAGTGCGATCGTGCTTTGGAGCCGGTTAGGGGTAAAGCAATATGACACTTCGTTGCAGCAACGCTTTCACTACCCCCTTATCCAGTAAGACTTTCAGATTTGTGCAAAATCCTTAGCGTACGATTTTTTCCTTTTTATGGGGTAGTGAAAGCGTAGCTACGAGCAAGTGCCCTCTGTACCGGACAAAACTTTGGAAACGCCTACCATACAAGGGTTTCAGACGATCAGACTCAAATGCCTACCCTGTAAGGGTTTAGGGCCATTCTGATCACTTTTTTGTCCGGTACTGAGGTCACCGGTGAGTACGGTTCCAGGAGTAGTTAGGACGATCGGCCCCCCGCTGCTACCCCGGGTGTCGAGGTTCCCCGTGGTGAGGGTACCACTGCCACTCATGGCCGTAATAGACTGGCCGGGTAAGGTCAAGTCTCCCAGCACAATATCGCCCACGGCCTCAAAACTGTAGCTACCCGTACCGGGTGCAAAGGTGAAGTCCGTCAGGAAGAGACGATCGCCCTGGAGCGTGAGGGCACTACTACCCCCCGCCACAATACCCAGCACTGTAGCGCCAGAGCCCAAAATCACCCGATCGTTACCACCATCAGTACTTAGATCACCGCTCAGCTGCGTATTGGCTCCGAAAACAACCCGATCGTCTCCTAATCCACTGGAGATACTCTCAATACCACTCCAAGTTATGCCGTTCACGGTTCCTTGATCGGGTCCGATAATGGTGAAGGTTTCCGCCTGAGCTGTCCCCACCAGTCGATCGAGACCACTCCCAGCGGAAATAAGACCCACATTGCTGAGGCTAAAGCCCTGGCTAAAATCAGCGTTAAGATTAGCAGTGTTTGCTATTTCTGTCAGATTCCAGGTTGTGGCATCTATTGGTCCGATAATTTGAGTCCCCGGCGCCATCGCCAACAGAACTGGATCCCGGAAGGCATTATCTTGCAGGTCACGGAGGATAATCACCCCCGTATTTTCCACCCGCCCCAGGGTGATCTGGCTAAAGCCATCCTGGAGTTGGGCCAGTTCCGTATCAATGAGGTTAAGACTAGCTCCGGCAGCGGCGATCGTCCCACCCAGGACTATATTGCGATTAAAGGTAGTCGGCTGAATAATCAGGTTTCCGCTACCGCTCAAGGGGGCTTGGAGTTGGATTTCATCTGTTGTGAGGGTAATATTACTAATTCCAGTCACAGCAGCGGTAAAATTGACCGCTTGGCTTGCGGTGATGCTGCTGAGTCCTGTTACGCTCAGGGGGGCATCAACTTGTAGGTTTTGGGTGGAGATGATGAAATTGCTGCCGATCGAGGTGTTTCCCCCAATGCGAGCGCTTTGACCTGTGAGAATCGTCAGATCTCGACTGAGATTAAGGCCATAGGTTTGGCTGTCGAAGGAGCCGCCACTGAGGGGCGATCGAATCAGCATCGGGCTACTAAAAGTCCAGTCGGTTCCCAACTGGATTTGGCCACTGCCTTGGCTGTGTCCTAGCACTAAAAGACTGTAATTTCCTTGGATGAGGGCTAAATCCGCTGTGCTTAGGGCTAAATCCCCCGTTGCACCGGACCCTAAGGCAAAACTAGCGCTAGGGGTCAAAGGCTGAAGGGTCAGCATAAAGCCATTGCCTTGGATGGGTGTTGTTCCCAAAACCAAGGTATCGGTTGTCAGGGTAGTATTACCTTGGAGGTTGACTTGGTTTAGGTTCGATAAATCGAGACTCGTGCTGGAAATCAAAGTTCCCCTGAGGTTAAGGTCGCCCTTACGTGCCCCATCACTCCCGATGCTGCCTGCTGCTCCGGAGTCCGCTGCTGTGATCACACCGCCCGCACCGCCTGCACCGCCTGCGCCTCCGGATTGCACTTTGACGATAAAGAAAGCATCGGCACCGCTGCTCCCCGCACTTCCGGCACTGCCCACTGTGGGGACTGTGACTCCGGCTGCTCCGGCTGCTCCGGCTGCTCCCACTGAAGCGAGCAGTTGGCTGGTCTCAATGAAGCCGATCGGGGCGGAAAGGGTTAAGTTACCGCCTAATCCACCAGAACCGCCGATTCCTCCCTGGTTTCCTAGTCCACCATCACCGCCCGCACCGCCTGCGCCGCCGCCTGCCCCCCACTGAATGAGATTGGCATTGCCGCCATTACCACCGTTGCCGCCATTGCCAGGGGTTCCAGCCCCGCTGCCATTACCACCAGCCCCCGCATTCCCTCCGATGGTGGAGAGATCGACAGTGGTGATATGGCCGGAGGCCGTGCCCAGGGAGATTATCCCGCCTTGGCCGCCATTGCCGCCATCATTTGCTGCACCACCCTGGCCTCCGCGACCACCCCTACCTCCGGAGGCTCCGGCTCCCGGATCACCAGCACCGCCGCCCCCCGCACTTTGCCCGGTTCCTCTCGCGCCCCCATTTCCCCCCGCACCGCCCACACCGGCAGCACCGCCCACACCCCCAGTTCCTCCCGCAACCCGGATGCTATCCGTTGCGATCGCCCCTAAGGTCGTTGTGATCATGACGCTTCCCCCTGCGCCCCCGTCTCCCCCTTGACCCGCTCCTCCGCCCATGCCACCGTTGCCCCCCGCGCCTCCCGGCCCCCCATTTCCCGACACACCAGCTCCCACCGGATCCGGCACACCGCCATGCCCCCCATTTCCCCCAGCACCGGCAGCACCGCCCATGCCACCACTACCGCCCGTTCCGCCTAGCCCCCCGATCGCAGAAACCGTACCCAAGGTCACGAAGTCACGGGCAGAAACCGTAATTTGGCCCCCAGTTCCGCCGCTGCCGCCGGCCCCCGCAGTACCCCCGATCGCGCCTTGTCCGCCATTGCCC
This sequence comes from Prochlorothrix sp., assembly GCA_035285005.1. Taxonomy (GTDB): domain Bacteria; phylum Cyanobacteriota; class Cyanobacteriia; order Prochlorotrichales; family Prochlorotrichaceae; genus Prochlorothrix. The sequence continues at coordinate 3,369 of JAYKIB010000047.1, forward strand.
CCCGATCCCCCCGATCCAGCGGTCGCCAAACTCAAAGATCCCAGCATACTACCGCCATTGCCGCCTGCACCGCCATTGCCCCCCGCACCGCCGTTGCCCCCCGCACCGCCTGCACCGCCTATTCCACCATTGGCCTCTAAATTACCCGTTTGGACCCATCCCTGGCTTGCAATTAAGGTAATATCCCCCGCATCTCCCCCCGTGCCCCCTGAGCTTGCAGCATTGCCGTTGAGGACCGCAGCGGCTCCATTTGTACCGTTAGCCCCATTACTAAAGGAATTAGGACCAGTTCCGTCCCCCCCACGTTGTCCAACTTCCCCTGGACTACCCGCAGTGGCAGCGGTTCCAGCAGTGCCTGGGCGTCCGCTAGTGTTGAGATTGCCGGTGATGATGCTTCCTGCCTCGATGGTGAGATCTCGCCCCTGGCTGCGGAGAGTATCCCCAGCGTTCATGGTAAAGAGCCGACCGGCTGTGAAGGTAATGGAGCCAGTGCCCGACGCAAAGGTGAGTTCATTGTCACTGAGGTCAGAAATTTGGATGGTATCGCTGGCTTGGAGGATAATATTGCCAGTAATTGCCTCTAGGGTGGTTTCAGCAATGGTAAAGCTACTGTTAGATCCATCAGCGGTATTAATGATTCCATCACTGAGTTCTGTATCATTGGCCCCGATCGATCCATCGACGATTGTAATATGGGTCGGATCCAGTAATAGAGTGCCTGATTCGCCCCCCACGGCTCCCACATTCACCTCACCGCGAAAAATCAAGGTTTCCTTGCCGGATACTTCCACAAAACCACCACGACTGCCTGCTCCATAGCCCGTTGCTTGGATTTGTCCATAGAATCGCGTCCGATCGTCGGCCCACAGAATCACAGTCCCGCCTGAGGCTGCTGGAGTTGGGAATGGGGGGATTTCAGGAAATTCCGTGGTCAGAGAATCAGAGTTTGGGAACCCAAGGCCATTGGCGAGAAATTTAGAATGCTTATCTACAACTGTATCCTGGGCAGTTTTAAGTGAGCCTTGTCCTTGGTAGTCCCCACCGCTATAAATTTCACCCCCCACAGCCCCGGAAACATCGATCCTGCTGGCCAGTATTTCGACCTGATCGCCCAAAACCTCAACCCGCCCGCCAGTTCCTTGGCGACTCGTCGCCGTTAGCTCACTATTCTCCAATTGAGCGCGTCCCTGACTGGCCTGAAGCTGGACTACTCCCCCTCCTTGGATGCCGTTCGCTCTGATCGTGCTCTCTGTAACCATCACTTTTTCCGCCTTAACCCGCAGTAATCCTCCAATTCCCACCAAATTTGACAGATTAATCTGACTTGCACTGACTAGGCTCTGGCTTTGACCTATAATCCCCACCTGACCCTGGCCGGCCGCATCAATTCGGGCACTCCGCACCTGCACCCGATCGCCCTGCACCAAAACTTGACCGCTTTGAATTCGGGGATCGGGGCTGGACACATTCACCGACCCCGAAACCACCGCTGTGCCCGTGAGGGGATCGATCGCCATCCCCGAACCACTGAGGTAAACTCGCCCATTCACCACCTGGAGATCCGTGGCGTGATCCACGGTGCCACCTGTCAGAACTTTGGGCAAATTGGTGGGATTTTGGGTTAAATCACCGGCAGAGAGATTTTGCCGATCGAGGCGATCGGCCTCCACTTCTAGACCCATCACCATGCCATCTTGGGTAATGCGTATCGATTGGGATCCCTGACCGGTTGGTACAGCAACAACAGCGGCTTGGCCCCCTGGAGCCGTGAGATTACCCGTATTAATGACTGTGCTACCGGTGAAGCTCAGCGTTTTGCCCTGATTCACTGCTAAACCGCCTTGATTGACGATCGTGCCATTACTGCCTGCTTCAAAATTAAAGCGGTTCGGTGTAGTGCTGAGATTTTGGTAGTTATTTGGGCCTGTTGCTGCAAATTCCCCGTTCTCAAAGCCGATCGAGTTCGCTGTGGTCCCATGGAAGGAACCCGGTACATCCAGCCGTGCACTGTCCCCAAACACCATCCCGGCGGGATTCATCAGGTACAGGTTGGCCTCGCTCCCCGTCACCTGTACCGTCCCATTGATGATCGAGGGATCACCCCCCGTTACCCGACCGAGGACATTGGCGGTGCCCGCATCCGTCTGGAAATTGGCTGTTTGCCGCTGTTCTAGTCCAAACTGCTCAAAACTATGGAACTGATTTGCCCCGGCGTGCGGTCCCCCCTGAATCGTAAAGGTATCCCCCTGCTGTTGCACTTGGGTGCCGGTTCCGTCATTAGCCGCAGTAATCGACTGGCCGATCGCCCCTTGCCCAGGCCAGCAGCTAAGGACGATCGATCCCAGTAACGAACCCGTGATCCTGGTACTCCAAGTTCGCAAGTCCATGGGAACCGTAAGGTGGGTCGTGCTGCACTGCTGACCACCAGATTGCATATTTTGAATGTTCATGGTTGTAGAAGATCAGACCCTAATAAGGGGGACTCGATAACTTGTGGTGGGGATTAATTGTGGTAAGTTGTGGCGATCGACTGCACCGCCTGTCACGCTCTGTTATTTACGTGAGTCACACTGCTTTCCCACAGAAATCGTCTGAATCTTAACCTTTCTATATAGCAAGCTAAAACCCTGTCTAAACAGAATTTATTGCAGAAAAATGCGAAGGAATCTTTCTGATCTACCACGATTGCTAATTGACTGTGCGCCAAAAATATGAACTACGATCGGGTACTGCTACTGATTGGGATAGGCCGCTATGTCGTCCATCACCAGATCTGATCGAGTGCATCACACTTTGGCGAGTCTGTCTCTCATCCCCTAGCCCCTTCTCCCAAACAGTTTATTGACCTGTTAACGGGCACCGCGATGAATCCAAATTTTTGGAAGACAGCCTACCTCAGAATCAGGGTTTGGGTGGGGCGGCTGCGCCGCCCCACCCAATTAATCGAGGTGCCCTAACTTTGCTGTTCACCTCAACCCTTGATTTCTGCATGGGTATCTTCCAAAAAATCTGGATGAGTCGGAACACTCAAGTGTGAAAACGACTTAAAAACAAGTGCCAAATTCTCAGCGCTGACTAAGCTATATTTTAACAACTTAGCAGTAGGATATTTAGGATCTCGTTGACCTTTATTGGGGTACCTCGATTAATACAGATTCTCACCGCAGTACCCACGGCAGAATTAGGGCTGGGTTGGGCGGCGAAGCCGCCCAACCCAATTAATCGAGGTGCCCAAGAGTTTGACTTTCATAATCTGACGAAACAATAGAATTGAGCGGAGAATTTAGCAGAGATTGCAATAGACCCCGCTATCTGACGTAAAGTCAGACTCATAAAGCATGGCCCCCCGCTTTGCGGGGGGCCATGCCCCAAACCTATCGATAATCAGTCGGTAGTCCCCTAAACGCTAGGCACCTTCCCGCAGTTTATCGAGAACAGAGCGATCCTCCAGGGTAGACGTATCCCCAGAAACCTCCTGACCCGAAGCCAGCGATCGTAACAAACGACGCATAATTTTACCCGATCGAGTCTTGGGCAGGGCCTCGCTAAAGCGGATATCCTCAGGACGCGCCAACGCCCCAATTTCCGCCACCACATGATTCCGCAGTTCCTGGGCCAACGCATCATTCGCCGGCTGCTCCCCTTCCAGGGTAATAAAGGCCACGATCGCCTCACCCCTGAGATCATCCGGCTTACCCACCACCGCAGCTTCCGCCACCGCCGGGTGCGACACCAGCGCCGACTCAATCTCCATGGTCCCGAGACGGTGCCCCGACACACTAATCACATCATCCACACGGCCCATGACCCAGAAATAACCATCCTCATCCCGACGGGCACCATCCCCCGCAAAATAGAGGTAATTTCCATCTTTAGGTGCAATATGCTCCCAATAGGTGCGCCGGAATCGATCGTCATCACCGTAGACTGTCCGCATCATGCTGGGCCAGGGATGGCGCACCACCAGATACCCCCCCTCATTGTCCGCCACAGGGTTCCCATCCAAATCCACCACATCGGCGAGAATGCCCGGGAACGGGGTGCAGGCAGAACCCGGCTTCGTGGGAATCGCGCCGGGCAGTGCCGTCAGCATATGACCGCCGGTTTCCGTTTGCCACCAGGTATCCACGATCGGACAGCGCTCCTTACCGATCACCTTGTGATACCACATCCAAGCCTCCGGGTTAATGGGCTCACCCACGGTACCTAGCAGCCGCAAAGACGAGAGATCCCGCGCATTGGGGAGATGCTCCCCCATTTTGATAAAGGCTCGAATTGCAGTGGGAGCCGTGTAGAAAATCGTGACCCCATACTTTTCCACCACCTCCCAAAAACAGCCCGGATTAGACGGACGCGGTGCTCCCTCATACATGAGACTGGTGGCGCCATTGGACAAGGGACCGTAAACAATGTAGCTATGGCCTGTAATCCAACCCACATCCGCCGTACACCAGTACACGTCCTCATCCTGGATGTCAAAGGTCCATTGGGTCGTCATGTGGGTGTAAAGGTTATAGCCACCGGTGGTGTGAACTACACCCTTCGGTTTGCCCGTACTGCCGCTGGTGTAGAGCACAAACAGTACATCTTCGCTGTCCATGGGTTCGGCGGGGCACACCGCTGACACACCCTGGCGCAGATCATGCCACCAGTGGTCTCGGCCCGGTTCCATGTGAACTTTTTCCTGGGTTCGCTGGACAACGAGGACATTTTCCACCGTAGGGGCTGCATTATGGGCTAAAGCCTTATCTACTTCAGCTTTTAGGGGCACAGCCTTATCTTTTCGGAATCCTCCGTCGGCAGTGATCACCAGTTTAGCTTTGCCGTCATTGAGTCGATCGCGCAATGCCTCGGCACTAAAACCACCAAAGACAACACTGTGGGGTGCTCCAATCCGAGCACAGGCCAACATGGCGATCGCCGCCTCCGGAATCATAGGCATATAGATGCCGACCAGATCTCCCTTACCAACTCCCAACTGTTTTAGTACATTGGCGAATTCACACACTTCCCGGTGTAATTGGGCATAGGTGAGTGTGCGGGAATCTCCCGGCTCCCCTTCCCAGATGAGGGCTGCTTTATTCTTGCGCCAGGTGGTCAGATGCCGATCGAGACAGTTATGGGTAATATTAATTTTGCCGTTGACAAACCACTGGGCAAAGGGCGGTTGCCAGTCCAACACCTGATCCCAGGGTTGAAACCAGTCCAGTTCTTTTTCCGCCAGTTCTGCCCAGAAACCAGCGGGATCAGCCTTGGCCTTCTCAGTCAGGGCTTGGTACGCTTCCAGGCTATTAATTCTCGCCTTTTGCTGAAACTCTGATGGGGGATTAAACAGGCGTTTTTCCTGAAGAATTGATTCGATCGTCGGTTGGGACATAAATCGAGTTTGTGGTATCGCGTTTGTGGTACAGGGTCCCTCGATGCATTGGATTGGACGGCGAAGCCTACCCAACCCAACCCTAATTCTTGCGTGGATTACAGGACAAAAATTTGGATTAATCGAGGGACTTTATCGTGATGAGACTGAAATCTAGTGGCCTATTCTCGAAAGAAGCCACACGCTCACGGGCTATAGGCGACAGACCCCAACCCTGTGCTAAAACCATACCGACAAGTGGGGGGAATCCCGACATTGTTCATACTTTTCTTAACAGGGCACCTCGATTAATACGGACTCTCACCGCAGTACCCACGGCAGAATCAGGGTTGGGTTGCGCGGCTTCGCCGCGCAACCCCATTAATCGAGGTGCCCAACAGATTTATTCAGACTTGCGCCGATCGACTAAAAACTGCAACTGTTGCTGTAAGAACCGGGTCCGGGGCAGATCTAGCCCCTTTGCCTGGGCAAAATCGAGGGGATTCTGGAAAATGGCCTGGAGTTCGAGGGGTCGATCGTGGTCATAGTCCAGCTTCATACTGGTATGGTATGGCTTCATTTTGGCCGTATTATCGAGCATTGTGGCAATGAAGTTGGGGGAGATATCCCGATCGTAGGCCGCAGCAGCCTGGGCGACTTCCTCCATCAAATAACGGGCCAGTTCCCGCGTACTGGGTTGGGCCATCAGTTCTGCGGTTGTGGCATTGAGGGCCACCGACAAGCCATTGAAGGGAATATTCCACACCAGCTTTTGCCACCGGGCCAGCATTAAGTCTTCCACCGGTTGTGTCGGTATTCCCGCCTGCTGAAATGTGTTAGATAGGGTTTCGATTGTGGGGGTAATGCCTTGGGCTTGGTAGTGGGGACCATAGGCTCCCAGGGTAATTTGGCCGTAGTCGAGGTGCCGAATATGACCGGGACCCATCTTATTGGAGCAAACAAAGCAGAGGCCGCCTATGATCTCAGTTTTTGGTAGAATTTCTTGGATTTCCGATTCAGTGCCAATACCATTCTGTAGGAGTAGGAGCACACCCTGGGGCTTGGCGATCGGGGGCAAGAGGTGGCGCAAGCAGTGGTTCTGGGTGGACTTCAGGGCCACGATCGTCACATCACAGGGCGGCATCGCCTCGGGTCGATCGTAGGCATTCACGGCCTGAAGGTGCAGATTGCCCCAAACTGAATCGACCCGTAGGCCCTCGTTTTTTACGGTTTCATAGTCCCGATGTAGCAAAAAGTGTACTTCCGCACCCGCCTGCTGCAACTTCGCCCCATAGAGACCTCCCACGGCCCCCGTTCCAATGACAGCATAGGTTAGTTGGGTTGGGTTAGATGGGTTAGACATAACACCCCCGCTCCATTACGCACGCATCTGGTCTAAGGCATGGGTATCACGGCGATCGGTTGTATCGTTAAATATCGAGATCCAGCAAATCCAACTGAGCTCCGTAGGTTTCGATAAACTCCCGGCGCGGAGCCACCCGATCGCCCATTAGTACAGTGAAAATGCGATCGGCCTCCGCCGCATCCTCAATTTCCACCCGCTTCATCATTCGCGTTTCCGGATTCATGGTTGTATCCCAGAGTTGCTGGGGCATCATTTCCCCCAGACCTTTAAAGCGCTGGATATCATACTTGGCATTGTCCGGAAACGCAGCAATGCGTTCATCTCGCTCCCGATCGTTGTAGCAGTAATAGTGACTGCGGCCCCGTTCCACTTTGTACAGCGGCGGACAGGCAATATAAATAAAGCCCTGGTCCACCAATTCGCGCTGGTAGCGGTAGAAGAAGGTGAGCAACAGGGTGCGAATGTGAGCACCATCCACATCAGCATCCGTCATAATCACCACACGATGATAGCGAAGCTGGGTTGTGTCAAACTCCTCCCCCTTGATCCCGAGACCTAATGCTGTGATTAAAGCCTGGATCTCGGTGTTCTTATAGATCTTAGAATCATCGGTTTTCTCAATATTGAGAATCTTACCGCGCAGGGGCAGAATTGCCTGAAAGCGGCGATCGCGTCCCTGCTTTGCACTGCCACCCGCAGAATCACCTTCCACAATAAAGATTTCGGACTCGGACGGGTCGCGAGAACTGCAGTCCGCTAGCTTACCGGGCAGTGTGGAGGACTCTAACACCGACTTCCGACGCACCAACTCGCGGGCACGACGGGCCGCTTCTGCCGCATTGAAGGCTTGGATCGCCTTCTCCAAGATGCTATCCGCCACCGAAGGGTTGAAGTCCAGATACTCCGTTAGCACCTCTCCCACCAGGGAATCCACAACTCCCCGCACCTCGGTATTCCCCAGTTTGGTCTTGGTTTGGCCTTCAAACTCTGGTTCCGGCACCTTCACGGAAATAACCGCCGTTAATCCCTCGCGAATATTTTCTCCCGCCAGATTGCTTTCATTGTCTTTGCGCTTATTGCGTTTGCGGGCAAAGTTGTTAAAGGTCCGTGTCAGGACAGTTTTCAGCCCTTCTAGGTGCGTCCCCCCGTCGATCGTGCGAATATTATTGGCAAACCCCAGTAAATTATCGTTATAGGCATCCACACACCACTGGAAGGCCGCTTCCACCTGAACTCCATCCCGATCGCCACTGACATAAATAATCTTGTCGTGGATCGGCTGCTTCTCCCGGTTCATATACTCCACATATTCCCGGATGCCGCCTTCGTAATAGTAGGTCTCGACCCGAGGCTCGGCACTTTTGAGCACATCCAAGCGCTCATCCCTAAAAATAATTCGGACCCCACCGTTGAGGTAGGCTAACTCCCGCAGACGACCGGCAAGGGTGTTGTAGTCAAACTGGGTTTCGGTGGTAAAAATCTGGGGATCGGGCTTGAAACAGACCTGGGTGCCGGTTTTTTGCTCCGGGTTGGGGAACACTTCCAATTCAGTCATGGGCACCCCACGCTCGTAGCGCTGCACATGGGTCTTGCCACTCCGCCACACCGTCACTTCCACCCACTCCGACAGGGCATTGACCACGGAAATTCCGACCCCGTGGAGTCCCCCAGACACCTTATAACCGCCCCCCCCAAACTTCCCACCTGCGTGGAGCACCGTCAGTACCGTCTCCAGGGCCGACTTGCCCGTGCGGGGGTGCACATCCGTCGGGATGCCGCGCCCATCATCTTCCACACTGACGGAGCCGTCCGGGAGCAGTTTCACGTTAATATTTTGACAGTATCCCGCCAGCGCTTCATCAACGGAGTTGTCCACCACTTCATAGACCAGGTGGTGCAGGCCCCGTGGCCCTGTGCTCCCGATGTACATCCCGGGACGTTTGCGGACCGGCTCTAGCCCTTCCAGTACCTGAATCTGATCCGCACCGTAGTCGTTGGTCATGGACATGCTCCGATAATGTCTGGAATCCTGGGAACCGGAAGCCCCGGTCTAAAAGCAGGTAAATTTTAACACAAAAGCATTGAACGGGCTTTTGAGCAAGAATCCATTAACATTTGCCAGGGGGGTGCAGTAGGGAATCCTGTAGATCGTGTGTTCTATTCGAGGTTTTCCCCATTGAGCAGGTCCTTAGCCTCCTGCAAAGAGGTGACGTAAAGGGCGTCCACGCCGGTTTTGGAGGCCGCCCGATCCAGTTGCATTTGGATCAGCACCCGATCGCTCACCACCCGCACAAAACGCCGCGCTCCCTGGGCGATCGCATATTCTTGAATCTTCTCTATTTCAGCGGTGCCCTGGGGGGTGGCGGGTCGGCACTGGCTAATATCGGTGACCACATCAAAATCAGGCCGCAGGGATCGGATTGCCTGGGCGATCGCGGCGGAAGCCACTTGGGCATCAGCATCGGAAAAAAATCCGCTGAGAATGATGTAGAGGCGGTTCCGGTCCCGATCGAGGCTAATTCCACGGCGCACAGGTCAGCTCCTTCAGTATTCGTCAGGTGGGGAGTCCAGTTGGGCAAGGAGTTCAGCAAGGCGAGCTTCGGCGGCTTCGGCGCGTTGGTGTTCGGCTTCGGCGCGTTGGCGTTCGGCTTCCTCGGGTAGCAGCACCAGGTCGCCGGTGTCTGTGAAGAGGCGCAGCCGCTGTTTAGAAGACTGGGTCTCGGGTTGGGTAAGGGGGTCGATGGGCTCAGGTAAGACCCCCAAGGCGAGGCCGAGGGGAGCGCACCAGAGATGGCCACGATCGTCGGGCTCAAGGGGTTGGTAGACTCCTTGCACAAGCTCGAACCCTGCTAGCTCTAAGGTGTTGGGGTGGAACCAGAAGTAGTAGGGGGTGCGAAAGACATCCTGGTAGAGTTGTTTTTTGAGGCCCCGATCGACCTTGGCGGTGAAGTCCGACAGCAGTTCCACAATGAGGTTAGGGTAGCGACCCTGTTCTTTCCAGACCACCCAACTTTTACGATCGCGATTATCAGTGTCCAGTACCAGAAAGAAGTCTGGACCGCGAAAATCTCGGGTTGTCAACTGTTTTTCGTTGTAGTAAACCGTGAGGTTGCCGCTGACGTAGAAGTCACTGCGGTTCCGCCAATGATACTTGACAAGGCGAATGAGGAGGTCGATTTGCTCACGGTGCAGATCGGATTCCAAGGGGGGTTCGTCGCTCCAAAGTTCTCCTGAGGGGATGTCTAGGATCAGGGGCTGATCGGTGGGTCGAAATTGGACGGGGAACTGGGCCATGGGGGGGCGGGGGTAGTTCTGGGGGCTGTGGCTTCTAGTATAGTATGGGCGATCGAGAGGGCGTGATGCCTAGGGCGTGTCACCAATGCGTTACGCTAGCATCTATTCCTTCCCTGGCACCCCATAACACTCTCCCAAAAGCACGATGATACTGACTCAATTTGCTCGGGCCTCATTACATTTAACGATGCGTTTAACCGTCCCTACCTTAGTCCTAGGCACCTTACTGCTGAGTACGGCTTGTGGCAGTACTGTTTCGGGAACTGCTGGGGACAATCGTCCTGAAATTGCAGCTTCCCAAACAACTCCCCCTACCGGGACAGTCACGGAGGCGGTTGAGGTGGTGACCTATCGCAGTCCCACCTGTGGCTGCTGTAAAGGCTGGGTGGCCCACATGGAGCAGCAGGGGTTCCGGGTCCAGGACAATGTGGTGGAGGATATGGAGGCCATTAAGGCTCAGCATCAAGTGCCAGCGGATCTGGCATCCTGTCACACGGCGATCGTGGGGGACTATGTGATTGAGGGTCATGTGCCTGCCAGTGATGTGCGGCAGCTGTTGGCCGATCGACCCGATGTGCTCGGAATTACGGCCCCAGGGATGCCGATCGGGTCACCAGGGATGGAATCTGGCAATATTCGGGAGCCCTACACGGTTTTTACCTTTGATAGTGCAGGCAATTCTAGCCCCTTTAGTCAGCATAATCAGCCCAATTAAACAGAATGGAGCAGCTAAGCGAGGAAAACTCCCTGAAGCTCTAAGGGAATTCTTAGAAACCTTGGTTAAGGGCCGTAGGTCCTTGCAGAATCCCCCTCAGTCCCCCTTGTGAAGAGGGGGAAGAAAATGTTTAGAGACTTTGGTTAGGGGCCGCAGGTCCTTGCAGAATCCCTCAGTTCCCCTTTTGAAGGGGGAAGAAGAGGCTGCCCCCCCTTTATAAGGGGGGCGGGGGAATTCTCTTGGGGGCACCTCGATTAATTGGGTTGTGTGGCTTCGTTGCAGGCCACAGTCCTTATTGTTACGTGGGTCACTGGGCAAGAACTTTGATTTTTCGAGGTGCCCTAGGGTGTCCTGCAATCATTCCAGCTTAATTAACGGGTCTCTCTATGAAACGGCGACAGTTTTTGACGATCGGGGGCAGTAGTCTGGGGGCCGTACTGCTGAGCCAATGCGTTTCGCGATCGGGACGGCAGCCCAGTCCTCACCCAGGGGCGTTGGTACAGTCCGCACTCCCCGGCGGAAAACCCGATCTAGAAGCCCATTTGGATGCGATCGCGACGGAGATTGATCTAGGTGACACCCGAGCCCGTCTCCTCACCTATAACGGTCAAATTCCCGGACCGCGTCTTGAGGCACGTCCCGGCGATCGGGTCCGCATTCACCTGACAAACCGCCTCGACACCCCCACCAACCTCCATTACCACGGCCTCCGCATTCCCCCCACCGATCGCGCTGATAATATTTTCCTCCGCGTAGAACCAGGGGAAACCTTTACCTACGATTTCACCCTGCCATCGACCCACCCCGCTGGCACCTTTTACTACCATCCCCATCTCCATGGCTTCGTGGGGGAACAGGTGTTTGGAGGCTTAGGGGGGATTTTTGTGGTTCGGGGAGATTTAGACGCAATTCCAGAGATTGAAACAGCTCAGGAAGAATTTCTATTCCTCAAAGATTTTGGCGTATCTACAGCAGGGAATCCAGCAATTACGACCGGGTTAATGGCAGGGCGGGAGGGGAATCTGATCACGGTGAATGGTCAGGTGCAACCCCAAATCTCGATGGCGGCCAAAGGTCTGCTACGCCTGCGGTTGGTTAATGCCTCCAATGCTCGATTTTATCGCCTTGCCTTGGAAGGGCATTCATTCCATCTGATTGCGACGGATGGAGGGGCGATCGAGGCGCCGGTGGCATTGTCGGAACTGCTGCTCTCCCCCGGTGAGCGGGCAGAGGTCTTGGTCCAGGCTAATCAGGAACCGGGTTCCTATCGTCTCTGGAGATTGCCCTACAACCGAGGGGGGATGGGTATGATGGGAGGGGGGATGGGCATGATGGGGAATAGCAGCTCGGCGAGATTGCCCACGGAGGAGCCGATCGCCCTGGCGACCTTCACCTATACTACTGCGGTGAGCCCAACTGTATTGCCCTTACCGCAGTACCTACGCCCGATCGAAGCTCTCCCCACCGCCTCAGTTCAGCGCCAGTTTAAGCTCAACCACGGCATGGTTCCGGGTCAAGGGATGGCATTTTTGATTAATGGTCGTTCTTTTGCCGCCGATCGGCTAGATACGGCGGTTCGGTTGGAAACGGTGGAGGAGTGGGAGGTCAGGAATACGGGTGTGATGGATCACCCCTTCCACTTACATACCAATCCGGTCCAGGTGATTAGCCGCAATGGTCGATCGGAGCCCTACCTAGCCTGGAAAGATACGGTTCTCATCCAGACGGGAGAAACGGTACGATTTCGGGTCAAGTTTGCAGATTATCCTGGGAGAACCGTTTACCACTGCCATATCTTAGATCATGAGGAATTGGGCATGATGGGGACGATCGAGATGCAAACATGAGGTGGATACCCCGGTTCATGTAAATTTCCCTGCTGTGACCCAGGCCAGAATCAGGGGGGTGGCGCGCGGCGAATCCGCACGCCAGAAGCTGCACGCTAGAAGCCATACACCAGAATCAATCGAGGTGCTCTGGCAAGTCATTAGCCTAGAATCAGCAACTGGCGCAGGAAATCCAAGTGACTGGGATTATCCGATGCAGGCCGACCGCCCCCCTGCTCCAGGAGCCGCAGATAGCGTAACAGGAGTGTTTGCATTTCCGCCGATCGAAACTGGGGCGTAATCAAACCCAAGGATTGCTGCCATTGCTCCGGAGTGGGTTTCCGATCGAGTCCGGCTATATAGCGCGTTTCTCGCACCAGCTTATCCAACTCCGCCCCCGAGAATCCCTGGGTCTGCTCCACTAACTCCGGCAATACCGCATCCGGCACGGGACTGACGCCATAAAAACTAGCCCGTTTGCGCAGAATTTCGGTCCGTTCTATCTCATCCGGCGGCATAACCACAAAAATCTCATCAAAGCGACCGGCCCGGAACAATTCTGGGGGTAGCTGACTGCGATCGTTGGACGTGGCGATCAAGAAAATAGGACGGTTGTGATCATTAAGCCAGGTCAAGAACATTCCCAACTGGCGCGTCATAATGCCGGAGCTATCGCCCCCCACCCCGGCAAATGCCTTCTCAATTTCATCCACAAACAAAATATTGGGTGAAGAGGCTTCGATCGCCGCCAAGGCTTCCACAGTCTGGCTTTCCGACTCCCCTGCCCACTTCGACTGGAGACGAGAGATCTCAAAATTAATTTGGGGTACGCCCCACTCCTGGGCGATCGCACGGGCAATCAAGGTTTTACCACAGCCGGGAAATCCCTCTAGCAAGATGGCCCGAGGGCGTAAGGCGGGGCTATGGTCCTGTTCAAACCAAGCCTCTCGCCGCATCAGCCAATTCTTAAGGTTGCCCAGCCCCCCTACAGAGTCTAAACCCTCACCCCTTGGCACGTAGTATTCTAAAATCCCCGTTTTCCGGATTTCCTGCTTTTTAACCTCCAGTAACAGACCCACGGCCTGACGGGGTTCTGTCCAGAGGTTTTGGGCACTAATTAACCGCGCTGCCTGTTGAGCGGCTTGCAGAGAGATGCCCTGGGACTGTTCCGCCAAATGGTGAGCCGCCTCACTGGGCAGTTGATCCGCCTGGGCAACGGGCTGGAATACCCGCTGAAACAGCTCCTCCCCATTGGGGAGCGCTAGGTCGAGTAAGTGGACGTTTTGGCGCAGGAGCAGGGGAATTTGCCAGTCAGAGGCAATTACAATCAAGCTCATGTGCGGCTGAGCCGAGGCCCGCTCAATATCCAGGGCCAGTTCCTTCAGTTGACGGGCGTAGCTCTCACGCTCCGTACCCTCCATGAGATTGGCCCAGTCGGGCAAAAGGTAGAGATAGCGTCGATCGTGGTGATGCAGGGCTTCCTTGAGGGCCTTACGGAGGCTTTCCAGGGAGGATTGAATTGAAATAATACCGGGGGGACTTGTACTGGGTGGTTCCCACTCTAACTCGGCAAGTGGTGCATCGGCCTTCCACTTTTGGAACCCCAGACTACTGCTCCAGCGCTCCATTGAGCCTGCGCCCACCGGCGAGACTTGGGCCAGGTGCTGATAGGCTGCCGTGCAACAGCGCATGGCCCGCGATTCATCCGCCGATCGGAGGAAGATCAGGGGATAACGGGCTTCGAGTAGGCCGACTAATTCCTGGCAACAAAGACTGTAGGGAGTGTCTCCGGTGCCGGGATGAAACGCATTGGGGGGCTTGTCAACGGGTGCTGCGATCGGGGTAGGAGTAGTGGGAGTGTCAGCCATGGGGAGGGGGAGATGATGTGAGAGAGTGAAAGGAGGGGGTGGAGTACCTGGCGGTAGGAGATCTCGCGATCGCGTTCGATCGCGGCGGATAATGTGCTCTAACCATACTCGGTATTCGGACTTTCCCCAAGGGATGCTCGGGGTGCGTTCGGTTTCAAATCCGGGGGAGTTTTGAATCTAGTGATACATCTCTTCTTTGTTTATTTTAAGCGGTTAAATCCTAGATTTACAGTCATATCTCATCCGATCGCAGCTTTTACGCTTTAATGGGAGTTTTTGTCAATAAAGCTGAATTTTTCTATGCTCCAAGCAAAAGAGTTCCCTCGATCGTCCCTTCTTGCTAACTTTAGGGCACCTCGAAAAATCAAAGTTTTCGCCCATTGACCCACGTAGGAATACGGGTTGGGTTGGGCGGCTTCGCCGCCCAACCCAATGAATCGAGGTGTCCTTTAGAGACTGTTGGGAAACCTAAGAGAATCCCTCCTCGAACACCCTTTTACAAGGGGGGGACGGCCTCTTCTTTCCCCTCTTCAAAGGGGGACTGAGGGGGATACGGCAAGGGCCCGTAGGCCCTTGCCGCAGGCAGGATAGATCCTGCCTCATCCAAGCCTTAGCCGCCATCACACCACCCTGCCCTTGCCCTGACCCCATGCTACAACTGCTTTTGCTGATCCTGCTCCTCAGTCTAATGCTCTGGAATCTGCTGAGTGGTGAGCTTGCCTTACCCTGGGTCGGGATTTTGTGGGACTTGGTGCCCCTATCGCCCCCCCAGCCCGAACTGGCCCTGTCCCCCAGTCAGCACTGGGTTCTGTACACCCTCCGGCTTCCTCGCACCCTCGTCGCCGTGGGCAGCGGCATTGCCCTCGCCTTGGCCGGTACCCTCACCCAAGGCTTAACCCGCAATCCCCTCGCATCCCCCAGTACCCTCGGCTTCACCAGCGCCGCAGCCCTCGCCGCGCTCAGCCTCGTCATCCTCGCCCCCACCGCCCCCCTCTGGCTCTTCCCCCTCGCTGCGCTCGGCGGGGCCATGGCCGCCGTCCTTCTTCTCACGTTGTTACTTCCCCAGGCCAACTTTAGCCCCCTCCGTCTCGTGCTGGCGGGGTTGGGGCTGGGCTTGGGAGCAACGGCGGTGGTGCAAATCTTGCTGACGATCGGGGAGTTACGCCAGGTCAACCAGGCCCTGTTTTGGGTGACGGGGAGCGTCTATGGTCGCACCTGGGCACAGGTGATGTTGCTCTGGGTCGGATTGGGGCTCGGGCTCCCGGCGCTGTGGATCCAAAGCCGCACCTTGGATGTGTTGGCCTTAGGAGAAGATCTCGCCCAGGGTTTGGGGGTCTCCCTGGGCACGCAACGGCGCTGGCTCCTGGGCTGGAGTGTGGGCCTCACGGCGATCGCGGTGGCCACGGCTGGTAGTGTGGGGTTTGTAGGGTTGATGGCGCCCCATTTAGCCCGTCAATGGGTCGGCACCCGTCATCGTCTGCTCTTACCCGTGGCCGGCCTGATCGGGGGGATTCTGGTCACGGGGGCGGATGGTTTGGGACGTTGCCTGTTTGCCCCTGTGGAAATTCCCTGCGGTGTGATCACGGCCTTGTTGGGTGGCCCCTATTTTCTCTATCTTTTGGTGCGCTCTCGTCCGAATCGTTAGGGAGCACCTCGATTCAGGGGGTTGGGCGACTTTGCCGCCCGACCCAACCCTAATGCTGCCGGGGATGATATGCATCAGTGGACGATCGCCCTGACACAACAGGTAGGTATGGGGCGGGTCTATGGGGCGGCGATCGCCGTAATGCTGCAAAATCAGGACCGTGTCAAAATCAGGACTGGGCGATCGGTTCAGTGACCCATCCCCCTCAGTCGTTCCACAGGGCTATCCCGATGAATCTGTATACCGAATGGGTTTTTCCCCGCATGTTGGACTGGATGATGGCCGGGGAACCGTTCCAAACCTATCGCCAGCAACTTTTACACGCCGCGATCGGGGAGGTTTTGGAAATTGGGTTCGGCACTGGGCTTAACCTGCCCCACTATAGCGATCGGGTCCAATCCCTCACCGTCATTGACCCCAATCCGGGAATGCAACAGCTAGCCCAGCCCCGCCTCGCCCAGACCTCCCTACCGGTCACCGTGCAACAGCTGGCCGGGGAATCCTTGCCCATGGCGGACGATCGTTTTGATACGGTTGTCAGTACCTGGACGCTGTGTAGTATTGCCGGTCTGGAACAGGCATTAGGGGAAATTCACCGGGTTTTGAAGCCAGGGGGCCAGTTTTTATTTATTGAGCATGGGCTATCGGAGCGGCCCGAGGTGCAACGCTGGCAGCGGCGACTGACGCCGGTTCAACGGGTGATTGCGGACGGATGCCATCTCGATCGCGATATTGCAATGTTGGTGGGTCAGTGGTTTGCGGATCTCACCTGGGAGCGCTTCGAGGCTCCCAGCTTCCCGGCGATCGGTGGCACCTTCTATCGTGGCGTTGCCCACAAGGCCCATCCCTAGGACTACCCCAGTCTCGGGGCTGTCATCGTTAACGATGGCTGTACTGAGGGAGCAGAGTCCTAGGGTCAGGCTTCGATCGACGTGGCAACTTCACGCCTGACCCCAATATCATCAGCGCTGACCGCGCCCCCGGCCCCGGCCTTGACCGCGCCCTTGACCGCGCCCTTGACCTTGACCGGAACGATCGTCGTCATCGTCGCGATCATCGTAGTCGTCATCGCGATCGTCGTAGTCATCTTCATCATCCCAGTGATGACCAGGCTCGAATTCTGCCGGGAGATTGAGGGCTTCTCGCAACTCCGCTTCAGAAATCCCTAAACGACTGGCTGCCTCTGCCAAGGTGGGGCGATTTTCCCGAAGTTCTTCCATTTCAGCCAGACTCTCGGGGTGAGTGCTGGGCATCCCCAAGGCTGCCTTCAGTGCGTCAGCGCTAACGCCTAACGCTTCGGCAGCCCCGTTAATACGGGGAAAACGACGACTATTCCAGAGGGCATTCTTCAGAGCGGTCTCAGAGACGCCCAAGGTTTCCGCAGCGGCAGCAAAATCCATGCGGTGGGATCGATCGTGCCCTCGGCCTTGGCCCCGGCCCCGGCCTTGGCCCACTTCCCAATCCTCATCAGCCTCTGGATAATCCCAATCCCCGTCTTCCCAATCTTCATCTTCCCAGTCAGACACCTTTAGAGCATCTTTCAGGGCAGTTTCCGACACGCCTAACTCCTGGGCAGCCGCATCCCGGTCCATTTGATGCACCGGACCTTGGCCGCGCCCGCGTCCCATAGCTAAGCGGTTCAGACTGGGGGCATTGACAGGCCCACAGGGGAGGCAGGACTGCGATGGTATCGACTGAAGGGATAGGGCAGTGGGCATTTCACCCAGCACTGGGGAGGGTACAAAAAGCGCAGCACCTACGGGCAAACCAAGCCAGAGAAAAAGACGGAGAGAGGTTAGTTTCATGAAGCGTATCCCTGAATCAAAGAGAATTTGAGACAAAATCAACAAAACCGAAGACCCAATACCAAGGGTTGGCCCCATGCAACCCAGGTCAGTATGAGGGGTCGTTGGGATATCGATCCCTACGGTTGGGGAATCGTAATATCGATCGCCTGGGGCGTACCCCACATTTGGAGATCGTCAGCGATCGATTCCACATCCCCCACCACCAACGTGACCCAGCGTTCCGGATCCAAGTAAACCTGGGCCGCCCGTTGCACATCCGCACGGGTCACTGCCGCGATCGATCGTTGGTACTGAAAGATAAAGTCCGCCGGATAGCCGTAGTATTCATAGGTCATCAAGCGACCGAGGGTTTGTCCTGGAGACTGGAAGCCAAAAACAAAGGAATTCAGCACCACATCCTTTGCAAATTGCAATTCCTCCGGTGTAATTAATGAATCCTGGAGAGCTGTAATTTCGGCCCGGACCGATCGCAAAAAGGGCAGGGTGGTTTCGGTGCGGGTCTGGCCCCCTGCCACAAACGTGCCGGGAAAATCATAGTTCGGTCGCCAGTAGCTATAGACCGAGTAGGCCAAGCCCTGTCGCGATCGAACCTCGTTATAGAGCCGTCCGCCGAAGCCATTGAGCACCTCATTCAGCACCGACAGGGCGGGGTAGTCGGGACTGTCTAACCTGCCCCCCAATTGCCCGAGTTGCACATAGCTTTGGGTCATCTGGGGCTGATCGACGGTGAAGAGTTGGCCGGGGTTCCGAGCCTGTACCGGCGGCAAAGGCGGCAGGGGTTGGGCCGTGGATTGCCAGTCCCCA
Source organism: Prochlorothrix sp. (assembly GCA_035285005.1). Classification (GTDB taxonomy): domain Bacteria; phylum Cyanobacteriota; class Cyanobacteriia; order Prochlorotrichales; family Prochlorotrichaceae; genus Prochlorothrix. Next base: position 22,051 of record JAYKIB010000047.1, read on the forward strand.
AAGCGTTGCTCCAGTTGGCTCCAGAGGGTGGCGGAGTCGAAGTCGCCGGAAATCCCCAGGATCAAGCGATCGGGTTGGATATAGGTGTGGTAGAAGTTGACCAAATCAGCCCGATCGATCGCCGCTACGGTATCAAGTTCCACGGTCCAGGCGTAGGGACTGTCGGCCCCGTAGAGGAGCTTTTGGAACTCACGGCTGGTGATGCTACTGGGGTCGTCGTTACGGCGGGCGATACCGGCGGCGATTTTGCGTTTAGCCAGATCGAGGCGATCGGGGGCAAAGGCGGGTTCCCGTAGGATTTCCGCAAACAGGGCCAGCACCGGCTCCAGATCCTCCGTGAGAGCGCTAAAGCTAGCCTGTCCAGCAGTGGTGCCGATCGAGGTTTCGATCGAAGCGGCCCGATCCTCCAAAAATTTATTGATGTCCTCAAAACTGCGGTGTTGGGTTCCGCCTCCTCGCATCAGTTGCCCCGTCAAGGATCCCAGTCCTGCCTTTGCTGCCGGTTCCCATCGATCGCCCACCCGCAGCACTGCCCTACCCTGGACCAGGGGCAGCTCATGGTCCTCCACGAGGTAGACCACCAAGCCATTGGCCAACTCCCGTCGCTCGTACTTGGGCAGGGTAATCTCCGGTAGGGGCGGGAAGGTTAAATCGGTGTAGTGGAGCGGCGGGGGCAGTTCCGCCACGGTCAATTCAGGGCGAGAAACTCCACCTAGATCTCTGCCTAGACCTCTGTCTAGATCTCTGCCCACATCAGGATCCAAACGGACATAGCCCAGGTCTGGTGCCGATCGGGGAGCGCTAGCGGCGGGCTGACAGTCTACTAGGGCCAGACTGATATTGAGACCGATGCCAAGGACTAAGCTCAAGGCGAAGTTCCCGACCAAATTCCCGACCAAATTCCAAAGCCTGTCCCAGACTCCATTCCAGACCGATCGCGAATGCGATCGACATCGCGACTGGGACTGCAACTGTAACCGCGATCGGTCAAAACACTGCCATCGGGATTGCCGGAATTTTACGCAGGATTTCACGATCGATACTCCTCTAACAGATAGGACTCTCAGAGGATGTTTGAAAACCTAAGAAAATCCCCCCTCGCCCCCCTTTACAAGGGGGGGCGGCCTCTTCTTTCCCCCTTCAAAAGGGGGCGGCCTCTTCTTCCCTTCAAAAGGGGGACTGAGGGGGATTCTGCAAGGGCCTACGGCCCTTAGCCGAAATTTCCAAACATCCTCTAAACATGGGATTCCAAATAGACCCCTTCCAATGGGCACCTTGATTAATTGGGTTGGGCGGCGGCACCGCCCAACCCAAACCCTTATTCGTGCGTGGGCTGTCTCCCAAAAAGTTGGGGGCACCTCGATTAATTGTGGCCGGCGGCGCCGCCGCCGGCCACAACCCTGATTATGCCGTGGACACCGTGGTAGACAGTGGAATTTTTCGAGGTGCCCCTACATAGATACAGGGCGCTTCAACTAATTGTGGCGTGCGGCGCCGCACGCCACAACCCTTACTCTTGGGTGGATCATTCCCTCAAAGTTTGCATTAATCGAGCTGCCCTATAGCATCTGGCAGATTTACCTGGGGCAGCTCGATTAATCGGGGCAGGTAGCTGCGACGCTGGGCACACGCCCGCTTGTTCTCTGGGCCACTGGATGCAAACTTGGACTTTTCGCGGTGCCCATTCCCAGTACAGGGTAAAAAAGAGGTTAGACTAGACACACCTTACGCCTTGAACCTTTAGAACCGTCTTTTCTCGCCGCCCATGAGCCGCGTTATCGTTGTTACGTCTGGAAAAGGGGGAGTGGGTAAAACCACCACATCCGCAAACCTGGGTATGGCCCTAGCGAAGCGGGGACACTTAACCGTCCTGGTGGATGCCGACTTTGGCCTGCGGAACTTGGATCTGCTGTTGGGGCTAGAGAACCGCGTGGTTTACACCGCCCTCGATGCCCTGGCTGGGAACTGCCGCCTAGAGCAAGCCCTGGTCAAGGACAAGCGACAACCCAAGTTGGCCCTGCTCCCGGCGGCCCAAAACCGCACCAAAGAAGCTGTTTCCCCCCAACAAATGAAACAGTTGATTAAAGCTCTCTCGACCCGATATCAGTACATTCTGATTGACTGTCCAGCGGGCATTGAAATGGGGTTCCGCAACGCCATTGCCGCTGCCAATGAAGCCGTGATTGTCACGACTCCAGAAATTGCCGCAGTCCGAGATGCCGATCGGGTCGTGGGTTTGTTGGAAGCCCACGGCATCAAAAAAATTCGCCTGATCGTGAACCGGCTCCGTCCGGCCATGGTCCAAGCCAATGACATGATGTCCGTGGCGGATGTTCAGGAAATCCTAGCGGTGCCTCTTTTGGGGATTGTGCCGGATGATGAACAGGTGATTGTCTCCACCAACCGAGGCGAACCCCTGGTGCTCCAGGATAATCCCTCCATGGCGGGACAGGCACTGTATAACGTGGCCCGTCGCCTAGATGGAGAAACCGTGGACTTCCTCGATCTCAATAACGTCAACAAGGGATTTTTGGCGAAGTTGCGGCAATTATTGGGGGCGAAGCTGGGGGGATAACCACCTCCCGATTGTTTTCCCCCCACAGGTTGACCCTCCCTCAAGTCCCTGCTGCCGATGGGTGTACCCTTGCCCCAGTTCCTGCGCTGATGCATTTCCATGTTGGATGAACTCATTGACTGGCTATTTACCCGCAACGCCACCACCAGCCGCGAGGATGTTAAACAACGGCTAAAGCTGGTGTTGGCCCACGATCGGGCGGATTTGCCCCCAGAAACCCTGACCCAAATGCGACAGGAGATTCTGGAGGTGGTGTCTCGCTATGTGGAGATTGACGATGATGGGCTGGAATTTAATTTGGAGAATAGCCAGCGAATTACGGCCCTAGTGGCGAATCTACCAATTCGACGCATTCGGGTTGCTGATAAAAAGCAGGAGCAGGTGGAGGAGCCTTTACCGGAGGAAATGAACCTGTCGGCGGACGATCGTGACGGGTCGGGGTCGGATCAGTCCGGGTCGGATGCGTCAAGGTAGAGCCAGTACGGGCGACTAGGAATGCGCCAACCGAGAAAAACCGGGCCATGGAGAAAGCAGGGGTTCAAGTCGGACTCCCTGCGGAATTGCAAGCCAAACCCCAAGCCTCACTCCCGATCGACTTCCAATTTAACGCCAGGGCTAGCCCCGAATCTGGGCTTGAATCTGGGTCTGAATCTAGATGTGGCTCTGGGCCTAAATTTGGGACTGAAGCTGGTATTGTCCCTGGTTTTGGCGATCGTGCTACGTTTTGATTTCTGGGCCTACGAATCCCAGGATTTTTTATGGTTTTTACAGCCCTGGTATGACTTTATCCAGGCGAACGATCGATTTTTCGTCCTCCAGGAGGATTTCTTTAACTACAATCCCACCTATGTCTACCTGTTAGTGCTCTGGAGCTATCTCTTTCCCCAGATGGGGGCCCTAACTGCGGTGAAGTCGATCGGGGTGGTGCTAGACCTGGCCGGGGCCTATTGGATTTTTCGTTGGGTGTCGCGCGGGATGAATCAGCGATCGATCGATCGGGCTGGATCCTCAACAACAACCGTAACCGATCGAACCTCTCCAGCCCAGCCTCCCCTCCGCAGCAGACCCGCGATCGCTGCCGTCACACTTCTGCTCACCCCCACCGTCATCCTCAACAGCAGCTACTGGGGCCAGTGCGACATGGGTTACAGCATGGCCGTCCTGGCAGGCTTATACGGTCTTAGCTACGGAGCACCCCGGTGGGGCTTGGTGGGCCTCACCCTGGGGCTAGCCCTCAAACTGCAGGCTGTGTTCACCTATCCCCTCCTGGCCGTATTACTTCTGCAACCCCGCTCCTCCCTGCGCTGGTCCCATCTATGGGTCATCCCCGTCACCTATCTGGCAACCCTGGTCCCAGCCGCGATCGCCGGTCACCCCTGGCTCCACCTCCTCACGGTCTACTGGCGACAGTTCAACACCTACGATCGGCTTACCCTCAACGCCCCCAGCATTTACCAATGGTTCCCCCAGGCCGACTACACCGCCTTCACCCGCCTGGGCCTTCTCCTCAGCGCCAGCCTTACCCTAGCCCTCATCTGGCATCTGGTCCGCCGCTACGATCGTTTCACACCGCCCCAACTGCTACAGGCTGCCCTGGGATTTAATCTCCTGCTGCCCTGGCTCCTACCTAAAATGCACGATCGCTACCTCTTTTCCGCCGAAGTTCTCGCCTTGACCCTGGCCTTTTTCCGGCCTCGCTTTCTCCCGGTGGCAATCGCTACGGTGGTCATTTCCTTGGGCAGCTATGCGCCCTATCTGCTCGGTCGAGAGATCATACCGTTGCGAGGCTTGGCGATCGGGTTAGGCGTCGTGGGAATTGGGGTATGGCGAGATCTCCTCGGTCCTGTCTCCCAGGTCAATCGTTTCCAACAAAAAACCCCAGAATCCTAAAATTCCAGGGTTTCGAGAATAGTTTAGAAGTCGAAGGCGGCACCCAGATTCGAACTGGGGAATGAGGGTTTTGCAGACCCTTGCCTTACCACTTGGCGATGCCGCCATGCTCGGCGCTTCCTTCCTTTGGTGTGTCCATGTTCTTGACGCGATCGGCCCAAGCCAAATCAATTTAAGCCTGTTCAGTCGCTCTCAAGCAATGACTACTTGTGGGCAATATACATCTAGAGACTGGAAGTAGTTTACAGGATCAGCGCGATCGATCGCAACCCTTCCCCAATCCAGACAGCGCCGCAAGTCCGAATCCGAGAATTTGACGGTAGACTGACAACGGTTCGATCAGAATCCGTCGCCCACCAGGTCTGCGCCTCGTCCCCAGCCCCCAGACGTTATGGGGTACCTCGCTTCATGGTGGCCCACCCCCCTGATTACAGCATCTTTCCACTTGGCGGTTACCCTCAGAGGATGTTTGGAAACCTAAGAGAATCCCTAACCCCCCTTTGCAAGGGGGGCGACCTCTTCTTCCCCCTCTTTTGAAGGGGGACTGAGGGGGATTCTACAAGGGTCTACGGCCCTTGGCCGAAGTTTCCAAACATCCTCTCAACCTCGGTTCTCGTCCACCCACCCTTACCCAAAACCGTTACACCAAACCGTTACACCAAACCGTTACACCAATTTGTTATGAGAATATTAGTCACCGGGGGAGCCGGTTTTTTAGGTTCCCATTTGATCGATCGTTTGATGGAAGCAGGCCACGATGTAATTTGTCTCGATAACTTTTACACGGGCCACAAACGCAACATCGCCCAGTGGCTCAATCACCCTAACTTTGATCTCATCCGCCACGACATCACCGAACCGATCCGCCTAGAGGTGGACCAGATCTATCACCTGGCCTGTCCTGCTTCCCCGGTGCATTACCAATACAACCCGGTTAAAACCATCAAAACCAACGTCACCGGCACCCTAAATATGTTGGGGTTGGCAAAACGGGTCAAGGCTCGCTTTTTCCTAGCTTCCACATCCGAAGTTTATGGGGATCCCGATGTCCATCCCCAGACCGAGGACTACCGGGGCAATGTCAACCCGATCGGAATTCGTTCCTGTTATGACGAAGGCAAGCGCGTTGCCGAAACCCTAAGCTTTGACTATCACCGCCAAAACGGGGTTGACATCCGGGTGGTGCGAATTTTCAACACCTACGGTCCTCGGATGCTGGAAAATGATGGCCGGGTCGTCAGCAACTTTATTGTCCAAGCCCTGCGCGGCCAGCCGCTGACGGTGTACGGAGACGGATCCCAAACCCGCAGTTTCTGCTACGTCTCGGATCTAATTGAAGGCTTTATCCGCCTTATGAACAGTGACCACACGGGTCCCGTCAACATCGGGAATCCAGGGGAGTACACCATTAAACAACTGGCGGAAACCATCCAAGGCATGATTAACCCTGATCTGGCCCTCCAGTATAAACCCCTGCCCCAGGATGACCCGCGCCGCCGCCAGCCGGACATTACCCGCGCTCGGGAGTGGCTGGGCTGGGAACCGTCGGTTGCCCTGCGGGACGGTTTGGAAAAGACGATCGCGGACTTCCGCGATCGCCTCGCCTCATCGCTGTCGTGAACCCGTAGCGGCGGAGCAGTATCGTAACGGATGGTTTGTGCAAGGAAACCAGGCTCCAACGGGTTACTTTCAACATGAGCTGTTATGGCAACCCACTACCCTTCCCTGGCACGGGGGAAGCACAAAATTTTATTTACGGAGTGTCTTATGCGCGTTTGTGTGATTGGAACTGGCTATGTGGGCCTTGTGACAGGGATTTGCCTCGCCCACACAGGTCATCAGGTGATCTGTGTGGACAATAACGAGGAAAAGGTCAAACTGATGAAGGCGGGGCAGTCGCCGATTTTTGAACCGGGGCTGTCGGAACTCATGCAGCAGGCCATCGCCGAAGGCAAGGTGGAGTTCACATCGGATTTAGCCGCCGGGGTTGCCCATGGGGAAATCCTCTTCATTGCGGTGGGAACCCCCCCGCTGCCCACGGGGGAAAGTGATACGCGCTATGTGGAAGCCGTGGCTCGGGGTATTGGTCACCACCTCAGCGATGGCTACAAAGTCATTGTCAATAAATCAACGGTGCCGATCGGGTCGGGGGACTGGGTGCGGATGATTGTGTTGGAGGGCATGGCGGAGCAGCAGGAAAAGACTGGGGAACTAGCTCCAACGGCGGACTTTGATGTGGTCAGTAACCCCGAGTTTCTGCGGGAAGGCTCAGCAATTTACGACACCTTTAATCCCGATCGGATTGTCCTAGGCAGCAGTAGCCAAAAGGCGATCGGCCTTATGGAGGCGTTATATGCTCCCGTGGTGGCCCGCGAGTATGCCGAGGACAAAACCCTGCCGCCGGTGCCCGTGGTTAAGACCGACCTCAGCTCAGCGGAAATGATCAAGTACGCTGCCAACTCCTTTCTCGCCACGAAAATCAGCTTTATCAACGAAGTGGCGAATATTTGCGATCGGGTTGGGGCCGATGTCACTCAGGTAGCCCGGGGCATTGGTCTTGACAGCCGCATTGGGGGCAAGTTTCTCCAGGCTGGCATTGGCTGGGGCGGCTCCTGCTTTCCCAAGGATGTGTCGGCCCTGGTCCACACAGCGGATGACTATGGCTACAATGCCGAGCTCCTCAAAGCAGCGGTGAGTGTTAACGATCGGCAGCGACTTTTGGCCCTGGAAAAGCTGCAACAGGAGCTGAAAATCCTCAAGGGCAAGGTGGTTGGTCTATTGGGACTCACCTTTAAGCCGGACACAGATGATATGCGGGATGCGCCCTCGCTTTTGCTGATTGAAAATCTGAACCGACTTGGGGCCAAAGTCAAAGCCTACGACCCGATCGTGTCCCAAAGTGGCCTGCGCCATGGGCTTACGGGGGTGATTGTGGAGAATGATACCTTACACCTGGCCGAGGGCTGCGATGCGCTGGTTTTGGTCACCGACTGGAAGGAGTTCCTGAGCCTGGATTATGGGGCAATGGCGGAGAAGATGCACCAAAGCCTGGTGGTGGATGGACGTAATTTCCTGGATCGATCGGCCTTGGAGGCGCTAGGTTACCGGTATGTGGGTATTGGTCACTAGTCGCCTAAGGGCCGTAGGCCCCTACAGAATCCCCCTCGGTCCCCCTTTTGAAGGGAGAAGAAGAGGCCGTCCCTGATAAAGGGGAGTTAGGGGGGATTCTCTTCGGTTTATAAGTATCCTCTCAGTCTCCCTTTAGAAGGGGAAAGAAAAGATCGTCCTCCCCCTGTAAAGGCGGGATTGGGAGAATTCTCTTCGGTTTATAAATATCCTCTTAAGATATTGCCATTTTCAGCAGAATTCTCCTCACCCTGTCTCTGCATCTCTTGATACCATTGAGGGGCATCTTATCTGAGGGGGCACCTCGAAAAATCTAAGTTTTCGTCCTCTGACCCACGTCAGAATCAGGGTTGGGTTGGGCGGCTTCGCCGCCCAACCCAATTAATCGAGGTGCCTGAGGGGCATCTTATCGGAGCGGACAGGTTGGTTAGGACATCGTGAGTCTGCGGATTATCCCCGCCCCGGATGAGTCCTACGGACACCTCGATGCATTTGAGGTGGGCTTCGACTTCGCTCAGCCCACCTCAAACTCGGATTCTTATGGGGGCTATCTCCCCAACATTGGGCCTAATCAAGGTGTCTCCATCATAATTGCCATAAAAAAACAGGGTTTTACCTGCTTCATGTTTCTGCTGGCTATCCCCGTTCTCCATCTCGAATCTGTATAGATTTTAGCCAAAACCCATGTCCTTTCCCTTCTTCCCGATCGTGAATGTACCCAGTGCCTCCAGTGGTCTAACACCGCAACAATCCGTTGGCCCGGGGGAAATTCAGGGGACTGGGCATCGGAGCAGGTTCCCCAATGGGTCGGGAAATGATGTGGGCCATAATCTTGGCCAGAGCGCCATCAACCATTCCACCAGTATCTCTGTGAACATGATGGGAACGAGTCAGGAAGAGCAGGGGCAAGCTGGCCCAGGGCAACACTTGACGCAACATTTGACACCTCGCAATTCGTCGGAGCCCAATGCGCCGGGACTCAATACGCCGGGACTCAATACGCCGGGACTCAATGCGCCGGGATCAGACCCATCGGGTTTTAAGTCACCCGGTTCTACCGCATCAACGCCCAATTCGCCTCGCCGGTCGGCGGAAGCTGAACCGGAACATCTGGCCGATATCCTCATTGTGGATGACACCCCTGCAAACCTCCGCTTACTGGCGGCTCTCCTCAGTAGTCGGGGTTATCGTGTGCGCAAAGCCATTAGTGGCAAGATGGCCCAACTGGCCCTTGAAACCCTGATTCCGGACCTGATCCTCTTGGATGTGCGGATGCCGGAGATGGATGGTTACAGCCTCTGTCGGTTACTGAAGTCAAACCCGGAGACTGCTGGAATTCCGGTTATTTTTCTCAGTGCGTTGGGGGAGGCCCTGGATAAAGTCCAAGCCTTTGAGGCGGGGGGAGTCGATTACATCACCAAGCCCTTTGAGGCTGAGGAAGTCCTGATTCGCATTCGCACTCACCTCAGCTTGCAACAGGCACGCCAGGAAATCCAGGCCCTCAATGCGGTGTTGGAAGAGCGGGTTCAGGAGCGGACTCGGCAGCTCGAGATGGCAAACTTGCGGCTGAGTGAACTGGCCCACTTCGACTCACTGACGGGGTTACCGAATCGCAACCGCTTTATTGAGATCCTGGGACAGGTGCAGCAAAATCTGCCAATCGGCCCCGCCCATGACTGTCCTGCTCCTTCGACCTCTGCTGCTGCCTCTAGCGCCACCTCTCCGTCTGCTCGTGTGATGCCTGCCCCGCCCGCAGATCCCCCCACGCCCGCAGATTCAACCCCAGATCCCACATCTTTTGCGGTGTTTTTCCTCGACTGCGATCGCTTCAAACTGATTAATGATTCCCTGGGGCATATTGCGGGGGATGAGGTCTTAATCGCAGTATCGCAGCGACTCCAGGAAACCCTGCGACCCGAAGATGTGTTGGCCCGTTTGGGGGGAGATGAATTTGCGGTCTTGGTTCCTGCAATTCAGACGGTGGCGGAAGCAAGTGAGCTGGCCAACCACCTGATCGCGGCCATGTCCCAGCCTTTTTGGGTCCACAACCATGAGATTTTTCTGGGCGTGAGCATTGGGATTGTCATGGGGCACGATCGCCAGGATGCGCCCAATAACATTCTTCGAGATGCAGATACGGCCATGTATGCAGCCAAACGTCGGGGTAAGGGCTGTTATCACCTCTTCTCCGCGACGATGCACAAACATGCGCTCCAACGGCTGCAACGGGAAAGCGAGCTGCGACGGGCGCTTGATCAACAGGAGTTGCGGCTTTTTTATCAACCGATCGTGAATTTGGTTAACTTCCAGATCACCGGCTTTGAAGCGCTCATCCGCTGGGAGCATCCCCAAGAGGGATTGGTGACCCCAAACCAATTTATCCCCCTGGCGGAAGATATGGGTTTGATCAACCTCATCGGGTGGTGGGTGCTAGAGGAAGGCTGTCGGCAGCTCCAGAACTGGTGGAGCCAGGGCTTAGGTCAGCATTTAACGCTGAATTTGAACTTTTCCGCTTACCAGATGCAGGATTCCCATCTTCTAGAGCATGTGGACAAGGCGATGCAGAGGAGTAGTTTGCCCCCCTCGGCCTTGAAGTTAGAAATTACGGAAACAGCCTTCATTGAGAACGATCGTACGATCGAAGCCCTTCAAGCCTTAAAAACGCGAGGGTTTCAGCTCGCCTTGGATGACTTTGGGACGGGCTACTCCTCCCTCAGTTATTTACACTCTTTACCGATCGATATTCTCAAGGTGGACAAGTCCTTTGTGCAGCAAATTACGGATCAATCCAGCGAACGGAGTTTGGTCACGGCAATTCTAGGCATTGCCCAAACCCTCAACTTGGCTGTAGTCGCAGAGGGTATTGAAACCCCGCACCAACTTGCCACGCTTCAAGGCTTACAGTGTGACCTAGGCCAAGGCTATTTGTTCTCTCCGCCCCTTCCTGCCACCGAAGCGGAAGCACTCCTGCGTCGCTCGGTCCCGATTTATGGCAATGGATAATCCACATTTTGGGGAGATGGCCCAACCCAATTAATCGAGATGCCCTATAGGGCACTGCCATAAAGTGACGTTGAATCAGGAGTACGGAATGGATTATCAGGTCAGCGAGCTACGGTCGATCGCATGGCAGAAACTGCAGGAAAGCATCATCTTTTTCCAAGGGGAACCCGTGGGCACCGTTGCCGCCCTCGATCCCCATGTGGAAGCCCTCAACTATGACCAATGCTTCATTCGGGACTTTATTTCCGCCGCTTTGGTCTTTCTGGCCCGAGGTGAGACCACCATTGTCCATAACTTTTTACTCCAAACCCTGCGCCTTCAAATTAAGGAAAAGCAACTGGACTTTCTAGAGCCGGGACGGGGACTGTTACCCGCCAGTTTTAAGGTGGTGACCCAGGGGAGCGATCCCCACACGGAGGAATGCCTTCAGGCGGATTTTGGCGACCATGCGATCGGGCGGGTTACACCGGTGGACTCCTGCCTCTGGTGGCTGTTTTTGCTACGGGCCTATGTCAAAGCTACGGAGGATTTTGGTTTTTGCCATACCCCAGAATGTCAGCGGGGCATTCGCCTGATCATGGAACTGTGCTTGTCCGCCCGCTTTGATATGTACCCCACCCTGCTGGTGCCCGATGGAGCCTGCATGATCGATCGGCGCATGGGCATCAATGGCCATCCTCTGGAAATTCAGAGCCTGTTTTACATGGCCCTAAGGGCAGCCCAGGAACTTCTGCTCCCCAACCAAGCCAATGAGAAAACCCATCAGGCGGTGGCCAACCGCATCGGCCCCCTCGCCCAACATCTGCGTCAACACTATTGGCTTGACCTCGATCGACTCAATGTTATCTACCGCTATAAGGGCGAGGAATATGGCGAAAATGTTTTAAATCAGTTCAATATTTATCCTGAATCTGTCCCCTACTCCCAATTAGGCGAGTGGCTACCCCAGGAAGGCGGTTATTTTGTGGGCAATCTGGGTCCATCGCAAATTGACTGCCGCTTTTTCAGTATGGGGAATTTGGTCGCGGTTTTGGCGGGTCTAGCGACGACGGAACAGGCCCAAAAGATTCTGAATGTGATTGAGGTGAAGTGGGGGGACTTGGTGGGTTATATGCCGATGAAAATCTGTTTTCCTGCCCTCAAGGGACGCGACTGGGAAGTACTGACGGGCTGTGACCCCAAAAATCGCCCCTGGTCTTACCACAATGGCGGGAACTGGCCGGTGTTGATGTGGCTTCTCGTGGCGGCGGCCCAGGTGGGGCAGCGCAGTGTGCTGGGTCAGTGGGCTTTGGAGGCGGCGGGACAACGTTTAGTGAAGGATGACTGGCCGGAATATTACGATGGCAAAAATGGCCGACTTATTGGGAAAGAAGCCCGCAAGTTCCAAGCTTGGACGCTTTCGGGGTTTTTGCTAGCCCATGCCTACCAGGAACGTCCGGAGATGGTGGATTGGATCCGATTTTCGCCCCTGGATTAACAGGAGGACACCTCGATTAATTCAGAGGTGGCTAGACTTCTAAGCACATGCCTTCGCGGGCGAGGTGGCAGCATGGGGTTTGGGGCGAGAGCTGCTGTAGTTTTTGTTCCAGACTCAGTAATTGCTCGTCTTCATAGCCGGGATGATGGTGGAACAGAACCAGTTGTTTCACCCCAGCGGCCTGGGCGATCGACAGTCCAGGCTGCCAGATGGTTTCAGCCAAGGGCGGCTCTGGGAGCAAGCCTGCGGTGGGTGTTGGTGCGGTGTCCTTCGCTCCGGTGTCCTTTGCTCTGGTGTCCTTCGATTCTGCGGCATTGGCCAGATCAGTCCGGACCCGATCGGCGGGGACCGTCGCAACGGGTACCGCAGCATAGGCGTTGAGATCGATCGGATCCTGGGCCACGTCGTAGATCAGCAAATCTGCGCCTCGGGCTAAATAGAGCACCGCTGGGTCCGGTTGGTCACTAGGATAAACATCCGTGGCATAGACCACGGTGTGATTCTTCCAGGTGATGCGATAACCCAGGGCGCGGCTATGGCGATTTAGGGATCCCGTTTCCACCGTAATGGCCTCCCCCTGCACCGGCTCCAGGGTCAGTTGGTCCCCCGGTGCCAGATCCCGAAAGTGGAGCTTGGCCTGCATTCGGGGTAGGGCAATGGGAAAGTTGGGCCGCACCATTTGGGCCATGAGGCACTGCTTAATGGATGCGCCATTGATGGCGGTGCCGCCGTAAATATGGAGGTGGTTGTGGGGGTGGAAGGCTGGCTCAAAGAAGGGGAAGCCTTGGATCCGATCCCAATGGGTGTGGGTGAAAAAGAGGTGCGCACGGGTGGCACCGGCACTCAGTAACTGTTGCCCCAACTGTCGGAGGCCGGTTCCGCCATCTAAGATTAGACAAGTCTCACCGATTTTCACTTCAACACAGGCCGTATTGCCGCCAAAGGTGAGCCATTGGGGTCCAGGGGTGGGGATATTACCCCGCACGCCCCAAAACTGGACAGTGAAGCTAGGGTCTAAAGCGGGATGGGGGGGAGCAGTGGACACAGGGTTGATGGAATCCAAGGGTGAGGGTGGCATAGGGCCAGCGTGGCATCAAGCGGGCAAAGTCAGACGGGCAAAATCACGCAAATTCAGCCGATCGAAAAGTTTAAGGACGTAATATGGGGGCGGCTATGCCGCCCAACCCAATGCTTTCTAGCCCTTATAGGCTGCAATACATTGCTTCACGAGGGGAGCCACTGTATCCGCATCTTTCCAACCCAGAATTTCGGTCACTTTCTTTTCCAAGTTCTTATAGGTGCGGAAAAACTCAGCCACTTCTTCCAGACGGTGGGGGGCCACGTCCTTCAGGGACTTCACCTCAGTGTAGCGGGGATCTTTAGCGGGCACACACAGAAGCTTTTCGTCCCGATCGCCCCCGTCGATCATTTCCAACATCCCGATCGGACGCGCCGCAATCACACAACCGGGGAAGGTGGGCTGATCCATGATCACCATGCCATCCAAGGGGTCGCCATCATCCGCGAGGGTATTGGGAATAAAGCCATAGTCAAAGGGGTATTGTACCGAGGCATAGAGAACCCGATCGAGGGCAAAGGCGTTGAGGTCTTTGTCGAACTCGTACTTGTTTTTGCTTCCGGCGGGAATTTCGATCAATACGTTAACCAAACCGTCCTTGGGTTCCGCAGGAATAAGAGATAAATCCATGATGAGGCTCCTACAAGCTCCGATGTCTACGTCTAGGGTTGGGCATTCGGCGGCCAACCCCATAGCATTTTACGCGCTAGGGGGAGCCGACGATCGAATCCAGCACCTTCCGCAGATCGATGAGGAGATCTCGGGTGAGGCGCTTGAAGGAGGGATTACTAACCGGGTTGTGGGGCGCGTGAGTCACCCGATCGACCGGTAGCGCGTTGGGATTCCCCGGGGTTGGTATAGCCGCGGTGTTCCCAGGATCGATCGGTGGGGAGTCCCGGAACTGGATTCGATCGACCGGGGTTCGATCCCTAGGCCGCATGAGTTCCGGGAAGTGGTACACCTGGCCCCCCGAGTCCGCCCCTTGTTCCCGCCGCACCGGGCCACTGGCGGCCATCTCGTCCAGCAGCGCCTGCACCGTCGCAAAACTTTGGCCCGTCGCCAAAACCCCCTGGGTCACCGACAGGGAACCACCATAGGTTTGGGCCGCACTCAGCAGTTGCTGGCGCAGTTGCTCAGGGGTGGGGTCTGGGGTGGCGATCGATCGGGGACTGGTTTCCGCCAATAACTCCGGGAAGCGATAGATCAACACCCCCGTTTCCCAGTGGTTGTCCAACTGCACATAGCCACTGGCTAACATCTCATCCAACAGCCCCTTCACCTCCCCAAAGCTGCACCCCGTCGCCAACACTCCGTCGGTCACAGACACCTCACCCCCCTTCTCCTGGGCCACCGTCAGCAACTGTTGCCGCAGTCGATCGAGGCGAGTCTGGGCCTGCTGGGGCAAGGCGCGGGCCTCCAATGCTTGGAGCAAGGCCGCCTGTAGTTCCTGTACCCGCTGGGGCTGGGTCATCCCCAGCGGCTCCACCGTGCCATACTCCGTTTCCAGGGACAGCCAGTAGGTCGATCGTTGGCGCAGAAACCAGATTGCCCCGATCGGCAATAGTGGGAATAGGGGCGGAAACAGACCCACTAACATACACAACACCGGTCTTCTTCGATCGGGGTGAACCTCACGCACCGTGGCCCCCTGAATTGCCTGGAGCGGATAGCGTCCTCCGCCTCGGATTTCAAGGAGATCGGTGGTGAGGCGGATGCCCCGTTTGCGGTAGAGAACCTGTTCAGTCATGGAGGTCGCGAGATAGGTCTAGGGCGATCGTTGTCTGGCGCGATCGTCATCCAGGGCGATCGTCAAGGGCTGTCTCAAGCCGCTCCCCCAGGCCCCCGATCGATATGCCCTAAAAAGCAGGACAGGGCAGGGGCGATCGAAGGATCAGAATTGTTACAGCTTTTAACATAACTACATATTTGGCCGTGAATTCCCCTGGGTAGACTTAAACTACATTAAAGTTGATTTATAACTTGTCCCAAGCGTCGGCACTTGTTGGGGTTTGACTGCGTTTGACTGCTTTGTGAGCCGTTTCGTGCCCCCCCTGTGTTTGCGCTCTGGCTAGCTGGAATTCCTGCTGGAACATTGCACCGCGCTCAAGAGCACATATCCTTTTATGGTAAACACTCTCGAAAAAACAAATTTTGATGAGATCCGTCCCGGCGTAAAGGCTCCCGCCAAGGACACTATCCTCACCCCCCGCTTCTACACCACGGACTTCGATCGCATGGCCACCATGGACCTGCATGTGAATGAAGAAGAACTGCGGGCCATCATCGAAGAATTTCGCACGGACTACAACCGTCACCACTTTGTCCGCAGCGAGGTCTTTGACCAGTCCTGGGATCACATTCAGGGGGATACTCGTCGCCTCTTTATTGAATTTTTGGAGCGCTCTTGTACCGCTGAATTTTCCGGCTTTCTCCTCTACAAAGAGCTGAGCCGTCGCATCAAAGACAAGAACCCCCTCCTGGCCGAAGGCTTTGAACTGATGTCTCGGGATGAAGCCCGTCACGCTGGCTTCCTCAATAAAGCGATGTCCGACTTTAACCTACAGTTGGATCTGGGCTTTTTGACCAAGAGCAAGAGCTATACCTTCTTTGAGCCGGAATTCATCTTTTATGCCACCTATCTCTCTGAGAAGATTGGCTACTGGCGCTATATCACCATCTATCGCCACCTAGAGCAGAATCCCGAAGATCGGGTCTATCCCATCTTCAACTTCTTCGAGAACTGGTGCCAGGACGAGAACCGCCACGGTGACTTCTTTGATGCCGTCATGCGGACTCAGCCCCAAATGCTGGATAAGCCCCGCAATATCTTCCAGAAGATTCTGGACATGCCCCTATTCTCGGAGCCTGGAAAGGTCTTTTCCGGCAAGGCATGGCAGCGTTACATCATGCTCTCCTGGGTAACCCCCAAGACTTGGTGCCGCTTCTTCCTACTGTCGGTGTTTGCCACCATGTACCTCAACGACACCCAGCGATCGGATTTCTACGCGGCGATCGGTCTGGATGCACGGGAGTATGACAAGCATGTCATCCTTAAGACCAACGAAACTGCTGGTCGTGTTTTTCCCATCATTTTGGATGTGGAGAACCCCGAGTTCTACGAGCGTCTGGAAGCCTGCGTGAGCAACAACGAGCAACTGCGGGCGATCGATGAATCCAGCGCGCCCGGCTTCATCAAGATTCTGCGGAAGCTACCCGTTTTTGCGGCGAACCTGGGCCAGTTCTGGAAGCTTTTCCAGATGAAGCCTTTGGAAGTGACCGAAATCCAACCGGCGATCCTGTAGGCCCGGGGGGTGGGTCCCTCGATTAATGCAGGTTTTCACCCCAGTATCCACGGCAGAATCAGGGTTATGGTGCGCGGCGAAGCCGCGCACCACCATTAATCGAGGTGCCCGTCATTGGGTTGGGGGGTTTTGCCTTCAACCCAGACCTGATGCTTGTCTGGGCAATGTTCTCCAGACCTGGGGTTTTCGAGGTGACCCGGTGACGAACTCGGGAGGATGTGAGCAGTCTTGCGGCCCTCCTCTGATTGATCAATATTTCCTATGGCAATCGCCAAGTTGCTAGAGACAGGTTTGGGGAGTGTTCCCCCCCGCTGCGCGGGGGGAACACTCCTTTGTGTATGGCAGTCGCCCCATTGCGCGGGTAGTCGCTCGGTACTCCTTTGCGTATCGGGGCTGTCCCATTGCGGGGGGAAAACACGTCTTTGCGTATGGCAGTCGCCCCATTGCGCGGGTAGCTGTCCGGGGGTTCCAGTCCCACCCGGTCTCACCCAAACTCCCAATCTCTGTCCGTTGCCATAGGATAAAGGGGAAGCTCAAGCAGTTTCCCCTTTTTTGTGTCTAGGACACCTCGATTAATTGGGTTGGGCGGCTGCGCCGCCCAACCCAACCCTAATTCCTACGTGGGTCACTGGGCAAAAGCTTTGATTTCTCGAGGTGTCCTCTAGTTTCTTTCGGTTACCTCGGTTAATCCCATCCGGGTTAATTGCGCCTGGGAATAGCACCTGGGTTTATGACGCTGGTCAGTCCAGCTGTGCTCACCCCAAGCCCTGACTCCTGCCCGGGCCGTCTCCCCACCATTTGCATCTTCCGAGGTGTCCCCGTGTCTGCTTTTTGTTGCCTAGTTCCCCCCACAGCTCCAATCCATGCCAAAGCGAAGTCTGTTAGACCAGTTTTCTGCCCAAGTCACGATTTTGGGCAGTTTTGTGGCCCTGATGTGGGGCATAGAAATTGTTGACCTGATTCTATTGAGTGGGGCGCTCGACCAATTTGGCATTCGCCCCCGAACGCCCCAGGGTTTTGCAGGAATTCTCTTCTCTCCCTTCTTGCACCGTGGGTTTCGCCACCTCATTGCCAACACGGTGCCCTTTCTCACCCTGGGCTGGCTGGTGATGTTGCGGCGGATCCAGGATTTTTGGGAGGTGACGATCGTGACACTCATCATTAGTGGGGTCGGCGTTTGGCTTCTGGGCGCACCCAATTCGATCCATCTGGGGGCCAGTGGACTGGTGTTTGGTTACTTTGGCTTTTTGTTAACGCGGGGCTATTTCGATCGCCGCATTGATTCGATCGCCCTGGGCCTACTAGTCCTCGCCCTCTACGGTGGCTTGTTGTGGGGCGTAGCGCCTTGGCAGCGCGGAGTATCCTGGGAGGGACATTTATTTGGGTTGGTCGGCGGGGGCCTTGCGGCTTGGCTGTTGGGTGAAGAGTAGGGCCGCACCCCGCCTTCAGAAAACTTCAAAAGACTATGACTAAGAATCGAACCGTGGCGATCGGGCTGGCGATCGCCAGTACCGTGACCCCCTTTGCCGGGTTCCATAAGCTCTACCTGGGACAACCGGGCTGGGGGCTCGTCTATTTGCTCTTGTCCTGGACCCCCTTGCCCCATGTGGCCAGTGCCCTCGAAGGGCTGTGGTATGGGTTACAGTCGCCGGACACCTTCGCCGATCGCTTTGGCCATAGCCCCACCGTTTGGGCAGATCTAGCCAGAACGATCGGGTTGGCCCCATCGGGGTCACCCTCCCCATCCGCCGCCACGCTAATCCCCCCGATCGACGTGAACCGGGCCACCGTGACCGACTGGCAGCAATTACCGGGCCTAAAACCTCACCAAGCAGAATTACTGGGGCAGTTGGGTCGATCGGGGGTGCAGTTCCATTGTTTGGAGGATTTAGCCGCAGCCCTAGACCAGGATTTGGCCCAACTTCAGCCCTGGGAACCCTACCTGTGCTTTGCCTACTACGAACCGGATCCCTTCGCTCCGATCCCCAAGCTCAACCCGAATCGGGCTAGTCTCCACCAGTTGCTCCAGCTGCCCCAAATGTCCCCGGCCCTCGCCCAAAGCATTGTCCACCACCGCATCATGCATGGACCCTTTGGGGACTTGGCCACCTTTCAGCAACGTTTGCAGCTTTCCCCGGATCAGGTTCAACACTTTATGCACTACCTCACCTTTCGCCCCACGCCACCCGGCTCCTAGGGAGTCCTTTAACTTGTATGTCGTACTAGAATCGCTTGGTGGGGGGCGGCAAAGCCGCCCCCCGTAATTTATCGAGTTGACCTGTTAACTGTAAAAACCTTGGGATATCAGCGTTAGGGCACCTCGATTAATACAGATTTTCACCGCAGTATCCACGGCAGAATTAGGGTTGGGTGGCGCGGCGAAGCCGCGCGCCAAAATTAATCGAGGTGCCCAATAGCTTGTAATAGTGGCCCGTAATCAGGGGCGCTATGCTTCCCCTAGGGCCATGGCCCGGATAATATCGCCCACCGTGATCACACCAATAACGCTGCCCCCCTGATCCACCACAAAGAGACGGTGAATGCGGCGATCGTGCATAATACGGGCAGCTTCCGACAGCGGTTTGTCCGGTACGATCGTGATGGGCTTGCTGGTCATGACTTCCGCTGCAGTTTGGCCGAGCGCTTTGTGGAGATCTCGCTCGTAGGTTGCAGGATTCTTGAGATAAATAATGCTATCCAACAGCGTAATGTAGGGAGGGGGCGTAACACCGCTTTCTTGCCATAATAAATCGGTTTCGGACAGTACACCCACCAGCTTTTTCTCCCCATTCACCACGGGTAAGCCCCCAATATGGTGACTCGCCAGGACCTGGATGACATCCTTGATGGGGGTGTCGGTGTTGACCGTAATCACCTCACGGCTCATGAAATCGGCAACGGTTCCAGACATCACAACAACCTCGCTTAAAACCACTCGCGTGTTTCTATTCTAGGCAGGGAAGATCCCCTTGAAGCCGACCTTGCAAGGAACCGCAACAATCCTCCCGGAGGTAGTGGTCTGTGGACCTGGCCTGTGGACCTGGTACTCAAGATGCCCCTGTGGATGAATCCAAGTGTCCCTCTGCCGGATGCTGTACAACAGAATCATTGTGTACCCCTAGAGGGTACCTCGATGTCTCCCCCTAGAGGGTACCTCGATTCATTGTGGGGGACGGC
>JAYKIB010000048.1:0-10941 GCA_035285005.1 Prochlorothrix sp.
GGTCTGGTTTCTGACCTAACCGAGGGCGCACCCGGTCTTCCCGGTACCAACTCAGCATTTGCGCAAACCCTAGCGCTGCCAACAGGCTCCAAAAGGGCAAGACCTGGAGGGGATAGTAGCGGGTTCGGGTGGCAAATAGGGTCAACTCTCCCATCAGCAACCAAGGATAGACGCCCACCAGCCAAATCCCGCCCAGGGGAAGGGGAGCCTGGGCGCATTTACAGCGCTGCCAGAGAATCCCCGTTCCCCAGAGGCTAAAAACAAACCAAGGGAAGCTATTGGCCGGTAAATTCCAAAGATAATAGGTGAATCCAGCTCCCAAGTATGATTCCTGGGACAGTTTGGATAGCTTGCCCACTAGCCCTTGCAACGGTTCCCAACTGCCATAGGTCACAACGCTGGCCCCCAGCCAGAACCCAAGGGGTGCCAAGCCAAGCACAAGCCCCAGATACAGGCCCCAACTCCTCAGGGTCCGGTAACGTGTTTCGGTCGCGATGAAATAAGGCAGAGCCGCCGCAGCCACGGGCAAGACCATAAATCCTTTAATAAAGCAGGCTAAGCCAAAGCTCACACCAACTAGAAGCAGCCAAAGCTGTCGGGTTATCTCAGGCCGCCCCCAACCTAGACTGGGCCACCAAACAGGTCTTCCCCCCAATCTTGAGCGAGATCTGGCCTGCAGTCTTACCCCAGAGTGTGTCTCTGGTCTAATTTCAGCGGGATCAACCAAGCGGGTGATTGGATCTTGTGTAGAAGGATCCGGAGACTGCACAGCCCGATCGTCCGTTATAACCACCGCACAGCGTCCTGCTTCCAGTAGCGCCCAAAACCCAAGTAACTCCAAACCAACCAACGGCATATCCTGGGTAGAAAGGCGACCATACTGGATCCACAGGTGGCTAAGACTGAGAATTACAGCCCCTAAAAAGCCGAGGCTAGGACTGAGGAGAAGGGCACCAATCCGATAGGTGAGACCCAAGCCCAAGAGACAAGCTAGGGTACTCGGCAAACGGGCCACTCCTTCCCCGACTCCAAAGAGGTGATAGGCCAAGGCAATGACCCATTGGATGCCGATCGTCCGATCGTAGGTAAAACTTACGGGATTAATCCAGTTTCCCGATCGCACAATATCCAACGCTTGACCGGCATAAATCCCCTCATCATGGGCCATTAAACTTTGCTGCGGACTGCGCAACAACAACAGGGGGAATGCGATCAAAGCCAGGTATAGATAGGCTTGACCCTGGGGGCCTAGATGCGAAAGCCACGGCAGGCGCAAGGGTAAGATTCCCGGGGCAAACAGGTCATTAATGGGCGCTACGTCCAGATCAGCAGATGCTGTGGAGGCGGGGGGGAGGGCAGGGGGCTTGGGTGCGATCGATGGTGCATCCGGCAACTCCCGCGACGACAAATCCGACGACTCTGATGACAACCGCTGATGCGGTTGGGGGGGATACTCACTCACAACCCGATTGACCTGAAATAGGAATGTAGGAACACTAAGGCACCTTCGAGTATCCCAGGCAGTCCCTCCCCGTGCCAAGGTGTGCGGCGAAGCCGCACGCCACAACTCTCATTTTTACGTGGGTCACTGGGCAAAAACTTTGGGGCACCTCGATTAATTGTGGCCGGCCACAATTAGGCCGGCCACAATCAGGGTTGTGCCGTGGACACCGTGGTAGCCATTTGAATGTTTCGAGGTGCCCTTGAGATGTTCCCCCAATTTACATCTTGCTTTGAACCGAAAATGACAGCTTGAAATGGACCTGACTGGCGAAAACCTCAAACACATCGTCCATATCCGTCAGGCTTAACAACGTCTTGAATTGCTCCCTGATCGAACAAAAAGCAAGCCGTACTCCCGCCGTTTCCACCGTTTTTAGAATTCGCACCAACACCCCCAAACCGGAACTATCCACAAAATCCAACTGCTCACAATCGATTAAAATCGCCTTCACATTTTGCTGCAGTGCGCTGTGCACCTGGCGTTGTAGCTGCTTACCGTTGTGAGCATCTAAGGTGCCTTGGGGTTTGAGAATGCCGATCGAGGAGGACATAGGCAAAGGATAGGCCGAGAGTGTCGCACAAAGAGAGAGTCTTTAGGGCACCTCGATTAATGGGGTTGCGCGGCGCAGCCGCGCAACCCAACCCTAATTCTGCTGTGGGTACTGCGGTGAAAATCTGCATTATGTCGAGGTGCCCTTTAGTCTAGTATTCACCCGTTGGTCCGCGAGTTCCGGAGAACACTACACGCGCAATTTCCCAGGGGGATCTCTAGCGCTAGATTGATCGATCGCAGGATCTAGACCGGTTTGTTACCACGGGACACCTCGCTTTATTGTGGCAGGCAGCGAAGCTGCCTGCCACAACCCCCATTCTGCCGTGGGCACTACGGTCAAAATTTGAATTTTTCGAGGTGCCCCAGGATTTACGGGGGTCCCTTGCTGCCCTGGGCGGCGATCCCTAGAGCGATCGTTAGGCCCGGGATAACTGTCACAGATTTAGCCGTTGCCCCACGAGGATTCTTGTTAGAGTGATAGACAACGGACAGGTTGCTTGAGACAGGATGGGGCCGAAAATCCCCTACACAGCGGGGGATTCCCCCCCAGACTTGTCCAACACGTCTTAACGATCGCCATAGAAAGCGATCGCCATAGAGTCTCTCGATGAACCGAGTCTCTCGATGAACGGGGTGAGGCGGCGAGCCGTCCAACCCAAACCCCGTCTCGTAATACGCGCGCTAGTGCCCTCCACGTCTGCATTGCTCCCAGCCCCCCTCCCATGACTGCATCCCTCCCCCAACCCCGATCGCCCAACCTCACCCCAGCCGCCCGTCAGTTGGCTGCCGTTTTTGCCACGATCGGCCCCACCAGTTGCCCTGCCCACTACAACTTTCACCTCCACACCCGTTGGTCCGACGGCCAAATGCAACCTCTACAGCTGCTTGACCAAGCCATTGAAGTCGGGCTCATGGGACTTGCAATCACGGATCACCACACCCTTGAAGGATACCGTGAAGCCCAGGACTACCACGACAACTACCGCCAAGCACTCCCGGAACCCACCGACCTACCCCAACTCTGGAGCGGCATCGAAATTACCGCTGAACTGTTAGACACTGCTGTCCATATCCTGGGCTACGGCTTTGCCACCGACCATCCGGCACTCGCACCCTACAGCAGTGAACTGGAGATGCATCCTTCGGGTCAGCCCTTCTTGGCTGCGGAAGTCATCGACGTGTTGCACGAAGCGGGCGGTCTAGCGGTATTGGCCCACCCCGTCCGCTACCGCAAACCCCCAGAGGCCCTGATCCCAGCAGCGGTTGATTTAGGAATTGATGGGGTTGAGACCTTCTACGCTTACGATAATCCGGTTCCTTGGCGGCCCAGTCTGGAGCAAACAGAACGAGTCCAGCACCTCAGCCAACTCTATGGCTTGCTGCAAACCTGCGGTACGGATTCCCATGGGTCTAGTTTGCTCCAGCGCCTTTAAGGTGAGCGCCTGATTCACGGATGGGTTTCTCGATTAATCCAACTGTTCGGGAGACTGCCCACGCAAGAATAAGGGTTTGGGTTGGGCGGCGAAGCCGCCCAACCCAATTAATCGAGGTGCCCAGGATGTTTGACACCTTCTGCTATCTGCTAGGTCCCGTAGGCCCTTGCAGGATCGCTCTCAGTCCCCCTTTTGACGGCGGGAAAAGAAGCAGTCCCTTCCCTTTATAAGTGGGGGGCGGGGGGATTCTCCTAGGTCCATGAATATCCTCTAAACCTCGACCCGGGCCGCAGCTTGGGATACTTCAACTCTCGCTCTAAATACGCTCAATTCTACCCAATCACTCACCAACAGCACCAACCGCCATGGGACACCACCACTCCCACTCTTCCCAGGCCCCCTCAGAATCTAGCCCAGAGTCCAGCCCACAGTCCAACCCACAGTCCCACTTCCCCATCCACCCCGATCCTCAGCCCCATTCCCCGACTCCTACCGGTCCCCCTGCTCTGGATTCTGCACTGGCGGCACGGCGGCGACGATCGGTGCGGCGGGTGCTGGTCTGGACCTTGGTACTCAATGTGGTGGTGGTCGTTCTCAAGGCGATCGTGGGCTGGTGGACCGGATCCCTCAGTCTCCTGGCCGACGCTCTCCACAGCGTCACCGACAGCCTTAATAATGTCCTCGGCCTGGTCACAAACCAGCTTTCTTCTCCCGAACCCGACGATGACCATCCCTACGGCCACCAGAAGTTCGAGGCGATCGGAGCCTTGGGCATTGCGGCTTTTTTAGGCATTGCCTGCTTTGAGATTCTCAAAGGTGCCGTGGAGCGAATTCTCCAGGGACTAGAACCGATCGAGGTGGGAAACTGGGATCTGGGAATTTTAATTGTGGTCCTGGGAATTAATATTTTTGTGGCCTTTTATGAGCGGGCTGTGGGTCAGCGCCTCCACAGCCAAATCCTCATTGCAGACGCCCACCACACCATGTCCGATATTTGGATCACGATCAGTGTTTTAGCTGGACTATGGGGCGTTTGGGTATTGAATTGGCCTTGGCTCGATGTAATCATGGCGTTTCCCGTCGCATTACTTGTACTGTGGAGTTCCTGGTGTGTGTTACGGGATAATTTACCCTGGCTAGTGGATGAGGCCGCGATCGCGCCGGAAGCAATTCACCAGGTTGTCATGGCGGTTCCCGGCGTGACAAACTGCCATCAAATTGCATCACGGGGACTGCTGGGGCGGCAGGTCTTCATTGACATGCACCTCATTGTGGCGGCAACGGATGTGCAAACGGCCCACGAGATTACGGAAGCTGTGGAAGCTCGGCTGGCGGAATGTTACGCGCCGGTTCGGGTCACCATCCATGTGGAACCCCCGGATTACCATGAAGATGAAATTACCTATCGCGCTTAGGGCACCTCGATTAATGGGGTTGGGCGGCGAAGCTGCCCAACCCAATGCCTGATTCTGCCGTGGGTACTACGGCAAAAATCTGTATTAATCGAGGTGCCCCACAATTAATCGAGGTGCCCTCTATTCATTGTGGCGGGCGGCGAAGCCGCCCGCCACAACCCTGATTCTTACGTGGGTCACTGAGCGGAAACTGTGATTTTTCGAGGTGCCCTAGAGCTAGTCGGGTGTGTTGGGTGGGACTGTAACGCACCGCCCAAAACCCGATCGCCAACGCTACAACTCTATTGCCCTCAATCCTTTAAACCCCTATTCCCTCCAGTTCCTCCTCTGTTTGATCGTAGAGTTGCCGCAACTGATCCAAAACCATATCCTCCGGATTCCAAAAGCCGCGACCGTGGGCCTCTAGCATCCGTCCCACGATGTTGCGGAACGCCTCCGGGTTAGATTGGCGCAATTTTGCCGCCATTTCCGGATCCAAGGCATAGGTTGCCGCTGCCTGGTCATAGACCCAACTCTCTTTAAAATCCGCTGTTCCCGCCCAGCCAATCATCGCCGTCATCCGCTGGGACACTTCATAGGCACCCCCCGATCCCTGGGCCACCATGGCCTCCGCCCACTTCGGATTGAGCAGCTTCGTCCGATACTCCAGCCGCAGCAAATCTTCTAACTCTCGGGGAGTCGTGTCTTTCGAGAAACTCTCGACAAAACTAGCATTTGTCTTCTTGCCACCGCGCTTGAGCTCGGCTGCCTTCTTCAGACCTCCAGTATTGGCGTAATACTCCTGAATATCCGTCAGGCCATATTCCACTGAGTCAATTTGCTGGACAATCCGATCGGTACTCCTGAGCAAACTTTGCAAAATCTCGGGTCGCGCTTGGCCCTTGTCGCCCCGACCGTAGCTAAAGCTGTTGCGCCCCTCCCAGGTTTGGCCCAGATCATCCCCCGATTCCCAGTTACCGTCTGTAATTCGATCGTTCACCAAGGAACCAAAATCTCCCGCCGGATTGGAAAAAAGCCGCGCACTGCTATTTTCAACCCCCTGGGCCTGCAACTCCAGGGCATGTTTGCGAATAAAATTTTGGTCCAGCTCTTCCGGTGCAGCAGCAGCCCGCTGAAATAGATCATCTAGCAGTTCAATTACATTAACAAAGCTATCCCGGAAAATTCCCGATAAATTCCCCAGCACATCAATACGGGGATGGCCCACCTCAGCCAGGGGTTTCAAATCATACCGAACAATGCGCCCGGTACCCTCCTTCACCGGTTCCGCCCCCACTAACTCCAGGAGGATCCCGATCGACTCCCCCTTGGTTTTAATCGTATCCAGCCCCCACAGCATCACTGCCACGGTTTCCGGATAGCTACCATGCTCCTGCTGGTGCTGTGCAATAATTTTGCGGCCAATCTCCCGGCCCCGCTCATAGGCGGCGGGACTCGGCATACGGTAGGGGTCAAGGGCATGAATATTACGGCCCGTGGGCAGGACTCCAGGACCATCCCGCAGCAGATCACCCCCAGGAGCCGGCGGAATATACTCACCATTCAGTCCCCGTAGGAGATTTGTCAGTTCATCTGGAGTTTGGTTGAGTAAGTCGGCAATTTGCTGAGCTTCCTGGACTTTAGCAGTGAGAGTAGCGACTTCTGCCTCCGAGTCGAGTTCCCCCTTGCGGCGCTTGAGGGTAGTTACTTGCTGCTGGAGCCAGTTTTGTAGTTGCTCCGGTTGGTAACAAAGGGTGGTGAGGGCTACCTCCGGGAGATCATCGCCAAAATAGGCTGTAAGGTAGGTTTCTAGTTGCTCTGGGTGGGGTTTTTGGCCGAGGATGTGCAAGCCGGAGGAGAAAAGACGATTTTCGAGAACTTGGAGATATTCGTAAACTGTCACGAGATACTGATTAAAGGCAGCTTTGCTAAACAGGTTGATCGTTTCTGGGGTGAATTCAATCCCTAGCTTTTTGGCCTCCAGGAAAGGACAGTCCGCCTCTAGCCCTGTGTCGAGGATCAGCTTACAGATTCCTTCCCTTAAGACATCATTTGCCCCGGGGTTCTCCCGGTATTCTCCAATAAGCTCCCGCAGGTTAACCAGTTCCTTGTAGAGGCCAGCGCGACCGTAGGGCGGCACATTATGGGAAATGAGGGTGCCATAGCCCCGACGCTTGGCTAGGATCGACTCCGAGGGATTGTTAGCGGCATAGAGATAGAGGTTCGGCACATCTCCCAGCAAGATATCGGACCAGGAATAGCCCGTATTTCCCAGGGGTGATCCTGGTAGCCATTCCACGGTGCCATGCATCCCAAAATGCACCACCGCATCCGCTCCAAACTCTTTTTGTAACCACTGGTAAAAAGCCGCATATTGGGGATGGGGCGTGAGATCACGCTCAAACATGAGGCGCATGGGGTCGCCTTGGAGACCCAGGGGTGGTTGCACTCCAATCCACACATTGCCCAGTTGTATCCCCCCAATCAAGAAGTCATCACCAGAGGTCTTAATCCCGGTCCCCGTCAGGGACTGCCATTGCTTTGTAATTCGATTACTGTGGAGATAACCGAGCCATTTCTCCAGGGTACGGACGTTGACGGTGGTGGGGGCCTGGAGATGGGGGGGAAGAGGGGAGGGAGATGGTGCCGATGGCGACGATGCTGATAACGGCTCTACCGAGGCATGGGATGGGGAGTGGGCGGGATGCCGATCGGCCCCCCGGTCTAGGCCAGGATACTGTTCATCGGCTGCTTTAACCCAGCGGATCAGTTCTTCCCCATCCTGGGGCCAGTCCTGGGGATCTCCAAGGTCATAGCCCTGATCCTGCAAGCTTTGGAGCAAATTCATTAGCGATCGAGGGACATTCAACAGTGCTGCGGTCCCCGTCGCACCGTAACCCGGCGGAAAGCCATAGAGCACGATCGCCAGCTTTCGATTCCTCGCCTCTTTCCGTCGCAAATTCACCCAGCTTTTCACCCGACCGATCAAGCGCTGCACCCGCTCCGGCACCAGGTAAATATCATCCCCCACAAGTCCTCCCAGGGGAACCGCATCGATCGCCCCGTCCAATTCTGGCAGGGCATACAAGACCACGCTTTGCAGTCCGCCAATCCCCTGGCGGGTCCAGGAGGCAATATCCTGAATCAGGAGGGGAGCTGCGACAAAATAGGGCAGATTTTTACTTTCCAAGATGGCCTTCGCCACGGCAACCTGACGGCCCGCTTCCATCGATCCCGCCGGTCCCCCCACCAGCGGAAAGCCGATCGTCGAGACGATCCCATCCACCTTCACCGCATCGGGCGAGAGCGACAGGTTTGCCTTCTGCCCCATCTGCCGATCGCGTTGCTCTGTCTCACTGGTGAGCCAATCCCGCACAACCACATGGCCCTCCACTCCATTGATAAAGACAGGCAGCGGAATCAGTTCAGCCTGCTCGAAATGGCGAATTAGTCGGGGAATATAGGGCTGTTGGGTGATGACATGCTTGCGATAGAGCAAAATTGCAATCACCGGG
This sequence comes from Prochlorothrix sp., assembly GCA_035285005.1. Classification (GTDB taxonomy): domain Bacteria; phylum Cyanobacteriota; class Cyanobacteriia; order Prochlorotrichales; family Prochlorotrichaceae; genus Prochlorothrix. The sequence continues at coordinate 8,399 of JAYKIB010000048.1, forward strand.
CGCGATTTATCGACATGGGTCGGTGGCGCTGGGGTATGGAGGGGCTGGTGGGCATACCAGTCTAAATAGGCCTTGGGACTGGTGAAATAGCCGGCATAGTTCGGATGTAACAGTCCCATATTGGGTGTTTCGAGCACTGGGGGAATCTCAGCCACCGTGAGACCCAGATATTTTTGCCCCAGGACCCAAAACATCGCCGCCACATTGTCTAGGCCCCCCGCATTCCAGTAGCCGTAGATAATGAGCCAGTTGCGCAGATCCTGAACCTTGCCCACGGGGATAAACTTGAGCAGTTTCGGACCCACCTTCAAAAAACTGAGATATCCCGCTAATTTATCTTCTTCCTTCTGATTTCCACCAAATTTACTCAAAATAAACTGCACTGGCTTCGGCATTCCCTTGGGCTTGTCCCCAATGACAAACTGGCCGATCCGCGTCAAACTCATTAACTCCAAGGCCGACTCAAAGACGAGCCGAATCGGAATTGCCTCTACCCGCTCCCGGAGCCAGAGCACCTGATCATAGTCAAAGATAAGGCTAGCGAAGAACACATCCGCCCCCTGGAGTGCCGCTTCAACCCGATCGGGGTGTGCAGCCATATCCCGATCGCTGAAGGTGAAAATTTCCAACTCCGGGCAACCGGTCTGGGCCCGATCGGCAGCTTGACGGTAGAGGTTGGCGTTGAAGGATTCAAAACCAGCAATGAGAACGATCTTAGCCATGGGGGGGAGAGCAGCGAAGGGACGGGACGGACACAGATGGGGCGGGATACGGGAGCCATTGAAGTCTTCCCATTAATTTTAAGGAATGTTACAGAGATTTGCGAAGGGGCGGGAGACTGTCTTGACGGCGTTGCCGACGTGGGGGATGACAAAGAGGGTTTGCAGTCGCTGTCGCTTCTGCTGGACAGCATCTTGTACGCCTGGGCTCATCCCATAATTCAGCAATGCCATGAATCGAAGTGCCCTGCCGGATTCCCCTGATGGGCACCTCGATTCATCCAACTTTTTGGGAGACAGCCCACGCAAGAAGTAGGGTTTGGGTTGGGCGGCGAAGCCGCCCAACCCAATTAATCAAGGTGCCCTGATCACGCCTGAGATCATCAGTAAGCAGAAAGGTGGGCTCCTAACTCCATCCCAGACCTGTACGACACACGCCTCCCTTGGGACAACCTTGACAAATCCTCAGCGGATCGAAGAATTTATGTGAGGATGGCCCAATTACCTCCAGGGCAACTCGATTAATTGAGTTGCGCGGCTTTGCCGCGCAACCCAACCTTGATTCTGCCGTGGGTACTGCGGTGAAAATTTGAATTAATCGAGGTGCCCTTCCCTAGGTCCAAGGTATCTGGAAGGTGCTGTAGGGGTGTTGGGACATGGTGAGTGGGGTTGGGACTCTCCCCGACCCACTAATTGCAACTTCACGGTCACCATCGCTACCCGTCGCCATAGCTGCCTGTTGCTATAATCATCCAACGATCGGCTGGCGATCGATCGCGTAATTATAACGACGATCGGCTGACGAGTATCCACTCAATTCAATTAGTCTTAAGTGAAATGCTGGCATTTCCTAAGCTAAAACCGCACTGGATAACCCCAGCTCTAGACCCTGCGCCCTCTTTCACTTACTCCGTTTCTGCAACACCATGACTAAACTGCCCCGCCCAATTATCCTGACTGTTGCGGTACTCTGCGTGCTGCCAATTTTATTTAATGGTGTGGGCATTAGCTTTGCAACCGTCAGTCCCGCGCTGGATCTTGCCGAGTTTAGCACTCTAGATCCCCAAGCCGTGACCGACGAACTCCACTATGCGCTAGCTGGGTCTTTTACCCACACCATTCTGGAGTGGAGTGCGTTCTGTGCAGCCATTTTTACCGTAGTGCTCGCCTTTTCCTACTATCGCATCCAGCGGGATGTGACCACGCCCATTATTGGGGTGGCGCTGCTTTGTGCGGGTTGTATGGATGCCTTCCATACCCTAGCCGCCGATCGTCTCATTGAAGCCGTTGCCCCCAACCAAAATCTTATTCCTTTTACCTGGGCCCTATGTCGGCTGGCAAATGTGGTGCTGACCCTAATGGGGGTCAGTCTTTTCTTTTTCACTCAACCCAAACGCTGGAAAAATACTAGTCTGATTCTTATCGGCATTACCTTTGTCTTTGCTCTCATTTCCTATTCGATTATTCATGTCTGTGCCACCCAGGAAGTATTACCCCAAACCCAGTTTCCAGGTGCTATCATCACACGCCCCTGGGATGTGTTACCCCTGATTTTATTTGCATTGGCAGGACTCTTTATCTATCCTCGTTTTTATCAGCAATATCCCAGTATTTTTTCCCACTCCTTAATTATTAGCACTTTGCCCAATGTGGCCACCCAACTGCACATGTCCTTTGGGTCCACAGCCCTCTTTGATCAGGGTAAGCGCGTCTGGAATGGAGTTGCCACAGGGGCTACAGAGATGGGGTCTAGGAAAGAGGGAAACTAGGGTATCCCCCAAGGAGCAACCCAGCCCGTCGAGGGGAGTCGTGCCGTTATAGTGT
>JAYKIB010000049.1:0-8522 GCA_035285005.1 Prochlorothrix sp.
GATAAACCCCATTTTCCGTCACGATCGCCGTCACCAACTTGTGCGGCGTTAGATCTTCTCCCCGGCTATAGATCGCCACTTCGCTGGGATAGAGGGAAAGATCCTGCCACTGGCTCCAGATTTCACCAGGAAGCTCCACCAAATCCAAGTCCTGGCCCGTCGATCGATCGGACTGAATCACGGCCTGGGGAGCCACCACCACAAACGGAACCCCGTGGGCCTGGGCCGCGAGCGCCACACCATAGGTTCCCATGACATGGGCCACATCCCCATTGGCCGCGATCGCCGTGGCCCCCACAATCACCGCGTCAACCTCCCCCTGCTGCATCAGCATTGCCACCGCATTATCCGCCACCACCGTCACCGCAATGCCCTCCTGGGCGCATTCCCACGCTGCCACCTGTGCCCCCTGCAATTGGGGCCGCACCTCCGCCACATACACCTGGCCGAGCCGTTCCTGCTCCCATAGCCGCCGCACCACTCCCAAGCTCGTGCCGTAGCCCACCGTCGCCAAAGAGCCACCATTACCGTAGACTAACAGCCCTAGGGCCTCGGTTTTGCGCGGTAATACCTCCAGTGCTGCCTCTGCTAGGGCATAGCACCGCTGCAGTCCCGATCGATGGCTATCCTGCACTAGCTGCCATAGCAAGGATTTTAACTCGGGCACCGTGCCTTCGGTGTCCGTGAGGGTGCGCACCAGTCGATCCAACTCCTGGCGAAAGAGGCCCAGGGCGACCGTTGCCCGCGATCGACCTTCGGTTCTCTGCCCCCCTTGGCCCAGATAGTCTAAAAAAAGACTGCGATCACCACTTTGGTCCGATGCAAGCAAACAGAGCCCATAACCCGCTGCCAGTTGCAGTAAATCAGCACCTTGGATAATGCCCCGATCGATCGCTTCGATGAGGTCGTCAAAACGCCGGACTGCAATAATTGATAACTCCCGAGGTAAGCGGGTTTGATCGATCACCAAAAGATGATCCTGATGCCACACCAGGGGGTAGATATGCTGTCGGTTCATAGGTTTGTGTACGGGGGGAATCCCAAAGTTTGCAGCGCGAGCCAACCTTAAGAGGCCGCCAACACACCATTGAGAAAGATATCAGCAATTCCCTCCGCCATCACCTTCATGGTGTGGGGCGATGCCTCGGGATTCATAATCGTAGTTTCGCTGAACCCCGCCACCATAAACATGCCCAAAAAGACCCGTGCAATGATTTTGGGATCTAAGCGGCGGTATACCCCCCGATCGATCGCAGTCTGGAAGAATGCCTCCGCCACATCCATCATCTTATCCACCACTTCCCCCTGGATGCGTTCCTGCAAATCCGGGTGAAACTGGACCTCCATGAAGCAGACCCGCATTAACTCTTGATTTTGGCGGAAGTTCATCATCCGCCGTCGCATCACCTGGTCTACAGCCCGATAACTCCCCATCTCGCTCAGTTCCGTCAGGAGATCGGTCAATAACTCCACCCATCCCTGGGTGACCACCTCCACGAGAATGGCCTTTTTATTGGTGAAATGGCGAAATAACGTGCCCTCCGCCACCCCAGCCCGCTGGGCTAAGTCCCGTGTGGTGGTTCCGTCATAGCCCTGCTTAGCAAACAAGGTTTGGGCAGCCTGGAGAATGCGGGTTTTGGTTTCCACTTCCGGTGGCTCTCTGTGGGCGAGGCGCATGGCAATTAAGCCCCCTACGGTGCGGCTAGTGTGCGGCTAGGCCCATTGTCGATCAGGAAGTGAGCAAACACTCAAAAGGTTCACAGAAAATTACATGGCCCTCCCCTTGATAGAATCAGAAGCACCTCGAACGACGCACCTTACCGACGTATCTTGAAGACACACCTCGAAGACACACCTCGAAGCGATTCACCCGAGGTCCAGCCCCCGAGGTCACACCAAGCTGCTGCGGTAAAGCGCCCGAGGTGACGCCCCCGAAATACCCCCACAACTGTCTAAAAGGACTGTCACCCGTGCCCCCGATTCCCCCGCTTGATCTCACCCAGCAATATCAAACCCTGGCCCCGGAGGTGAATGCTGCGGTTACCAACCTCCTCGCCTCTGGCCGCTACATCGGGGGGGCTGCGGTTGCTGACTTTGAGCAAGCCTTTGCCACCTATCTCGGAGTATCCCAGGTGGTGGGCTGTAACTCCGGAACCGATGCCCTGTACTTGGCGCTCCGTGCCCTTGACATTGGACCGGGGGATGAGGTGATTACCTCGCCGTTTACGTTTTTTGCGACGGCGGAAATGATTACGGCGGTGGGTGCCACCCCGGTTTTCGTGGATATTGAGGCGGATAGTCTCAATCTTGACCTCAACCAGGTGGAGGCAGCGATTACGCCCCGCACCCGAGCGCTTATCCCGGTCCATCTCTTTGGTCAGCCCTTGGACTTGAGTCGGTTGTGTGCCCTGGCCCAGGCCCATCACTTAGCAGTAATCGAAGATTGTGCCCAGGCAGCTGGGGCGGATTGGGCGGATCAAAAGGTGGGGAGTTGGGGCGATATTGGCTGTTTTAGCTTTTTCCCGACGAAAAATCTGGGGGCCTGCGGCGACGGGGGGGCAATTTCCACCCAGAACCCGGATCTCGCTCAAAAAATCCGCATTCTTAAGGAGCATGGTAGCCCTAAACGCTACTATCACACTGAAATTGGTATTAATAGCCGTCTTGATGCGGTGCAAGCCCTAATCCTCACGATTAAACTCCAGTATCTCGATCGGTGGAATGGTCAACGTCGGGCGGTGGCCGATCGCTATACCCAGGCATTACAGAATATTCCGGGCCTCCTTGCCCCCCAACCGGTGGCCGGCGGCACCAGTGTTTGGCACCAATACACGGTGCGGATTGCGACCTGTAACCAGACACGCCACTGTGAGGGGTCTGCAAGCCCCTGCAATCCGGCTCCCCAATGTCGGGACTGGGTGCGCCAGCAGCTCCAACAGCAGGACATCAGTACGATGGTGTACTACCCGGTTCCCCTACACCAGCAGGCGGTGTACCGGTCCTTGGGGTATCAACCGGGCCAACTCCCGATCGCGGAGCAGGCGGCCCGGGAGGTCCTGTCGTTGCCCATGTTCCCGGAACTGACGGCTGAGCAGCAGGATCGGGTCACGATCGCCTTGAAAACGTTGCTTACCGCTTGAACCCGGGATCTCACCTTAGGGGTTAGGGGGCACTTGGATTCATTGTGGCGTGCGGCGAAGCCGCACGCCACAACCCAAACACCTACGCAGGCCACTGCTGGGAAACACTTTGATTTTTCGAGGTGCTCTCGGGAGTCGCAGTGCGTGGCTAAGAAACCGGGGATTTCATGGAGTAGGGAGTCACGGTGAACGGATGAAAAACCGGGAATCGCTTTGCTTGCAGGTATCCAAGGCTGCCTGACAGTCTAAACCCCCCGATCGCGAACCCTAAAGCAATGGGTTACCATAGCTCAAACTCTGGAAATCGAGGACAACGCTATGTGTGGAATCGTGGGGTACATCGGCACCCAAGCCGCGACCGATATCTTGATGGATGGCCTGCGCAAGCTGGAATACCGGGGCTACGACTCCGCCGGGATCGCCACCCTCTGGGGCGGACAGTTGCAGTGCGTCCGCGCCAAAGGCAAACTCTACAACCTCCAAGCCAAACTCCAGGACCACCCCACCCCTGCCCAGGTCGGCATCGGCCACACCCGCTGGGCCACCCACGGTAAGCCAGAAGAACACAACGCCCACCCCCACCTCGATATGCAGCGGCGCGTTGCGGTGGTCCAGAACGGCATCATCGAGAATCACCGTGATCTGCGCGATCGACTCACGGACCTGGGCTGCACCTTTCTCTCTGACACCGACACCGAAACCATTCCCCATCTCGTTGCCCATCACCTCACCGCCGTCGAAGCCGAAACCCCCCAGCCTTTCTCCCCCCTCTTGGAAGCTGTCAGCCGTAGCATTCAGGAATTGGAAGGGGCCTTTGCGATCGCCGTGATTTGTGCCGACTATCCCGACGAATTGATTATTGCCCGCCAACAGGCTCCCCTTTGTATTGGTTTTGGTCAGGGCGAATTTTTCTGTGCTTCGGATACCACGGCGATCGCCAACCATACCCAAACGGTACTCTCCCTCGACAATGGCGAGATTGGCAAACTCACCCCCCTTGGCGTTGAAATCTACGACTTCCAGGGGAATCGACTGCGGAAACAGCCCCGTACCCTGGACTGGAACCCGAGCCAGGTGGAAAAGCAGGGATTTCGCCACTTTATGCTCAAGGAAATCCACGAGCAACCTGGGGTGGTGCGGGCTTGCCTAGAGGCTTATTTCCGACCCCAGTGGGATGGCGGCGAGGCCACAACTTCCCCGGTGAACCTGCGTTTTAGTGAGGATCTGTACGCCGACCTGCAACAGGTTCAGATTTTGGCCTGTGGGACCAGTTGGCATGCGAGTTTGGTGGGAAAGTACCTCCTGGAGCAGTTGGCAGGTATCCCCACCACGGTTCACTACGCCTCGGAGTTTCGCTATGCGCCCAGCCCTCTCCTGGCCCAAACCCTAACCATCGGGGTAACCCAGTCCGGCGAAACCGCCGACACCCTCGCGGCCTTGGAAATGGAACACGAACGCCGCAACCATCGCCAACGCACAACACCCGATCCCACCCAGGCTGCTGCTTATCGGCCTCGCCTGCTTGGTATTACGAATCGTCCTGAAAGTACCCTCGCCCATTTGGTGCCCAACCTGATTCTCACCCCCGCCGGAGTGGAAGTGGGGGTAGCGGCAACAAAGACCTTTACGGCACAATTAATGGCATTTTATGCCTTAGCCCTTGACTTAGCCTATCATCGCCAAACCTTAGCACCACAACGTCTGGCTAGCTTAGTGGAGAGCCTCAATCAAGTTCCCACCCAAATGGAGGATCTCTTGACTCAGCAGGAGGAGCCGATCGGAACCCTGGCCCACCAATTCACCGATACCCAGGACTTTATCTTCCTCGGTCGCGGAATTAACTTCCCGATCGCCTTGGAAGGTGCCCTGAAGCTCAAGGAGATTAGCTACATCCATGCGGAGGGCTATCCAGCGGGAGAAATGAAGCATGGGCCGATCGCGTTGCTGGATGCGAAGGTGCCCGTTGTGGCGATCGCAGTGCCCGGTGAGGTGTATGACAAGGTGCTATCGAACGCGCAGGAAGCCAAGGCCCGAGATGCTCGGGTGATTGGGGTCAGTCCGGTGGCACGGGAGGCGGACATGTTCGGTGATCTGCTGGCGGTGCCGATCGTCGATGAGATGGTCTCTCCCCTCCTGACGGTGCTGCCTTTGCAGTTGCTGTCCTACTACATTGCGGCCCTACGCGGCTTAGATGTGGATCAGCCTCGTAATTTGGCCAAAAGTGTAACCGTTGAGTAGGTGTTGAGTAGAGTTGTGTAGGTTTGGCACGAGGGCACCTCGATTAATTGTCCCGCCTTCTGCGGAACAACTCCCTGTACCCCTACATCAGCAAGCTCCGGCCTAGACAATTCGGCCTAATGATGGCGATCGGTGTAGCCGATCGCTTCACCACCTGAGGCGAAAAGCCTGTCTAGGAATTTGCTCATTCCGTCCTAGGGCGTGTCATCAATTCACTGTAGAAAGCTGACGCTATCAGAGGTGTGCGCCCATCCCAGCGGTATGCGCTATGGCTCTAGCCAGAATCTTCCTACTGATTCAGCACATCAGCACGATGTTGGGGTGCACCGGCGATCGACACCACCTCATCGATTAAGTCTTGGGAAACCCCCAGTTCCTGCAGCGTGAGCACCAAATCCTCTGCGATCGCGTCAAAATGGGAGCCATTCATGCCCTGTTCTTCCACCAGCTTCCGATGTGCTGCTCGCATCGTGCGACCGTCATACTGGGGAGCCCCTCCAAAGGCATAGGTCAAAAATGCTTTTTGGTGGCCCTTTTGCTTGGCCATATCCACCCCAGCAAAGAAGTGCTTAACCCGATCGTCCTGCAAAACCCGATCGTAAAACTTATCCACCGCCAGGTTCACGGCGTCCGCACCACCGAGTTTTTCGTATAAAGTTGCCATAGGTCCCCTATTTTTTCAGAACATTCCCGGGCACCTCAGTTAATCCGAATTTTTGGGAGACAGCCCACGCAAAAATCAGGGTTTGGGTTGGGCGGCGAAGCCGCCCAACCCAATTAATCGAGGTTTCCCCCCGTAACTTAGGGGATTCAGTCGGAAATTCCTCTGATCTTCCAGGATTATTTACAATTGGGCACATGGAGCAAAGCTCCCTCACCCGATTATCCGAGGAACCCATCACACAAAATAGCCATAAAAAAAGGGTGGGCAAAGCCCACCCAGAAAGGTTGATGAGGGTCTCCCTGCTTACAATCAGAAGCTGAGAAAGCCCTTTGAATAGGATAGCTTGTGATTTGCATCACATCACAGTGAAACACCTCGAAAAGTCCAAAATGCTGTCCTGGGGCCCACGCAAAAATTCAGGGTGAGGGGGGGGCGGCGAAGCCGTCCCCCCCCTCACTCCAGATCCCCTATAGGGAGATACCACCCTCTTGGATCTGGAGGGCAACCTCGGGCTGTTCTTGGGGCGTAGCGGTGACTTGGACTAGCATATCCGCAAACATGGGAGTTTTCAGGACTGAATCACTGGCGATCGTAAAGAGGGGATTCGATAAAATACCCACAAGGGACGTGGCCACCACTGATACCACCAATCCTGCCCGCAGGGGCTTCAGACCCAAGGCATCCCAGCTAATCGCCGGATAATGCATCACCGCTTCTGACATCTCATGGGGTTCCTTGACCACCATCATCTTCACGACCCGGATGTAGTAATAGATGGAAATAACGCTGGTCACTAAGCCCAGGAGCACCAGACCGTAGAGACCCGCTTGCCAACCGGCCCAGAAGAGGTACAACTTACCGAAGAAGCCCGCCAAGGGAGGAATTCCGCCCAGGGAGAGTAGGGACAAGCTTAGGCCCAACGTAATCAGAGGATCCTTCTGATAGAGACCGGCGTACTCGCTAATTTGGTCCGTTCCAGTGCGCAACGAGAAGAGAATCACACAGGCAAAACCACCCAGGTTCATGAAGAGATACACGAACAGATAGAAAATCATGCTGGAGTAGCCTGCTTCGGTCCCGGCGAGGAAACCAATCATAATGAAACCGGCTTGGCCGATGGAGGAGTAGGCCAAGAGGCGCTTCATGCTGGTTTGGGCCAGGGCCACCACGTTTCCGAGGACCATGCTGAGGATAGCGAGGGCTGTGAAAACAAAACGCCACTCGTCGATGAGATCAGGAAAGGAGGTGATGAGAAGACGGATGGCTAGGGCAAAGCCAGCGGCCTTGGATCCCACCGACAGAAAGGCGACAATCGGGGTGGGGGATCCTTCATAGACATCCGGGGTCCACTGGTGGAACGGCACGGCTGAGATTTTGAAGGCAACCCCTGCAATCACAAAAATCAGGGAAATGGTCAGGGCCAGAGACTGGTCGCTCGCATGGAGATGGGCGGCAATTTCCGTGAGCTGGGTTTCCCCCCCGGATAGGCCATAGAGCAAGGAAACGCCGTAGAGGAAGATGGCGGAACTGGCAGCCCCAATTAGCAAGTACTTGAGCGCAGCTTCGTTGGAGCGGGGATCCCGCTTCATGTAACCCGTCAGCAGATAAGAAGAAATACTCAAGGTCTCCAGGGAGACAAAGATTGTCACCAGTTCACTGGCTCCCGAGAGGAACATCCCCCCCAGGGTGGCCGACAGCAAGATGGTGATAAATTCCCCCAGGGAGGTCCCAGACTGTTCCACGTAGCGGACGGAGACCAGGATTGTGATGGCCGCAGACAGGACAATGATGCCCCGAAAGACAAGGCTGAGGGGATCACTGGTGAAGCCGCCAAAGAAGCCGCTGATGTTGGTGCTATCCCATTGGAGGGTGAGGGTGACTAGGCTAACGAGTACCCCCCCCAAGGCGAGGTAGGGGGTCCAGCGCACGGAGGATCGTCCGGCCACTAGGTCACCGAGCAAAACTAAAATTAATGTGACGAGGACCACGCCTTCCGGCAAGATGGTACCCGCATTGAGTTGGGTTACAAGGGTCGCAGAATCCATAGCTAGCAAAGCCGCTGAAGCATTGGGAATAGGTTCGCAAGGGGGAGGAAACGGGGATGCTACCTGCCGATCGATCCTCAATCCTCTTGGGGATAATCTCGATCGAGGGGGCAGCGGTCACGGGAAGTCACCTTGCATTCTACCCCGCTTTCCCAGTCCCACAAGTTTTTGCCCGCACTCTGGACGCTGTGCGCCCAATTAGAGGCAGGTGTTAGGGCAGGCCGAGACCCAGGGTTGTATGGATGACAGCCCCAGGGCGTGTCATCCATACAACCCTAGAAACCTTGGAATATCGGAGTGACACGCCCGACCCAATGGTCTGGGCTAGGGGCTGTGTCCCTGGTTCTGAGGGCAGCCTAGGGTTAAATGATGACAGCCCCTAGCAGAATTGCATGGTGGTCCATTAAACTTTTCCCAACATTACGTCCCGGCTGG
>JAYKIB010000050.1:0-9373 GCA_035285005.1 Prochlorothrix sp.
CGGTGCGCTTTGAGCCAGGGGATACCCGATCGGTACACCTCGTTGCCCTCGCCGGAAGCCGACAGGTCTACGGTTTTAATGCGTTGGTCAATGGTCCAGTGGATGCAGCCCCCTAGGAGCATATAACGATCAGAACTGGAAAATAGCTAGAAATAGCTAGAAATAACCATAAATAGCCATAGGGCGCCTCGATTCATGGGGTTACGCGACTTCGCCGCGCAACCCAACCCTGATTTTGCTGTAGGCACTCCGGTGAAAATTTGAATTAATCGAGGTGCCCTATCAATAACCAGAACTGACCAGAGTTATCCACAACCCAACTACTGTAGTAACCCCATAGGTGAGTAGCACCATGCAGATGTATCGCCTCCATGACTTTTTCCCCTCCGGGAGTGGCTACAAGGTGCGGCTATTGCTGCATCAGTTGCAGCGACCCTATAAGTATGTGGCTGTGCAGGTACTGGACGGGGAAACCCGGACTACGGAATTTTTGGAGAAAAATCCCCACGGCAAGATTCCAGTCTTAGAGGTGGAACCAGGGCAATTTATCTGGGAATCCAATGCAATCTTGGTTTACCTTGCCCATGGGACTGAATTCTTACCCAGAGATCCCTGGAAACAGGCAAAGGTCATGCAGTGGCTTCTCTTTGAACAGGGGAGTGTTGCGCCAGTTTTGGATGAGGCATGGTTTTGGTGCACCTATGGTGAAGGGAGAAGCACAACAGGCAGCCCTGCGAAAGAAACAGGCCCCAGGCCATGAAGCCCTGGGGATACTGGAGCAGGATCTGAAAAAGCGGCTTTTTTTAGTGGACGATCGCTATAGCATCGCTGATATTGCCCTGTATAGCCATGTTCATCGGGCAGAAGTGGCGGGCTTCAGTTTGGCCCACTATCCTGCAACTCGGGACTGGTTGGCTCGGGTGGCTGCCCAACCGCTCCATATTCCGGTCGATCGACATCCCGACTAAATTTTGCTGGGTACTTCGATTAATTGTGGTGGGCGGCTCCGCCGCCCACCACAACCCTGGTTCTTGCGTGGCAAAATAATTGGCGGCAGGCATACCTACTCCTCCTGGGGCGAAGCCGCCCACCACAACCCTGATTCTTGCGTGGGTCACCCGGCGGAAATTCTGATTTTTCGAGGTGCCCTGCTCCAGATCTAGATTCGGGCTAAATTCTGCTCCAGATCTTGCAACCATCGCGTACTGGATTAAATTAGCTAAAATCCCTCAACATCTTCTTAATCTCTAAGTTGTGCAGCTCTTCCTGGCCGATTTTCGTCCGGGTATATTCTTCCAAGTAAACACTGGCATCCTCGACCACAGTGAGCAACTGCTTATACAAATCCAGTGCCGTTTGCTCATGGTTCAAACTTTCCCGCAGCAGATCCGTCACCGCATGGCGGTTGGTTTCTTCGATCGCTGCAATCCGCTGACTAGGGTGCCCCTCCAAGCCCGTAATAATTTCCCCGGCTTCCTGGGCATGGAGCAAGGACTCACTGGCCTGGGCTTTAAAGAAATCCACGATCGGGATGCGGTTCGGACCATTCACCATCAGCGAGTAGTGGGTGTAGCGCACAACTCCCGCCAATTCAAATTCCATAATTGTGTTCAGGAGTTCGATGGTGCGCCCAGTGTCGAGATCTTTCATAGTCTGTGAGGTGTGAGAACGGTTTGATGTGAGGGGCTCCTCGATTAATTGGGTTGGGCGGCTTCGTCGCCCAACCCAAACCCTGATTCTTGCGTGGGCTATCTCCCAAAAAGTTGGATGAATCGAGGTGCCCACTTTCGAGGTGCCCAACAGTGTAGGGGAAAGATCTAGACGAATGCAATTGACGATCGGGTTTATCGATCGGTGACGATCGACAAACCCGATCGTCAAAACCGTCCATTCCCAGACTGAACCTAGAACTGCTGCAAGAAACGCAGATCACTGGAGTAAAGCCGCCGAATATCATCAATTTGGTGCAGCACCATCGCAAAACGCTCCACCCCCAGACCGGCAGCAAACCCCGTATAGATCTCCGGGTCCAAGCCCACCGCCTTCAGCACATTGGGGTCCACCATGCCACAGCCCATCACCTCTAGCCACTTCCCCTTCCACTGCACATCCACCTCCGCCGAGGGTTCCGTAAAGGGGAAATAGCTAGCCCGAAAGCGTACCGGAATTTCACCGAAAATCTCCTGTAAGAACGTTTTTACGGTTCCTTTTAAGTCCGTAAATGTCATTCCTTCGTCCACTGCCAGCAACTCAATCTGGTGAAAGACCGCAGAGTGAGTCGCATCCACCGTATCCCGCCGATAAACTCGACCGGGCGCAATGACACGAATCGGAGGTTCATTATTCTCCATATAGCGAATCTGAATCGCTGAAGTGTGGGTACGGAGCAGATTGCCATCGGGTAAATAAAACGTATCCTGCATATCCCGCGCCGGATGGTCCGCCGGTGTATTCAGCGCCTCAAAATTGTAGTAGTCCGTTTCCATCTCCGTGCCCTGGGCCACCGTATAGCCCAAGCCCACCAGAATATCGAGAATCCGATCGATCGTGCTATTCAGCGGATGCATCCGTCCCTGGGGTCGATAGATCCCAGGCATGGTCACATCCAGGGTTTCTGCTTCCAGTTGGGCCTCCAGTTGGGCCGCCTGCAATGCAGTCCGCTTCTGATCCAGCGCCGCCTGAATCGCGGTCTTCACGTCATTGGCCGCACTACCGATTCGGGGTCGATCGCTGGGGTCCAGCTTGCCCATGCCGCCCAAAATTTTGGACACTTCTCCTTTTTTACCCAAATAGCCCACCCGCAGCTTTTCCAACTCATCGAGGGTGGTTGCTGCGGTAATGGCACTGGTGGCCTGGGCTTGGAGGGTCGTCAGTTGGGTTTCCAGTTCAGTGGGCTGAAGTGCAGCGGTCATAGGACTTCTCTCAGGAAAAGGTTACAGAACTCTCAGGGCAAGGTTGCGCCAAAAAAGGTTGCACGAGGGCACCTCGATTAATGCAGACTTTCATCGCCGTACCCACGGCAGGATTAGGGTTGGGTTGCGCGGCGAAGCCGCCCAACCCCATGAATCGAGGTACCCACAGCAGAATTAGGGTTGTGGCAGGCGGCTTCGCCCCCAACCCCATGAATCGAGGTGCCCTTAGCACTGGGGGAGGCACAGCACGGGCTGGATCCGGTCTCTAGTGTATCGGTTCTGGGGATCACTTCAGAATCGTCACGGTGACCTCACACCGGGACTCCTCACAATCATGAAGGATGTTGTCCCGTCCTGTCCGCCGGGATCCGGGTGGGGTTGCGGCCCAATTTGCGACCCAATTTGCGGCCCAATTTGCGGCCCAATTTGCGGCCCAATTTGCGGCCCAATTTGCGACCCAGTTCGCGGTCTAATTCCCGGCTCACCTTGCGGTGCAATTCACGAGCGCCTGCACCGGCGAATTCACCGGCGAATTCACCGGCCAATTCATCGCCTAATTTACCGGCAATCTGGGTCCTTAATATTTCCAGAAATTCCGGCTCCTTGGTGTGGTTCAGCCCTTAGGCTTAAAGCTCAGGAGCGCCTCGAAAAATCCAGAGTTCCGTCCTATGACCCACGCCACAATTAATCGAGGTGCCCTAAGGCTTAGGTGAGACGGGACGGACCCGGCCCTTGGTACGGTCCATCTGGATCCCCGTACCTCCTGCGACTCAATACACACCATAAGCTGTCAACCATTACGGGAACTGCATTGTGAGTTCTGTACCTGCTGACCCCATTCTTGAAATTTTGCCCGATCGATCGGCCCTCATTGTCCGCGCTTTGGACCTCGTGGTGGCCCAGATCCGAGAATCGATCGCCGATCGAGGGTTCTGTACCCTAGCCCTGGCCGGCGGCAGTACCCCCAAGCCCCTCTACGAAGCCCTGGCCCAGCAGGAGTTGCCCTGGGACAAAATCCATATCTTTTGGGGCGATGAGCGCTACGTCCCCCCCAGCGATACCAACAGCAACGAAGGCATGGCCCGCGCAGCCTGGTTAGACCGGGTGCCCTTTCCCCCCGAGAACCTCCACCCCATGCCCACGGGCGCCGGCGATCCGGCGATGGATGCGGCCACCCACGATCGGGAGTTGCAGGACTTTTTCCAGGGGCAGTCGGGTCCGTTCCCGGCCTTGGACCTAGTGCTGCTAGGGATCGGACCCGATGGTCATACGGCTTCTCTCTTTCCCCACACAGCGGCGCTGGAGGTGGTCGATCGGCGGGTGACGGTGGGCAACAAGGACGGAGAGCCCCGCATTACAATGACCTATCCGGTGCTGAACCAGGCCCGTTTAGTCCTCTTCCTGGTCACGGGGGACAATAAACAACCGGCCCTCCAGGAAATTTTTTCGCCCACCGGGGACGATCGCCACTATCCCGCTCGGGCGATCCGGCCCCAGGGGAGCCTTTACTGGCTTCTGGATGCGGCGGCGGGGGCGGTGTTTGCCTCGCCCTAGATCGCACTGCCCTGCACCGCCCTGCACCGCCCTGAATTGCCATGACTATTACCTGTCCCCACTGCTTTTATGACAATCCCGACGGGGCGCTCGTCTGTGAGCAATGCTACGCGGCGTTGGATGACCTCTTGCATTGCGGGAACTGCGGGACACGCGTGCCGAATCAGGCTACGTTTTGCAGTCACTGCGGCTTTCCCCTCTCCCTTAATCCCAATGCCATGGCAGCTACGAAACCTCTCATGACCGATCCAGGGAGTGCGTCCCCTACCCAGCGGGAGGGACATGGGGCACCATCTTTCCACGGACTAGCCCAGGGTCAGAGGGCCGATCGGGAAGGCGAGGGGCCTCGAAGGGCGGGGGCGGGGTAATGCAGCGATCGATCCCGTGGCCCTGTTTAGCGGTGATGGTGGGGAATAGTCGCCTGCATTGGGCGGTGTTGGGCTGGGAGGCTTCCGGTTTGGCAGCCGATCGGCCCGTGGCAGAAAATCGATCGGCCTCGGCACCATCCTCTGCGCCCTGGGTCAGTCCTCGGACACTGTCTTCCTGCCCTGCAATTCCCACCCATGACAGTCCCCATCTTGGGGAGTCTAAGGCGCTTGGGGAGTCTAAGGCGATCGATCCCTGGCTTTCCTATCTCCAAGACCTGCAATTTCCCCCTGCGATCCGGTCCTGGCTACAAACCCAGTTCCAACCGCCCCCCCTGCTCCTGGCCTCGGTCCATCCGCCCCAAGCGGCCCATTTTGACACCTATCCCCATCTGTATTCCCTCCACCTCGACGCTATCCCCCTAGGTCAGCGCTATCCGGGCCTGGGAATCGATCGGGCGTTGGCGCTGTGGGGGGCAGGGCAAAAGTACGGCTGGCCCGTGCTAGTGATTGACGGGGGCACGGCCCTAACCCTGACGGGGGGCGATCGATCGCAAAATCTTGTGGGGGGCGCTATTCTGCCCGGTCTGGGTCTGCAGTGGCGCAGTTTGCACCAGGGAACGGCCCAGTTGCCTCCGGTGCAGTGGTCGATCGAGCAGGGCTATCCCGATCGCTGGGCGCGGTCTCCCCAGGGCGCGATCGCCAGTGGCGTTCTGCATAGTGTACTGGCGGGATTGCGCAGCTTTATTGACGATTGGGAACGCCAGCAGGGAACCAGTGCGATCGTATTGACGGGAGGGGATGGACCGCTGTTGTGGCAGTTGCTCAATCCGGAATACCACTGCGATCCCAATCTCATTTTTACTGGCATGGCACATCTACCGGTTTTTGCAGCCGATGCACCTTGATTAACGCGCGTTCGACCCCTCCGCTGGGAAACCCTCATCCCAACTCCTCTCCCCTAGGGAGAGAGGCTAAAATCCGCATTCTGTCAGGCACCTGGATTAAACCGAGGGAGACAGCCCACACAAGAATCAGGGTTTGGCTTAGGCGGCTTCGCCGCCCAAGCCGCCCAAGCTAATGAATCGAGGTGCCCTGTCATGACTTGCCCGCGCCCATGTTGGGAGCGGGGGCTGGGGGGCGAGGGGCATCGAACTGACCCCAATCAACACAGCTCCGCTGCGCGGAGGTATTTCCCGTCGCTGTAGCTGAGCGTCGGGGTCGCACCAACCCACCCCAATCCACACAGCTCCGCTGCGCGGAGGTATTTCCCCCCTGGGGCCGCAGCAACGGCGACGGCGATCCCCTAACTGGCCAGGTGTTGTTCCACCGTTTGGACCAAATGATCCGTCCAGTGCTGCACCAGATGCATATCCGCCGCTTCCACCATGACCCGGATGAGCGGCTCTGTGCCCGAAGCCCGCACCAAAATCCGGCCCCGATCGCCCAGATCCGCCTCAGCCCGCTCAATTTCACTCCGCAGCGCATCACAGTCCTTCCACTGGCGGCGCTTATCCCGATCCTCCACCCGGACATTCCGCAGCAGTTGGGGATAGGGCTGGAAGCTTTGGTTGACCAACTCTGCCAGGGAAACACCGGACTCCTGGATCAGCTGGCACAGATGCAGTGCCGTCAGCAGACCATCCCCCGTGAGCCCGTAATGACAACAGAGAATATGGCCCGACTGCTCCCCCCCCAACATTGCACCCGTGCGGGCCATTTCCGCCTGGACATACTGATCGCCCACCGCTGTGCGCAGGAGCTTACCGCCCTGGGCTGCCCAGGCCCGCTCAAAGCCAAGATTGGCCATGACCGTGGTGACGATCGTGTTCTCCGGCAGAGCCTGCTGTTGCTGTAAATGGCAGCCCCAGAGATAAAGAATATAATCCCCGTCCACAGCTCGACCTTGGGGATCCACCGCCAGGACCCGATCGGCATCCCCATCAAAGGCAAAGCCCACGTCGGCCCCATGCTCCAGCACAGCCTGCTGGAGGTGAGCCAGGTGCGTTGAGCCACAATCCACATTAATGCGGTGACCATCGGGGCGATCGTGGAGAGAAATCACCGTCGCGCCAAGGTTTTTGAGAACTTGGGGAGCTAGCTCACTGGCGGCTCCCCAGGCCAGATCCAGCACCACCTTAAGCCCCGAAAGGGAGGGCACCTGAAGTGACTGGTGCAACATATCCGTGTAGCGGGTGAGGGGGGTAGGACTACTGTAGTGCTGGCCCCAGGTGCTGGCACTATCGGGGGTGAGGGCACCGGGGGAACCCAGGACCGTGTTACCCCGCAGTCCCGCCTCGATCGCCTGTTGCAGGGCTTTACCCAACTTTTGACCCTGGCGATCGAAAATCTTGATGCCATTGTCGGCGGGGGGGTTGTGGCTGGCGGAAATCATAATTCCCCCCAGGGCCTCACTATGGTGGGCTAGGTAGGCCACCGCTGGGGTGGGACAGAGACCCAAATGCCAGACATCGAACCCCGCCGCCGTTAGACCCGCGCTGAGGGCATTGGCGAGCATGGGGCTAGAGGTGCGGGAGTCTTGGCCCAAAATTAAGACCGGTCGATCGCTGCTCCTACCGTGGCTGACCCCATTGATACCCGCATTTGTACTTGCATTGATACCCGCATTTGTACTTGCATTTGTACTTACATTGGCACTCGTATTTGCGCCCGGGGACTGGCCAGGGGCGGCTGCGAGGACATGGCCAGCCCAGAAGCCAATTTGTAAAGCAAGGGGCGCGGTCAGCAAATCCCCCACCTGGCCACGAATGCCATCGGTGCCAAAGAGAGGACCGACGGGTAGGTGGGGGTTGGTCCAAGGGGTGGGGGCCGAGGGAGCGGCGTGGAGCACCTCCAGGGCAAGACGTTGGGCAGTGTCGGGGGAGGGAGCGTCTGAGGTTGGGGTGTCTGGGGAGGCCAGCGGTGCAGGGGAATCTAGGGGTTGCAGCAGGGGGGATTGAGCCATGGTTGTTGTACTCCTCACAATGGGGATGCTTCTCCAGGGCAGTGCCCACTGGGTCCCATCAAGAGAATTCGGTGGGATTCGTTAGGCTATCTGTGAATAGAAGAAGCAGGGCGATCGATCCAGGATGACGCGAGTCGGGGGCAATGCCACCGTCAGGTGTTGGGATTGGGAAACTGGCTTCCCAGAGAGTTTCCCATCCGCATTGCCCTCAAACTGTGCCTGTTATACCACCCTTCCTTGAAACGGAAAGTCCAGTGCAGTCTGGGCGGCATTCACGCTCCAGACGGGTCACTCGCAGAGTGGCGGCGACCATCGGGATATCATCCTGGAAAAGTCCTTTCCCATTTTGCCGAACCGTTACATTTTTTAATAGGGACAGTTGAACGATCGTCCTGCTTGCCGTCTTTCCCGTCCGCTGTCCCATGCTTCTTCTCTCCCCCAGATGCCAACCCTGCCCCCAAGTCCATGTTCCAAGCGATTCGCTATCTCAACGTTTCCACCTGCAAGCAGGTGACACGGGCCGCGATGCGCCAACGATTACCGGGACTAGCGGCGGAAATTGCCTACAATGCAACCCTGTCCCTTTTTCCCGCTATCCTGGCGCTACTAGCCGCCATGAGCACCCTAGAGCTATCCCGTCCGGCTCTCAGAAGCCTAGCCGTACGATTCGCGGCCCTAGCTCCCCTGGAGGTGGTGGAGTTGATTCGGGGGTTTGTGGAACTGGAGCGGCCCCCCGGTCGGCTGTTTCAGATTAGTTTTGTGCTGGCGCTGTGGGTCTCCTCCAGCGCGATCGCCGCCGCAATGGCTGCTCTGGACCAAATTCAGGAAACCCCCCGGGCCGATCGTCGCCCCTTTTGGAAATCCCGCAGCGTGGCGATTCTGCTGAGCTTGGGCACTATGACGTTCTATGTGGTCTCGGCGCTGCTAATTTTTATCAGCGAGTTTTTGATTCAGGAACTGAGCGTGTATGCGGGGGGGATTAAAACCGTGTTGCTGGGGGCCTGGTGGATTCTCAACTGGCCCATTGCCCTGGCCTTGGTGACGATCGCCTTTGTCTGTCTCTACACCTTTGGTCCCAGTCGTCCGAATCCGCGCACACCGGTTTTCCTCGGGGCATTTCTGGCGGCGATCGCCTGGTTGGGGGTGTCCTATCTATTTCGCTACTACTTACGGCATTTTGGGGGCTATGACCAAGCCTACGGCACCCTGGCGACCGCAATTATTTTGATGTTCTGGCTGGATCTATGTGCCCTAATTATGTTGATTGGCTACCAACTTAATGTGACGGTGGGCCAAAAAATGCAGCGATCGGCCCATGTCCAACAGCCGTCCCCCGTCCCACCGGCCCGACCTCCCCACACGGGTGCATTCCAGCCTCACCAGCCCGATTTAGGGAACCATCACCATAAGTCGCCCTAGGGCGTGTCATCAATTCACACGTGTCATCAATGGGAGCATCCCACTTTTGTTAAAATCCCCTAGAAACCACCTACAGCAATGGCCCTCACCCTAAATCCCTCTCCCAGAACGGGAGAGGGACTTTAGGAAGTCTCACTCCCCTTCTCCCGGCTTGGGAG
>JAYKIB010000051.1:0-22628 GCA_035285005.1 Prochlorothrix sp.
GCCGCCTGCCACGATTAATCGAAGTGCCCTAGGAGATAGCCCCACAAGAGGGTTGGGGCGGGTGGGTTGAGTGACCCAAGACCTAGGGTTGGGTGCCCCCTACTATTTTAAACGATGACACCAGACAGGTCCGCTACAGCACGTCAAAAAATGCCCCCCCGCTGCGCGAGAGAGCACTTCCCAGAGCGATCGTTAGAAACTGGACGACTGGACCAGGGAGACGGGGTGCCAAGCGCCCAGACTACGGCACCGGCGGGGGACTGGTCTAGGGCAACCAGGCACCGCCAGAGAGCAGAAGACTAGGCCGATCGCCGCTCCAGCATGGTTTTGACAAACTGCTCAAAGAGATAGTCGGAGTCGTGGGGACCGGGACTCGCTTCGGGGTGGTATTGCACAGAGAAGATGGGCAGGGTTTTGTGGCGCATCCCGGCAACCGTGCGATCGTTGAGGTTCATGTGGGTGATTTCCACGTCATCTCCGAGGGAGTCGGCTCCGATCGCAAAGCCATGATTCTGGCTGGTGATTTCCACCTGCTGTTGCAATCCACAGGGATGGTTTAAGCCCCGATGACCAAATTTGAGCTTAAAGGTTTCTGCCCCCATGGAGAGGCCCAAAATTTGGTGACCCAGGCAAATCCCAAACATGGGCTTATTGCTTTGCAATAGGGCCTTGGTGGTTTCGATCGCTTCCGTCACCGCCGCCGGATCTCCAGGGCCATTAGAGAGGAAAATTCCTTCGGGGTCGTAGCCTAAAATCGTCTCAGCCGGGGTATTGGCGGGAACTACGGTGATATGGCAGCCGTAGCTAGCGAGACGGCGTAGGATATTCCGTTTTACACCAAAATCTAAAGCTACGACACGAAGGGGCGGATCGATCGGACTCTGGGCTAAGCGCATTTCCCAGGCCTCCGAGGTGCTCTCAGACCACTCATAAATTTCGGGGGTCGTGACGGCCTGGGCTAAGTTCAAGCCCTGCATGGAGGGCGCTTCCTGGACATTGGCGAGGAGTTCGACGGGATCGAGGATTTCGGTGGAGATGGCTCCGTTGAGCACACCACTGGAGCGCAGTTTGCGGGTAAGGGCGCGGGTATCAATGCCGTAAATGCCTGGAATATCGTGTTCCTTGAGGTAGTCGGGCAGGGATTGGGTCGATCGCCAGTTGCTGGGCCGATCGGTGATGTTGCGGGCGATCGCGCCTCGGGCCTGGGGATGTTGGGATTCTTCATCATCGGGATTGACCCCGGTGTTACCCAGCTCAGGGTAGGTAAAGGTCACAATTTGGCCGCAATAGCTGGGGTCGGTCAATACTTCTTGGTAACCCGTCATACCGGTGTTGAACACGACCTCGCCGATCGTGGTTCCTTCGGCTCCAAAGGATTTGCCCCGATATACGCTGCCATCTGCGAGCACCAATAAAGCAGGCTTTGCATCGATCCGCGCCATAGTTGTCTCCCGATTGATTTCCCGGAAAAGTCCGTCGCTTATTATGGCATGGGCTTATCCGGGACACGTCAGGAAACGGTGAACTCGTTGAACATCGTTACATCAGATCCAGCGCCCAAGATTCCAGGCGATCCCAAGGCGATCACAAGGCGATCGGGCTGATCGAAGAATCTAAGCGGATCTTTGAAAACCCCGGCTCAGGACCGTAAGCCCTTGCATAATCCCCCTCAGTTCCTCTTGTGAAGAGGGGGAAGCAGAGACTGTCCCCCCCTTGCAAAGGAGAGTTCGGGGGGATTCCCTTGGGTTGAGAAATATCCGCTAAGGGAGTCCTATGCCTGAAGAAACTGAACCAGGGCCTGAAGTTTATCCCAGGCGGCTCCGCTGTCCACGATCGATCGTGCTAAATCCACCCCCCCTTGCAGTGAGTCCACTTTTTGGCCCACCTGCAGTGCTAGGGCACTGTTGAGCATCACCGCCTCCCGCTGGGCTAGGCTGCCTTTACCTTGGAGAATCTGGCTCATAATGGCGGCATTTTCCGCCACTTCGCCCCCCACTAACGCGGATAGGGGAGCCGGAGTCAGACCCAAACTGGCGGGATCGATCGTCAAATCCGTGACCACATCCCCCCGGATGATCGCCGCATCGGTGTGATCACCCAGACCCGCTTCATCCAAGCCTTCCCGCCCATACACGACGATGCCCTGCTCTAGACCCAGTTGACTGAGGGCTTCCGCCAGGGTGGGCACCAAGGATGCTGCCGAAACCCCCATAACCTGGCCCGAGGGGCGAAGGGGATTGACGAGGGGGCCTAGGAGATTGAAGATGGTGCGAATTTTCAGGGTTTTACGGAAGGGAACTACCGCTTTCATGGCCGGATGCCAACCCGGGGCAAAGAGAAAGGTGATGCCCACGGCATCGACGGCGGCATAGATTTGGTCGGCGGGCGCCGCCAGGTTAACCCCCAGGGCTTCGAGGACATCGGCGGATCCGACTTTGCCAGAGGCCGATCGATTACCGTGCTTGGCGACGGCGACTCCAGCGGCTGCGGTCACAAAGGCAACGGCAGTGGAAATATTAAAGGTGGAAGCTCCATCACCACCGGTTCCACAGGTATCCACCAGGGGCCGACTGGTGACGGAAACCGGGGATTGGTTGGCCTGGGCCTGCAAAACTCGTGCCATGCCCACTAATTCAGAGGCAGAGACACCTTTGGCTTGAATCGCGGCCAGAATTGCACCGGACAACACCGGGGGAATTGCCTCTTGAAGCCAGCCTTCCATCAGTTGGGTGGCTTGGTCAAGACTCAGGGACTGGCGATCGAGCAGTTGTTGCAGGAGGTGGGGCCAGAGGGCGGGATCCGGGAGAGTGACGGGGGTGCTCATGGGAAATGGTCCGGTTCACAGGGGATAGGGATGGGTTGGAGAGACGGGAGAGGCGGGAAACGCGAAGCACAAGACGCGGGGGCATGAAGCTCCCGAAGGCAGCCCCTCCGTTGCGTCGGAACCCCAGGGAGGAGACATTGTGTACCCGCCCAGGGAAGCAACCGGGTGTGCCCCGGTCTCCAGCTTTGAACCCTACCCTATTTTGGCCCCCTTCAGCGACGGATTACATGGGCTCCCAGGCACACCAAGGCGAGAGGTAAAGGCGGCTTCGGGGGCGGAGTAGCATTACTGGCGGAAGGCAACGGCAAAGCGATCGAGTCCGGCCAAATCTTTACAGATTTGGATCTTTTCGTAGCAATCTTGAGCCTGGAGCCGCGATCGAACCGCTTCTCCCTGGCCCGCCATCATTTCTAGCACTAGAACCCCCCCAGGCTGTAAATACTCAGCCCCATGCCGGATCAAATAGTCTAAATCCCGCAGCCCATCTTCCCCCCCATCCAAAGCCAAGTGCGGTTCGTGGTGCTGCACTTCCGGCTGGAGTTGGAGGACTGTGGCGCTGGGGATATAGGGGGGGTTGGACACCAGACCAGACCACTGGCCGCGCCAAGGCGTGAGGGGATCAAGCCAGAACCCGAGGTGCCACTGGATGTGGGAGGCCAAGTCATAGGCTTGGGCATTGCGGCGGGCCAGATCGAGGGCTGGGGCGCTGCAATCCACGGCATGGATAGTGGCCTGGGGGAGCACCGTGGCTAGCCCCAGGGCGATCGCGCCGCTACCGGTCCCCAAGTCGGCCCAATGTCCCCACTGTTGGGGAGCTTGGGGGTTATGTTTGGCCCAATTCTCCACCCAGTCAATGAGGAGTTCAGTCTCGGGGCGAGGAATCAGAACATCGGAGGAGACTTGGAGCTTAAAGGTGCGCCAGTGGGTGAATCCGGCTAAATATTGCAGGGGAATGCGATCGTCCAGATGTTTTTGCCAGAGACGATCGATCTGCTCCAGATCACACTGCAATAACAGGGGCCGATCGGTCTCCTGGGGTAAGAGCCGCAATTGGAGCCGATCGACCCCCGCCACTTCCCCGAGCAACCAGTCCACACCCACGGGATCCACTCCCCGATCGAGGGCTTGCTGTAGCGCCTGGGTCCGCCAGCGATAGAGAACCGGGGCAAAGCAGGGAAAGGGGGGAGAATCCATAGGTATAGATGCCGTCGAGATGCTATCGAGATGCCATCAATTTGAGCGAGTCCTTGGATCAGGGCAGCTCGATTAATGGGGTTGCGCGGCTTCGCCGCGCAACCCAATCCTGATTCTGCCCTGGGTACTGCGGTGGAAGTCTGGATTCATCGAGGTGCCCATCACGCATTCAAGATCTCTTATTCAAGATCTCTTGTTCAAGATCACTCATTCGGAGCAACGCAGGGCGAATCCGCCGATCGCTGAATGGGCACAAAGCGGATTTCCGTGGCATTTGCATTTTCCGGCGATCGCAGTTGTTGGAGAATTTGCCCCAGGGTCGTCACCTGCACATCAAACTGAGCCGTACTCAGCTCCTCGTTCTCCGTTTTGGCATCCTCAATGTCGCACTGCAGATCCTTGAGGCTGAAGTAGATGATCGGCACCGTGGTGCTATTGGCCCCCGTGACCACCTGGGCAAAGAAGAGCGGCACAAATAGAGGCGTATTTTCCCCCACCTCGGTGCCCTGTTCCTCGAGGAGATCAATCGCTGCGCCTAACTGATCCCGATCGGGAAAATAAATAAACGAGGGGGCATCACCGGGGGGCGGAGACTGCTGCTCACAGGTTTCGGCGGCTTCGGTCTGGCTAATGCAATAGATCTCACCCAGGGAAATCCGCGCCACAGACACATTCTCAGGCAGCGTCGGGTTATCTGTACGAATCTGCTCTAAATCCGCCTGGGCATCCAGCACATTCATGTAAATGCGAGAAATCGAGACTTCATCGCCATCGGGCGTGGGGATCGGCTCTTCTAAAAAGGTCACCGCATTGTCTTCCACAATGCCGATCGTGAAGACCGGGATGCCCCCCAGCTTTTCGGCCAGTTGGGTCGGGGTGAGAGACCAAGCCGGAGCCAGGGCCGCCAGCCAAGTCCCCAGGGCCAGGGCACTGATGCGGGCACCTGGGAGCAGAGACTGGCGGAGACTCTGGCCTAAACCTTGGAACAAGGCGACACGGGACGGCCCCAGGGAGTCCTTGAGAATCTGAAAAGACTGCGTGACGGTGGGGAACAGGTGATGCATGGACAACTTAGGCATAACGAACTGAAATCAGTAAAGGCGAGACGAACACCCCAGCAGTGGAGGTGCCCCAGAGACGGTCAGCCTGGAGGGCGCGATTTAAGGGAACTGCTTTATTACAAACACGGAAGGGAGTTTTTGCAAGGGGTATCGGCACATTGGGATATTGGGAGTTTTCCCATTGTCCCACGGGGATTCCGCATGAATTGCGCCCGATCGGTTTCCCTCTCTGGAGACGGCAGTGGCGGTAATTTAGTTGCGACCTGGCGCATAAGTAGTTTACTTGTACTATAATCAACCATGGGCCAAGCACTGGACCAAGCACTGGACCAATCCCTTACGGCGGAGTGCCCCCCATCCCTGCGGCAATCTGCGATCGAACCTCACGTCATTGATCTGGAGAATCCTCACCATGGCGTTTCCGCCTCCCCCCAAATCTCGTCAATCCCAGCCTCGTCAATCCCAGCCTCGTCATCCTGATCCCTCTCTTCTTCGTAATCTTTCTCGTCTTCGTGCTGCCCTGAACCTCCCGAAAAGTTTGCCCCTGGCTAGTGCGCTCACCCTACTGTGGGGATCGGGCGCTGTAGCCCAGACCCAATCCCCGTCCCTCGGGCCTGGGGATTGGGCCTCCGGTGATGCGATGCAGTTGAACTTTGAAGCGGGGCGACCCCAGGCCGATCCCCACCGGATCGACCCCCACTCCCTACCGCCCTCGGACGAGTGGCTCTGGTCTCCATTGGATCGATCGGCTCCCGCCCCAACCGTCCCCAGCGCTTCCGCTGCCCAGTCCCCCGTTTCCCGAGCCCCTGCACCCAGTTCCCAAGGCCCTGCACCCACGGCTGCATCACCTCCGGCTACCTCGACATCCCCATCCCTCAGCACCTCAACACCCTCGCCCCCCAGCCCACGCCCCAATTTGCCCCCGGCCTCAACCGTTTCCCCCCCGTCATCCCCTAGCCAAGCGCCTCGTCTCGCCCTCTCCTTTCATCTCCCCCCTCGCTCCTTCGTTCCCCACCGCACCCAAGAGGCTGTCCCACTCCCCGCCACCATTGCCCAGATCGCGGAAGACTGGTGGCATCGCGGCTCCGACTCCCCCTTGGCGATCGCCATTGGCTCCGCTGAAGGCACCCGCACCCCCCAGGGCGACAAAACTCCCGCCTATTACTG
Source organism: Prochlorothrix sp. (assembly GCA_035285005.1). Lineage (GTDB taxonomy): Bacteria > Cyanobacteriota > Cyanobacteriia > Prochlorotrichales > Prochlorotrichaceae > Prochlorothrix. Next base: position 6,247 of record JAYKIB010000051.1, read on the forward strand.
GCACCGGGATCCCGGGAACGGAGCCGACAACTTTGGTACCTTCAGTTACCAGCACCTGTCGGCCCAGGAAGCCGCCCCCGTCCACCACCACAGCACCACCCCGGCCAAGCGCACCGCTGCCGCCGAAGCCCAGTTACCGGAACAAGCCGATCGTCGCCAGTTAGAGCGGCTGCGGCGCTTCCAGGAGGAACTGCGAGCCCAGGCCCGCGCCAAGGGGATGACCTTGAGCCTAGTGGAACTGATCAACGGGCTGGACCTGGCCAATCAAAGCGAGGCAGCGGCCCTCTCGGCGTGGGGTTATATCGATCGGCTCGCCCAAATGCGCGATCGGTTTCCCAATGATCCCAACCGCCAGATTCTAGAAGCCCGAACCTGGGCCTACTGGAGTCCAGAGCGCCACAGTTGGGATGCTCCGGGGCTAGGGAACACGTATCCCAACATCCAACGGGACCAAAATCGCCGGATTCAAGCGATTCAGGCTGCCCTCGTCCACCAAGGGCAATATTCCAGCACGATCGCCCAAGCTATTATTGAATACGAGTATTAAAGGGGACAGGCGCCGCAAGACTTGAAATGGACTTCACCTCCGCCCAGCCCAAACCGGTTCATCATAGTACTCATCAGCATCAGAGGGCGGTTGAGGTTCGGGGGGCCGCCTTTGGGACAAATTTAAGACTGGTCTGAAATTCCAAAAATCCACAGAGATCGCGAGTAAAGTGGAGGAGGGAGCATTTCTGGTCAAGGATACTCCCAATTCTTAAATCCCTGAGAGGATCGGACGATGACCCAAGGACCTGTTCCCAAACCTATTCAACTCTTCACGAAACAAGGCAAGGCGATCGTCCACAGTGACATTGGCCCCGAACAAGCCGGACGGGTGAAATATCAGGGGACTTCCTGGCCAGCTCGCTTCTACCACGGCGACTGTCCCCGCAGCGTCAGTCCTGGAGACCCGGTGATTGTGGTCGGTCGATCGGGCCTAACGCTGCTCGTTGTTCCCGAGGACTACCTCAGCCCCGAGATGCTCGAAAATCTGGGTCGCCGCCGCCCTTGGTACCATGTTTTTTGGAATTGGTGGCACCGAGCCGACGAGCTTACCGAAACTGACGAAATTGACGAGATTGCGGCCTAGGTATCCCTGGGGGCTGTCATCACTGAAGCCTGGAATGCTCTCAGAATCAGGAACACAGCCCCTCGCCCCTACCACTGGGACGGACGTGTAACTCTGATGTCACAAGGTTTCTACAGGGCACCTCGAAAAATCCATGTTTTCGTCCTCTGAACCAGGTCAGACTCAGGGTTGGGTTGGGCGGCTTCGCCGCCCAATCCAATGAATCGAGGTGCCCTACAGTTCATTGATGACACGCCCTAGGAAGCAGCCGCAAAATTAGCCGGATCCTGGTCACGGCGGTGGCGAACCGGGATCGGCAGACCGGGCGCAGTGCCCGCCAGGGCCGCCGTATGTTCCAGGGACTGGCGCAGATACTTGGCTGCGTAAATGGACATATCCCGGGGCACGGAGATCCGATCGCGCAGGTACCGTAGGGCCACATCAGCCCCCGCCGGGGGTACACACTCCTGGCCCGTCATCATGTGGGTCAGGGCGCACTGGAGGCTTGCTTCTACGATCGCATCCTCACTGGGATTAACCCGAATCAAATTCGATCGATGCTTCAGCACCCGATGCAGGGCTTCTTGACGCGCATTGGCAGGCTCAGCATAGGTCACATCGGGCAGTCCAAACCATGGGCCTTCATCCACCCGATTTTGGTTGATTTCTGCCTGTCGATCGCGATTACTGTAGCAACCGCCCATCTGGGGCGGTAAATCGTGAACATGGGTATGGAAATCGCTCTGGGTACCGCGATAGGTGGCGCGGCTTTCCATCGCATCAAACCAGGCTCCAAAGCGCGGGTTCTCTTCCCGGAGGGAGTAGCCCTTGTAGTAGTACAAACTGGCGTTCATCCGTTCCACATAGGGCGTGAAAATTACGTCAACTGTACCAAAATCCGACAAAAAGTAGGGGCCAGGGGTACTCGCTAGGGCATTTTCCACCTGAGCGACCACAGCCGTAAACTGGCGGCGGTTCAGAACGTCCTGGCCCGGAAATGGGGCGGGGTAACAGAGCCACTGACACCAGGCCCGGAACAGCAAACGCTCCAGTTGGCGTAGGGGGAGCACTTCGGGGGCGGTCATACTCTGGTTCAAGGGACCAAAGACCTGCTCTAGGGCCAATAAAATATCGTCACTCTCGGTAATCAGTTTTCCCTGTAGCTCGATCGCCGGTAACATCCCCGAGGGCACTTTTTGCTTGTACCAACGCTCTTTTTCGCCGTAGCAAAACATCGTGACCTTTTCGATGCGATAGGGCACCTGTTTTTCTTCGAGCCAGAGCCAGATTTTTTGACAGTAGGGACACCAGGCATGGTGATCGCGGTAGAGCGTAACCTGAACCGCACTGTCCGGCTGCCCAAAGAGGCGCAGGCGACTTTGGGCATTAGTCGGGCCATTCACACGATCGATCTGATAATCCGTCAGGTGTTCGAGTTCAGGCCAGGAGAGCGGTGCAGTGGACATGGTGACGATCGTAAATAAGGGGTTGAGTAACGAGGTGAGTAACGAGGGATCGAGTAACGAGGACTTGAATTACGGCGTGAGCAATGGCAGTCGCCTGCAGCCAGACAGAATTCGATCGGAGCGGTTAGAGCTAGATAGAGCTAGCTAGAGCTAGTTAGCAGTAGATAGAACTTATAAACCAATATCACGGCTAACACTTAACGGCTAACACTTAACGGCTAATACCTAGAGGGCACCTCGATGAATTGTGGCCAGCGGCAGCGCAGCCGGCCACAACCGGAGCCTACGGCCCTTGCGGAATCCCCCTCAGTCCCCCTTTGGAAGGGGGAAGAAGAGGCTGTCCCCCCCCTTTGGAAGGGGGAAGAAGAGGCTGTCCCCCCCTTTATAAGGGGGGTTAGGGGGGATTCTCTTAGGTTTATAAATATCCTCTTAGGTAAAACTGCATATAACCCCACCGGAGGCGGGATATCTCTTGATTCCCGTACTTCATACAACTGAATCAAGCAACCCAGCATTAGGGCACCTCGAAAAATTCCAATTTTTGCCCAGTGACCTACGCAAGAATCAGGGTTGTGGGGGGCGGCTTCGCCGCCCCCCACAATTAATCGAAGGACCCATTATTAGGACCACCTCGATGAATTGGGTTGGGCGGCGAAGCTGCCCAACCCAATCCTGACTCCGCCGTGGGAACTGCGGCGAGAATTTGCAGGGTTCGAGGTTCCCATTAAAAATCTTAAAAGAATTTGATTAAAATTTACGCGATCCGGTATCAATGTGCCTCACAATGTGAAGCATTCAGCATCGCTGGATATGGCCAATATTTCGCCAAGACTTAAGGTAGAGGGCATTGATTCCGTCCTAAACTGGAAATGGTCCTTCGCCTCTCAAGTCTATGGTCTCCTATCCCGGCCTTGCCAGTGATGCCTTTCGCCACCCCCTCGATCAAGAAGCAGAACAAGCTCTGCGCAGTGTTCCAGGCTTTGAGCTGGTGGCGCGTAAGTTTATTGAGTTGCTCTACGAGCGTCCCCAACTCGTCTACTTGATGGGCAATGCCATTCAGGTGGGACCGAACCAGTACAGCACGCTCCATCGCCTTTTTCAGGAGTGTGTTGTCTGCTTAGATGTGGATCCTGTGCCCCAACTGTTTGTGAGTCAAAACCCGGCGGTCAATAGCTACGCCCTGGGGGAGGAGAACCCCTATATCGTGGTGTATTCAGGGCTGCTAGATTTGCTGACAGAAGCAGAAATTCGGGCAGTTTTAGCCCATGAACTCGGTCATATTAAGTGTGGCCATACAACGCTCACCCAGATGGCCATTTGGGTCATGAATACCGCATCGATCGTGGGGGAATTTACCCTCGGGCTCGGCAACTTAGTGAGCACCAGTTTGGTAATGGCATTCTATGAATGGCGGCGCAAGGCGGAACTGTCCGCCGATCGAGCTTCACTGTTGGGCACCGATGACCTCGATACGGTGCTGTCCACCCTGATGAAACTCGCAGGGGGCAGCCAACGCTACGGTGGCGAACTCACCCTCAGTGCATTTCGCAAACAATCCCTGGCTTACCAGGATTTAGACGAAGATGGCCTGAATACCTTATATAAGGCTCTTTTCTACAGTGGCGGAACGGACCTGATGATGACCCATCCCTTCCCCGTGGACCGAGTCACCTATCTGGAGGAGTGGGCCACATCGGGGGCCTATCAGCGGATTCGTCAGGGCACCTATCCCCGCAAATCCACCGCTGCCACCGCTGCCACTGCTCCGCCCTCCAGTGCGAGTGCTCGGCCCCAGGCCGCGACGACCTCTCCTCCTCGATCTGCCGCCACCAGCTCCAACGCCAAGCCATCGGTCCACTCCACACCGACTCCAAGCTCCAGTTCTTCGGCTGAAATTGAGCAGCTTCGCCAGGAGATTCACGCCCTACAAGCGGAGTTAGCCCGTCGCAAAGGCCAAGGTTCTCCGCAGTCCTGAGGAACACCTCGAAAAATTCAAATTTCTATGGCAGTGCCCACGGCAGAATCAGGATTATGGCAGGCGGCTTCGCCGCCTGCCACAATTAATCGAGGTGCCCCTACGGGAATCAAAAGTTAGTGTGGGTAACGAAGCTGCCCACGCCGCAATTCACCGAGATCCCCGATCCCCTCCGTCCCCAACACCTCAACACGGGGGCGGCTGCCATCGCGGCGATCCTGTTCCGACTACTGTTCAGATCTGCTGGCCTGCGGTATTGCCCAAACCCCCTTCGATCGCCATGGAAGCGTTTTTCATCCCCCTTTACCGCTTGATCCAAACCCATGAGTCCTGGCTGATGGAACGGATTCTCCATTACGCCAAGCTCCACGGCTATACCGTTTACACGTCAACTCTCCTCGAAGCATGGCGGGTGTCCATTTGTGGATTGTCAGAGCCGATTTTAGAAGCGCTGCAGCAGCAATCCGAGATTCGATCGCCGGAACCCGATGCCAACTATGAGCAGGATTCGATCGCGGCCTTTGGGGTGATGGAAGCCCAACGTCACCGCAGTCGGGGGGTCACGATCGAGTTGTTTCTGGGCCTCCTTAAGTACTATCGACAGTCCTATTTGGACCTGGTCACGCACGTGGGGGAGTTCTCGGCGGCAGAAGCCGCCGAATATCAGCTCTTACTCCATCGTTGCTTCGATCGCATTGAGTTGGGCCTCTGTCATGAATGGATCAGCCTCAGTGAAGAGGCCAAAATTCAGGAACTGCAGGCCGAAAACCGCCATGTGGTTAACGAAAAAAACCGCTATCTAACCCTGTTTGAGAGCCTCCAGACCCCAGTTTTCCTGCTGGATACCCAGAATCGGGTTCTCAACCTGAACCAGGCCGCCGCAATTACCTTCACGGACTACGCCACCTCGGGAGGCTTCTATTACGATCTGGAGCGCGGTCAACCCTTAAATTTGCCCTGGCTCCAGGATGTGATCACCATTTTGGAACCCCCGATCGATCGCGTCCCCAGCCCCGCACATCCAGCAGTCCACATCGAACCCGGACCCCAGTCTGCCCCAAACCCGTCCCAGGCCGGTCGCGCTCCCCATCCTCTCCCCTCGGTGTCAGCCTGCCCCTTCCATGCACCCCGAACGGTCCACCATGCCGCTCCCCCGAGTCCTAGTTCCAGCCCCAGCCCTAGCCCTGACCCTAGCCCCAGCCCTAGCCCTAGCAGCAGTCCCAGCCCTAGCCCTGACCCCCAGCAGCTTGCCCAACCGCAACAGGTTCTAGAAAAAGTTCTGCGCACCAATCAGGGCGATCGGTGGTTTGAGCTGCGCATTCAGCAAATGTTGGATGTCAGCGGCAAATTTACCGGCACGGTCATTATTTGCACCAATATCGAGGCTCGGAAACGGGATGAGTTGCGGCTGCGCCAACTCTCCCAAGCCTGTGAACAGAGCCCTGCCGCCATCTTGATTACCGACGCATCGGGACATATTACCTACGTCAACCCCAAATTTGAGACCGTAACCGGCTACACCCTACAGGATATCCAGGGCGAAAGTCCCCGGATCCTCAAGTCTGGGCATGTGTCCCCAGAAACCTACAAAACCCTCTGGGCAACGATCAAGTCTGGCCGGATCTGGCGAGGTGAGCTGCAAAATCGCAAGAAAAATGGGGATTTATTCTGGGAATATGCATCCATCTCTCCAATTCTGGATGAGGAGTCTAATATTACCCATTTCATGGCGGTGAAAGAGGATATCACCGATCGCAAAAAAGCCGAAGACCTCCTCAACTATCAGGCCAGCTACGACAGCCTCACCGCCCTACCCAACCGCACCTTTATCCTCAAACTCCTGCGTCAAGCCCTTCTCCAAAGTCAATACGAGCACCAAACCCTCGCCGTTCTCTGCCTCGACCTGGATCACTTTAAAACCCTCAACGAAACCCTCGGGCACAACAGTGGCGATCAGTTACTCATCGCCGTCGCCAAACGGATTCGAGACTGTCTAGAACCTAACGATTTGTTGGGTCGCCTCGGGGGCGATGAATTTTTGGTGGTGCTCCCCCAGGTGCACCACACTTCCCAGGTATCCGAACTTGCCCAGAACCTCACCACAGCCCTGGAAGCTCCTTTTCAGCTCCCCGGCCACGATACCGAGTGGTTTCTCTCCACCAGCATCGGCATTAGTCTTGCGCCTGACCACGGCACCCAGGTCAATACCCTACTGCGCCATGCCGACACGGCCCTGTACCAAGCCAAACACAACGGTCGCAACACCTGGACCTACTTCCGCGCTGATATGACTGAAGTGGCCCAGCGCCGTCAAAGCATCGGTCAGCAGCTTCGCTACGCCCTGGAGCGAGAAGAAATGTATTTGATGTATCAGCCGGTGATGACCTTACACACGGGGCAGGTGGCTGGCGGCGAGGCGCTGTTACGGTGGCAACATCCCAGTCTAGGGCTGGTGCCACCGGATGAGTTTATTGAAGTGGCGGAGGAAACAACCCTAATTCTGCAGTTGGGGGAGTGGGTGCTGGACCAGGCCGCCGTGGAGGTGAAGCATTGGCAAAACCCCCAGATGCCGCCCCGGTGGATTGCGGTCAATTTATCCCCGCGCCAGTTCCATAGCACGCAAATTTTGGCCCACCTCCAACAACTCCTCCAGGACCATGCCCTCAACCCCACTTGTCTGGAACTGGAGATTACTGAGCGGCTCCTGATGGACGATGTGCCGGAAGCAGTGGAGCTACTCCATACCCTCCACCATTGGGGGTTTCCCCTGGCTTTAGATGATTTTGGTACGGGATACTCGTCCCTGAGCTATTGCAAGCGTTTTCCCTTTACCACGCTCAAAATTGATAAGTCGTTTATTTCGGACCTACCCCAGGATTTGGAGTCCGCTGCCTTGACCCGCGCCATTATTGCCATGGCCCATGAGTTGGGACTCACGGTGGTGGCGGAGGGGATTGAGACCCAAGAGCAGTTAGATTTTCTGCGTCGGGAGGGGTGCGATTTTGGCCAGGGCTACTATTTTGCGCCCCCACTGATGGCGACAGAGTTTCGTCGCTACTGCAAACAGGAGCCGTCGGCGCCCTAACCCGCGAAATCCTTGAAAGGATGTTTGGAAACCTAAGAAAATCCCCCCTAACCCCCCTTTACAAGGGGACAGCTCTTCTTCCCCCTTCAAAAGGGGGCCTGAGGGGAATTTGCAAGGGCCTACGGCCCGTGGCCGAAGTTTTCAACCCTCCTCCACGGGTACCTATGAACATTTATGACAAAAGCTATCAGATAGTTGAGACTAACTAGCTTTTTCCGGACGATTCTTTCACCCTGATAAGAACCCCTGGAAACCGTTCCCTGCGCGCTGTCTTACCCACACCAGCACGCCTACACCAGCACGCCCACAGCACATCCCCCCGGACCATCCAACCAGACAATCCACCCAAGACAGTCCCATGAGTTCGACACTGGAAAGAAAACTATTTGCAGTTGACGATCGCTATCTCAATGATCGCGAGCTGCAATCCCTGGAAGAGTATATGCAGTCCCACGCGCTGCGGCTACAAACCTATCGTCTTCTCCAGTCCCATTTGGACGATATCGTGCTCCAAACACTGAACAAGATGACGAGCAACTATTCTGCCATGCTCCAGCACCATGGACAGACCTGTAAGCGCGATTTAACCGATATCCTACGCTATATCAGCCTGTGCATTCTCAAGCATGATGAGAAGGGCTTTTATGAAGAGTTTGTCCTCTGGATGGACACAATGATGAAGGCGTTTAAGCGCAAGGATGCAGCCCGGGCAGCCTACACCCACCTACGATCGATCGTGGCCACCCGTCTCCCGCCCGACAGTGCCAAGCTGGTGAATAGCTATGTGGACAAACTGATCGCCACCATGGACCAGGGTAGCTAGACCCCATTGAGCCCGATTTAGGGCCACAGATCGATCTGTGGCAGAGTTAGCCCTCTCGATCGAGGAAAAAGCGATTAAAAAGCCACGCTCCCGACAGATCACAAAGAATTATGTCCAGAAAGGGAAGGAGTGTGCCTCCTCCCCCTCGGCACTCGGCAGCACCGGAGCCTAGGCCATGACCATGCCGCCGTCTACGTTAATTACTTGGCCGGTGATGTAGGCCGCTGCGGTATCTGCGGCCAGAAAACGGACGAGACCCGCCACTTCTTCAGCCTCTCCGTAGCGCCCCAGGGGAATGAACTTGAGCAGATCGTCCGCCTTCAGCACCTGGGTCATTTCCGTGGCGATGAAACCCGGTGCAACGGCGTTGGCGGTCACCCCACGGGGAGCCAGTTCCTTGGCCAGGGTCTTGGTCAGAGCAATGACCCCACCTTTGGCGGCGCTGTAGTTCGCTTGGCCGGGATTGCCCATTTCCCCAACCACCGAGGCAATATTAATAATGCGGCCCGATCGCTGCTTGAGCATGACCTTACTGGCGGCACGGCTACAGAGAAAGACTCCGGTTAAGTTGAGATTAATGACGGCCTGCCAATCGGGGGTTTTCATCCGCATTAGCAGGGTATCGCGGGTAATTCCAGCATTATTGACCAACACATCCACGCGGCCCCAGCGATCGATCGCGGCCTTGAATAAACGCTCCACCTGCTCTTCCTCGGACACATCCGCCTGCACGGCGATGGCCTCGCCTCCGGCAGCTTCAATTTTGGCCACCACCTCATCCGCTGCGCCGCTGGAACTGGCGTAGTTGATCACCACCTTTGCCCCCTCTTCTGCCAGGGCTAGGGCGATCGCCCGTCCAATTCCCCGCGAAGCCCCGGTCACAAGGGCCACTTTCTCGTTCAAGCGCTGTAGGGCTTCCGGTAACCGTTCCATGGTCATCAATACCTTGTCTAACTAACGTCGTCCCCATTGTCCCCCGAAAGGGAAGAGGGCACCTGGAAAAATCCAAATTTTTGAGCCGTAGCCTATGCAGGGATTCAGAGGTTGGGTTAGACCGCTCCGTCAGGACTCCTTGGCCGCTTCTTGGCGCTTTTTGAGGACGGCTTGGCGAAACCCGAGGACAACCAAGATATTCGAGAGGGTGAGGAAAGATTCGGCACTGCCGTGGAGCCAGTCAATATTGGCCAACTGGTCCCCGTAATGAACCTTGGCGTAGATTCCTGCGGGAATCGTCACGCCCACAAATACGAGGGTCATATAGAAGCCAATTAGAGCAAGGCGGGGCATTTGGCCGCTTTTGGTGAAAAACCACAGAGCACCGAGGTAGGGAAACAGGGATAGGGCAAACAGGGTATCTTTACTCATGGAAAGGCTCCAAAGGGGGACTGGATCCGACGACGGCGGCTCCGGGGCTCGGATGGCTGGATGTTGGCGATCGATCGGGATCGGGGGGGAGGGATCGGGGCTTAGTACTCGATTTTGTCGGTGAGGCTGCCCCAGTCTTGAAAAACCTGGAGCGCTGCGGGATCGGGGACAGCAATCATGGGAATAGCTCGATCGATCGGGGCCTTGTCGATTTCCCGGTAGATGAGCTGATCATCAAACCCCACCTGGGCCGCATCCTGTTGAGTATTGGCATAGTAAACCCGATCGAGCCGAGACCAGTAGATCGCCCCCAAACACATGGGACAGGGTTCGCAACTGGTGTAGAGATCACAACCGGTGAGCTGAAAATGCCCGATCGCGGCACAGGCCCGTCGAATGGCCAGCATCTCGGCATGGGCCGTGGGATCGGAGCCTCGGGTGACTTCGTTGTGGGCCTGACCGATGATCTGCCCCTGCCGCACCACCACCGCACCAAAGGGTCCATACCCTTGGCTCAGGCTGACCCGAGACAGGTCGATCGCTGCGGTCAGAAAATACTGTTGTGCTGGAGTCAGGGGAGAAGTAGCCATGGTCACCTCGGCGGGTTTCATACAGCATCTTTTTTTACAGGACGCCTTAATGGATTGGGTTGGGCGGCGAAGCGGCCCAACCCAATCCTGACTCTTGCGGGTACCTCGATTCATTGTGGCAGGCGGCGAAGCCGCCTGCCACAACCCTGACTCTGCCGTGGGTACTGCGGTGAAAATCTGGATTAATCGAGGTGCCCTTGCGTAGGTCACTGGACGAAAACTTTGATTTTTCGAGGTGCCCTACAGCATCTTACAGAGGAGCACCGCGATCAATCCAACGTTGGGGGCGATCGCCCACCCAGGGATCATCCGAGGGCGGCTGCGCCCCCCAACAACTTTGTTGCCATAGTAGGCTAGGCTTTTGGCAAGTCCGTGCGAGTCTGTGCAAGCCAGTTTGGGATTGTAGCTATGTCCATTCCAGCACCTCCCCCGATCGATGCCATCCTGGTGCCCCAGGGGGCAGAATATCAGGCCGTTGCGCGGGGGCTCAAACCCCTGAGTCCCCAGCAGCGACCCCGATTAATTGCCCTGGCCGTGGGGGTCGGAGCCGTTATCCAACGGCTCCGGGATCCCGAAACCCAACGCCTGCTTGCCCCCTGTCGCCATGTGATTGTGATGGGACTGGCGGGCAGTTTGTCGCCCCAACTGGAGGTGGGGGAAGTGGTGGTTTACCAAGACATTCTGGTACCCCGATCGTCCGCTGCGGTCACCCAGTTGAACCTGTCCCTGCCCAGCGAGGGGGAATATCCCGATTTTCCCTGCGACCACGACTACACGGCCCAACTCCTCCAATGCCTACCGGGAGCCCGATCGGTCATTGCCCTCAGTAGCGATCGACTGATTCACCATGCCCCGGAAAAACTAAGCTTGGGACAGCAATCCGGCGCTGCCGTGGTGGATATGGAGGCAATCGCCGCTCACCAGTGTTTACACCATCTGCCGGGTCGATCGTCCGAGCAACCCCTCAGTTTGGGGATGGTGCGGGTCATTAGTGATGATGGCCAGATGACCCTGCCGGATCTATCGCCCGCATTTCGGGCCGATGGATCGATCGATGGGATTCGCATGGCGGGTATTTTTATCCAAAGTCCCCTGGCGGCGGTACGTTTAATTCGGGGATCCCTCAAGGCATTAGCTATCCTGGAAAAAACAACCACCCAACTCTGGCAGCCGTCCCAGGATTAAGTCGCCGTCGGGTGTTGCCCTCCGGGTTGCGGGGCAGCGGCGGCGGGTTTCAAGGTGGGGCAGGGTTTAAGACCCGCCACGTTTCAAGAGGTGGCAGGTCACCGTGGCGATCGATCCCGGAGGCATCGATCCCGGAGGCGGGGTACCGCACCGTGGTCCTGGTTGATCCCCGCACCCCATGCAACTGCTCAACGCTATATTTGGTGTCCTTAAGCTATATTTGGTGTCCTTAAGCTATATTTGGCGTCCTTACTTTGCGTCCTTCTATCCTGTGTCCTAACGTTATACCGGTCTGAAGCCCATGTCCTACGATCCCGATCAACGCAAACTCCTGTCTGTGGTGAGCCATGGCTCTGTGATTTTCACAACCACACTGATCTTCGGCCTAGGAATTCCCCTGGCAATTTTGTTGATTTCCGACGATCCCGTGGTCAAGTCCAATGCTAAAGAGGCCATGAACTTCCAGCTCAATGTGTGGGCCTGGAGCATTGTCATCGGGATCTTGACGTTCCTGACCCTGGGGTTGCTGGGATTCATCTTGATTCCCCTGGGTTTCCTGATCCACTGGGGCATGAGCATCTGGGCCATTCTGTTTGTACTGGGCAACGTCAATCAACCCGTCCGCTATCCCTTTATCCTCCGCCCCTTATAGGGCAGCACCTCTGATGATATAGGGCAGCACCTCGATGAATTGGGTTGGGCCGCTTCGCCGCCCAACCCAACCCCCATGCTTACAGGGGTCACGGGAGAAAAATTAAACTGTTTGAGGTGGGCATCTCGAAAAATTAAAATTTCGACCCCAGTGCCCACGGCAGGATCAGGGTTGTGGCCGGCGGCAAAGCCGCCGGCCACAATGAATCGCGGTGCCCAGGTGTCCTAGGGTCAATCCAGTAGGTCTCCTCTAGGACTGCAAAGCCTGAAAACGTAATCCACACGAATCAGACAGGAGTGAGACTTGGGCAGCACAGCCGCCCAAGCCCAGGCCCAGTGAAGCGCAGATCTCCTACGCCGCCGTGGGCACCTGGCAAAGAATCAGACCAAACCAACCCCGATCGTCAGTCCAGTGCTCCAGGGGTTGCAGACCGTGGTCTCCTAGATAGGACCGCATCTGCTCCAAATTGAACTTGCGGGAAATTTCCGTGTGAATCGTCTCCCCCGCCACAAAATCCACCGTGAGATCCAGCGCCGACAGGGTGACCTGGTGGGACCGCACACAGCGCAGATGCATCTCAACTTGATGGGCCACCTCGTTGTAGAAGGCCCAATGTTCAAAATTCTCCGTTTGGAAATTGCCCTGGTACCGCCAATTGAGATGGTTCAACACATTGAGGTTGAAGGCAGCCGTCACCCCCTGGCGATCGTTATAGGCCGCCTCCAGCGTTTCCTTCGGCTTCTGCAAGTCGATCCCCAGCAGGAAATACTCCCCCGGTTGCAGGGCCTGATGCACCTGATCCATAAATCGATCGCAGGCCGCCGGTGCAAAATTGCCCAAAGAACTACCCAGGAAAAAGAGGAGGCGAGACGGGGAAGGGGTGGGATCCAAATGGGCTAAAGCCTGATCATAGGTACCCACCAACCCTTGGACCTGAAGCTTGGGATAATCCCGGCGTAACTGCTGGGCACTGGCCTTCAAAATGCCATCACTCACATCCACCGGCACATAGCGCAGGGGATGCCCCAGATTCTGGTAGGCATCCAAGAGTTGGCGAGTTTTCGTCGAGCTACCGCTCCCCAGTTCAATCAATTCACAGGGACCCGTGAGACGCGCCAGGTCCGGGGCGATCGTCGCCAGAATCTGATCCTCCGTGCGGGTGGGGTAATACTCGGGTTGATCGCAGATTTGCTCAAACAACTCCGAGCCGCGATCGTCATAGAAATAGCGCGGAGGTAGGGACTTGGGCCGTTGCTGAAAGCCCTTAATTACGTCTTCTCCATCATCGTGGTGGCGAAGTCCCTCGGGATCGCTAAGGTAACGAATACTGAGATCCGGGGTGTCTCGGGCTAGAGCGTCTGGAGCCGGAGCAAAAGAGGCAGATTGGGTCATGGTTGCGGTGAATAGGCGTCAGCAAGAGCATTCGGGACAGGGAAATGGGGACAGACTCGGGTTGATGGCCCCCGTTCTGCGGAGGATAGGTCAACCGCACCGATCGGGGGGCGAGATCTGACCGACCAGCATGGCTAAAAATGACCCTGCCGGACGACCTCAACACCGGGTCCGTGGTCACCATCCTATCAATCCCTGTCCCCAATCCTGAGCTTCCTAGGCGACCCGAGCCGCTGTCGCTTTTCCGGTATAATCCGAGGGTGAAAATCGTGCAAAATAACGCACACCCGTGCCCCGTGAAGTCATCTCTTGCCGCAGCTCAGCGCCATGGGTACTTCACCTGACCTATGGACGAACAACCACCATGCGATCTTATTTGGCTGCTGCCCTTCAACTGACCAGCCTTCCAGATTTAGACCACAACTTGAGCCAAGCGGAAGAGCTGATTGACCTCGCGGTGCGCCAGGGCGCAGAACTGATTGGCCTCCCGGAGAACTTCTCCTTTATGGGGGAAGACCATGAGCGCGTTGCCCAAGCCGCCACCATTGCCGAGGCCAGCCAAAAGTTTCTCAAAACCATGGCCCAACGCTACCAAGTCACCCTCCTGGGCGGTGGCTTCCCCCTGCCCGTCGCGGACAATAAGGCCCAAAATGTTGCCCTGTTGATGGGGCCGGATGGCACTGAACTGACCCGCTACGAAAAAGTTCACCTCTTTGATGTGGATCTGCCCGACGGCAACAATTATCAAGAGTCAGCCACAGCCCTCGCCGGGACCAAACTCCCCACGGTCTATCCATCGGAGGATTTCGGCAATTTGGGCCTCTCAATTTGTTATGACGTGCGGTTCCCAGAGCTATATCGCCACCTCTCGGCCACAGAAGCGGAAGTCCTCTTTGTTCCGGCTGCTTTTACCGCTTTCACCGGTAAGGACCACTGGCAAATTCTGCTCCAGGCACGGGCGATCGAAAATACCTGTTACCTCATTGCCCCGGCCCAAACTGGCACCCACTACGCCCGTCGCCAAACCCACGGCCATGCCATGATTATCGATCCCTGGGGGCTGGTGCTAGCTGATGCGGGCACGGAACCGGGCTTTGCCATGGCCTCGATCGAACCCAGCCGCCTCACCCAGGTCCGCCAACAAATGCCCGCCCTCAAGCACCGCGCCTTCGCCTAGGGAACTACCCGCATCCCAGAGCCACAGCGCCAGACACCGCACCGGTAAACTTCACAGAACCAGGACACGCCCCCCCGATCCCCACGCAAGGCAAGACCGGGGTTAAGGTATGATTTGGTGAACTGTACTCGACCGGATTCATGAGTGTTTTCGCTGTAATGCTTTTCTCCTCCCTCCTCCCGTGGTTTTCCCCAGTACCCCTCTTGGGAGAAACGGAGGCAGCGTTGGAAGCCGCCCTCGAAACCGCCGAAGAGATCGGGGAGTCGGAGGTCGGAACCCTGGTGCTGGCAGGAGTCCTCTTGAGCCTTGTGGTCGTGTTCCTCGCCAGCAAAATTGGGGGGGAACTCTGTGCCCGCATCGACCTACCACCGGTTCTC
This sequence comes from Prochlorothrix sp., assembly GCA_035285005.1. GTDB lineage: Bacteria > Cyanobacteriota > Cyanobacteriia > Prochlorotrichales > Prochlorotrichaceae > Prochlorothrix. The sequence goes on from JAYKIB010000051.1 coordinate 21,445, forward strand.
GGTGAGCTTGTGGGGGGCGTGGTCGTCGGCATTTCCGCCCTGCATCTGCTGATTTTCCCCGAAGGCGGCAGCTTGGGCGGGGCAGACTCCCTCATTATCCAAATGCTGGAAACCACCGCCGGTCTCAGCCCAGCAGCCATCACCCAAGTCTTTGAAGCCCAAAGCGAAGTGATCTCGGTCTTAGCAGAAATCGGGGTCATTTTTTTGTTGTTTGAAATCGGCCTGGAATCGGATCTGAGTGAGTTGATTCGGGTCGGTCCCCAGGCAGCGATCGTCGCGATCGTCGGAGTCGTTGCGCCCTTTGTGGCCGGCACCCTGGGCCTGGTCACCCTCTTCCATCTCCCGGCGGTGCCTGCCATCTTTGCCGGAGCAGCCCTCACGGCCACCAGTATCGGCATCACGGCCAAGGTCTTGGCGGAACTACGACAGCTCAGCTCCCGCGAAGGCCAAATCATTATTGGGGCGGCGGTGCTGGATGATGTCCTGGGGATTATTGTGTTGGCGGTGGTGGCGAGTCTGGCCAAAACCGGCGAAATCCGGATCGACAATATTATTTATCTAATTATTAGCGCAGCGGCTTTTTTGATTGGGGCGATCCTGCTGGGACGGCTGCTCAGCCCCCTGTTTGTGTCCCTCGTCAACCAACTCAAAACCCGAGGCCAACTGCTGCTATCGGCCCTGATCTTTGCCTTTCTGCTCTCCTATATCGCCGCTGCGATTCAATTGGAGGCGATTTTGGGCGCTTTTGCGGCGGGGCTGGTGCTAGCGGAAACCGAGAAGCAACGGGAGTTAGAGGAACAGGTGGTGCCGGTGGCCGATGTTTTGGTGCCGGTCTTCTTTGTGACCGTGGGGGCAAGAACCGACCTCAGTGTGCTCAATCCCATGGTGCCCAGTAACCGTGAGGGCTTGATTATTGCGGCGTTTTTGGTGGTGGTGGCCATCATTGGCAAGGTGATCACCGGCTTTACGGTGTTTGGTGCGGAAAAAACCAATCGGCTGGCGATCGGCATGGGCATGATTCCCCGGGGGGAGGTGGGCTTAGTGTTTGCGGGGGTGGGCAGTGCCAGTGGGGTGCTGACGGACTCCCTGGATGCGGCCATTATCGTGATGGTGATTTTCACCACGTTTGTGGCTCCGCCCCTGCTGCGGGTCGCCTTCCAGCGCGAGGAAAAGCAGGCGGAGTT
>JAYKIB010000052.1:0-8305 GCA_035285005.1 Prochlorothrix sp.
TGTCTGGTGTCATCGTTTAAAATAGTAGGGGGCACCCAACCCTAGGTCTTGGGTCACTCAACCCACCCGCCCCAACCCTCTTGTGGGGCTATCTCCTAGGGCACTTCGATTAATCGTGGCAGGCGGCTTCGCCGCCTGCCACAACCCTGATTTTGCCGTGGGCAACTGCGGTCGAAATTTGAATTTTTCGAGGTGCCCAAAAGGGGGTTAATCTTTATGGAGATTTTAGCAATCTCCGTCTCTGATTGCCAAGCGATTCCTTCCAAAGACTCGTAAGTCTAGCTCTTTTTACCGGACACCTCGATTCATTGGGTTGCGCGGCTTCGCCGCGCAACTCAACCCTAATTCTGCCGTGGATACTGCGATGACAATCTATATTAATCGAGGTGTCCTATCCACGATCGCTCCCACCACAGGATTCGGAAACTGGAATTGTGAAGCGACCTCCATAGAGCTGACCCGATCGGAGCAACAGGATACCTCGAAAAATCCCAGTGCCTATCCTGTGACCCATACCAGAACTAGGATTCAGTTGGGCAACAAAGCCACCTAACTTAATGCATCGAGACACCCACAGAAACCAGGACTAATTGAGTTCCAAAGATTGCTGGATTTCACGAATAACATCGTAGTCTTTGTCTTGCACAATTGTGTATCCTGCCGAAGCCGCACTATTCACCCCCACGAGGCCCACTGGTGCATTGACCAGCGCATCCTGTAGGGTTTGCTTCAGTTCTGGTGAAACCCGATCGTTAATAACCAGCGGTGCGTTAGGGATAGGCTCAGACTCCCACAGAATAACGTAATCCGTGAGACTCATCAGTCCTCGTTCCAGACCCAAGGCAAACACCGCTTTATCCACAGCAACAGCATCAACCTTCTGTTCCAATAGCAACTGGAGAGTTTGGTCATGACTCGTCCCAAATTGGAGACTAGCAAAATCACGTTCTGGATCGATTCCCAACCGCTGGAACATCACCCGGGGAACCAGAAACCCAGAGGTGGAAGACTGACTCACAAATCCAAAGCGTTGGCCAATTAAATCTTGCACCCTTGTTAAATCACTATCAGCTCGCACCACAATGACACTGGTATACCAAGGTCGGCCCGTGCTGGCTTCAATGTGGGCAACGATCGGTTCCACCTTGGGATTTTTTGCCCGCGCCTGGACATAGGTAAAGGGGCCTAAATAGGCAGCGGCCACGGATCGGGTGACTAACAGATCCACAGCCATGTCGTAATCCTCCGTCACCTGCATGGTGACCGGCAGGCCCAACCGCTCTTCGAGGTACGTCTCAAAGTCCTCCAGACTATTATCTTCGGCCTTATCTGCCCGATCGGGAATAAGGGCCACGGTCAACTCGGTCAGGGGAACAACATTCTCGGTGGTTGTCGTCCCTGCATCGGTGGTCCCTGCGTCTCTTACGCTTGGGTCAGCGTCTTGGATCCCCGGAATACAGGCTGTGGCCCCTAAACCCAGAACGATCGTCCCGGTTCCCGCCACAACGCGATCCAGCACCGTTCGCAACCGTGGCGTACAAAGCGAGCGTTGCCCCGACCCATGCGGGGCAACACCTGGAACCCGATGCATCTGCAAGGTGGGATGTATCGCCGACGGACGCAAACCGTCCCCCAATCGGATGAACTGCCCTAAAACCAGTTGTAATAGCGTTGAAATCATAGCGAAGCCCAGGACGGCATGGGTAAAGATGCGGGAATGCTGCGCTCGGGTACCTCGATTAATTGTGGCAGGCGGCTTCGCCACCTGCCACAACCCTGATTTTGTAGTGGGCACTGCGGTCGAAACTTGAATTTTTCGAGGTGCCCGATCCAATGTTTCGAGGTATCCAAACGCAGGCTTGGAGCGGCTTAAGTGTCAACTTTTGTAACGAATGTAACGATATCTAGACAAGGCACCATTCCGCTACAGAGTACATGCTGATGGGGGCAAACACTCTCAGGGCACGGCACAAAATTTAACTGGACAGCTTTTCCGGACCGCTCTCCATGGCGGTCCCAATATTAGATCGATCGCGTGGGGTGATCCCCAAACTGATACAGTATCTAAGGGCTTGGAGCGGCTAGCGAGCCTTGTGCTTCATCACCACCGCCCCAGTCCCCCGAGAGCATCAAGCGATGCAGAGACATTGCTTCTCAGGACTATTGCTAGAACTTATGGGTGAAATCGTAAATCATCATTGAGTTCTATGTTGTCAATAGAGCCACATCAATCTATGCTCTTTAATGTGAGAAGTCTGAAAGGCTGACTCTTGCTAAGCTTGGCCCATTTCGTCCATCTGGCAAGACAATAGAGCTGGTTCCGTCTCGATACCCGGAGCCTTGCCCTATCAGCTGAACTCAACCCTAGACTCTCAATCTGGGATTTTCGCCGAATTCCCAGCAGTTTAATGAGTGAATCTGGACTCAGTCCCCCGTTTGCCCCTTGCTAACGCTCTTGCTCGTAGAACCTTCAACATCTTCATCGCGTAAGGATTTGGAACCATGCCGATCGCAGTAGGAATGATCGAAACCCAAGGCTTCCCCGCCGTCGTGGAAGCGGCTGATGCCATGGTTAAGGCAGCTCGTGTGACCCTAGTGGGCTACGAGAAAATTGGTAGCGGGCGAGTGACCGTTATCGTTCGGGGTGATGTGTCTGAGGTCCAAGCCTCCGTTTCCGCTGGGATTGACTCCGCTAAGCGGGTTCAAGGTGGCGAGGTTCTGTCCCACCACATCATTGCCCGTCCCCATGAAAACCTGGAATACGTCCTTCCCATTCGCTACACCGAAGCTGTGGAACAGTTCCGCATGTAGAGCAGGTGGGTTGGTGATCTGAGCCAGCCCATTCTTGCTGATTCCGTTGTTCAAGGAGAGTTTGTCATGTCCATTGCGGTCGGAATGATCGAAACGCTGGGTTTCCCCGCGCTGGTGGAAGCAGCGGATGCCATGGTCAAGGCGGCCCGTGTGACCCTAGTGGGCTACGAGAAGATTGGTAGCGGTCGGGTGACCGTGATTGTGCGCGGCGACGTGTCCGAGGTCCAAGCTTCCGTTGCGGCTGGAATTGAGTCTGCTACTCGGGTTCAGGGGGGACAGGTTCTGTCCCACCATATTATTGCCCGTCCCCACGAAAATCTGGAATATGTGTTACCGATTCGCTACACAGAATCGGTAGAGCAGTTCCGCGATTCCGTGTCGGGGATCCGTCGCCAACGCTAAGGGGAAGTCAAGCTCGGACGTTGCATCGTTTGGACGTTGCATCATCTCTAGCTGAACCGGGAAAAATAAACGGGTAGCGAATATCGACAGCCTAGGATGTGCTGCCTGCGCCCAATCGATCGTCGTGATTGCGATCGATCGCCGGATCTGGCTCGCACCTATGCCCTGCAGTGGACCTTTGCCAATCAAGCCGATGGCGTGCCGTCCAATGGCCGATCGCGCCAACAGCATTCCTATGGGGTAAAGGCCATGGTGGACTTCAAAGGTTTCTGGTGTTAAGGCTTCTGGCTTTCAAGCCTAGCGTCTTCCTAGGGTCAGAGTGTTTTTGCTATAGAAAAATTTCCCATTCTTTCGGGCCACTGAAGCTCCCGTCTTCCAGCCCCAACTTCCTAACAAACATTCTAAAACGTACATTTGCCCTAAAAGTCGATGCGTATTGCGAGGGTTCGGGGCACCGTGGTGAGTACCTACAAGGAGCCAAGCCTCCAAGGGGTCAAGCTTCTCGTGGTGCAATTTGTGGACGAAACCGGTGAGGCCACCCCTGACTATGAGGTGGCAGCAGATATGGTAGGAGCCGGTATCGATGAATGGGTGTTGGTCAGCCGAGGGAGCCAATCTCGCCATGTGCGGGATTGTGGCGATCGTCCGGTGGATGCGGCCATCATTGCCATTATTGATACGGTGACCCTAGCCAATCGATCGGTGTACAGCAAGCGAGAGAGTTACTAAGGCCAGGATAAACCCGAAATCTGGGTCAAGGTTCTGGGAAAAAACCGGGACCACAACAATCAGCCTGCTGAGCTTAGCCTGCTGAGGGCTCGGATCGATCGTTTCGAGCCTGCGTGATGTTCGCCCTGCTCAACAGACTAAATCGGGCTAACTAGGGGTGCCTCAGCAGCCCAGACATGGTGTGTGCTCAGCTCGGGCGTTCTCCGCCGTCTGTCCCCCTCTGGCCTCCTGTGTACTCAGGGTTAAACGTCGGGCTCTAGGCTCTCTCCAGAGACTGTCCAGCCCAGAGACTGTTCACCCGGGGCGGACTCCGTCCCTCCCCTATCCCCTACACTCGTCCCCCTCACCCCACGCACCCTCACCCCGTCAATGCCCCCGCGCAGCGACCTCCGTGGCAACCATTGAGCGCAATTTTAAAGAGGAGCACCTATGGCTGGTTATAGCTTTGCAGCTCCCCCAACCCCGTGGTCTCGGGATTTGGCTGAACCCCAAATTCACGAGTCTGCCTATGTTCACTCCTTCTCCAATGTCATTGGTGATGTTCGGATTGGAGAAAACGTTCTGATAGCACCGGGTACATCAATCCGGGCTGACGAAGGCGCACCGTTCCACATCGGATCTCGCACCAATATTCAAGATGGTGTCGTGATCCATGGGTTGGAACAGGGGCGGGTCCTGGGGGATGATCAAAAGGAATACTCTGTGTGGATTGGAGACGGATCCTCCATTACCCACAAAGCCTTGATCCATGGTCCCGCCTACGTGGGGAATGAATGCTTTATCGGCTTTCGCTCCACGGTGTTCAATGCGCGGGTGGGGCATGGCTGCATTGTGATGATGCATGCTCTGATTCAAGACGTCGAAATTCCCCCTGGAAAGTACGTCCCCTCAGGGGCTGTGATCACCAGCCAACAGCAGGCCGATCGCTTACCTGACGTGAGGCCAGAAGATAAGGAATTTGCCCATCATGTGGTGGGCGTGAATGAGGCACTCTTGGCCGGTTACCACTGCGCCCAGAGTTCAGCTTGTATCACGCCGATTCGTGAAGGGGTATCCCAGGAGGCTAATGGGTCTAATGGGTCCACTGGGTTCTCTGGAACCCAAGGGTTAGAGGTATCTGTTAACGGAAATAACAACGCCATGAATAACGGTTATGGATTAAGCCAAGAGGTCGTTAGCCAAGTTCGCAGCCTCCTGGCCCAAGGCTATCGCATCGGGACCGAACATGCGGATCCCCGTCGCTTCAAGACAAGTTCTTGGCAGAGCTGTGCGCCGATCGAGTCCAGCAACGAGAGCCAAGTACTGGCAGCCCTGAGTGCTTGCCTCCAGGAGCACAGTGGGGAATATGTCCGGCTACTGGGCATCGATATCCAGGCCCGCCGTCGGGTATTAGAAGTGCTGATTCAGCGGCCCGATGGCAAGCCCACATCACTCTCCAAAAATGGTGCAGTGCCCGTGGCAGCTTCCACCGCCCGCAGCAATGGCCGCAGCAGCAGCTACGCCAGCACCGGAGCAAATACCGGGGGTCTGGGAGAGCAGGTTCGTAGTTTCCTGAGCCAAGGCTGCCGCATCACGGTGGAGCATGCCAACAAGCGTCGCTTCAAGACCAGCGCATGGCAAACGGGTCCGTCGATCGAGGCCACAGGCTTTAACCAAGTCATGGCTGCCCTGGAAGGTGCCATGCAACAGTACAGCGGCGAGTATGTCCGCATCATTGTGGTGGATCCCCTGGCGAAGCGTCGTGTGGCGGAGATTCTGGTCCAGCGTCCCGATGGCCAACCCGTGGCCACCACGTCCGCAACCACCGGAGCCAGCTATGCCTTCAGTAATGGGACTAGCCCCAGTGGTAACGGCGGCAGCTATGGTAGCAATGGCAGTGCTCCAGGGGGGCTCAGTGCCGACGCAGCCAACCAAGTACGGGGCTGGCTGGGCCAAGGCTATCGTGTCAGCGCTGAATACGCTGATAAGCGCCGCTTTAAAACAGGATCTTGGCAAGCCCACGGCACAATCGAAGGTCGAGGGGATCAGGTGCTGGGAGCCATTTCCAGCCTTCTATCGGAGTACTCCGGCAACTACGTTCGCCTGATCGGGGTGGATCCCCAGGCGAAGCGTCGGATTGGTGAGGTGATTGTCCAACGCCCCTAGGGTGAAGAGGACCTTGCCTAGAGCCGATTCCTTCGCGCTCTTCTGATCTGCTTGTCTGATCATCTTGCCCAGGAGTGATGACCATGAACCTTCCCCCCCTCCATCCCCCCATAACAACGGAATGCCAGATCCAGGGTGATGTGGTGGTGGCAAACGATGTGGTCATGGCTCCCGGTGTGATGCTCCTGGCAGATCCGGGCAGCCGCATTGTGATTAGTGCTGGGGTGTCCCTGGGCATGGGGGTGTTACTCCATGCCCGGGGCGGAACGATTGCCGTGGAAGCGGGAACCACCTTAGGGGCGGGCGTGTTAATGGTGGGCCAGGGGACGATCGGTGCCCAAGCCTGCGTTGGTGCCTCCACCACAGTATTTGAGCAGTCGGTTCCAGCGGGCGCGATCATTGCCCCCGGTTCCGTGGTAAGTCAGCATCCCCGTGCCCTGGTTCCTGAAATGCCTCCCACGGGCCACATCGCAACCCCGTCTCGGGTTCCCATGCCAGCAACACCGGCGGCAACATCTAGCCCCTCGGTTGCGACCTTTGCCCCCCAGCCTTCGGTCTCACCCTTCCATTCAACACCTTCTCCATCCTTTAATCAGGGCTTTGAAGCCTGGGACGATCCCGTCCCACCAGCCCAGACGGCACCCACTGCGGGGGAGCACACGGAGCCAACACCTCCAAGCGTGGAATCAGTGGAATCAATAGATCCCCTCCCCAGCCAGAGGCCATTTGGAGAACCTAGCCCACCCCCTGGGGAGACAACACCTCCCACCGGCACCCACCTCCACTCGGAGGCTAACCCAGTTTGGGGAACGGCAGCGTCCACCGCAGGACCAGAGGCGAGGGTTCAAGATAGATCAGCGCAGCCATCACCTTCTGCCCCTGGCCAAGCGGAAGCAAGACCCCCTGGGTCGCCATCCTCTGAACCGCCCCGACTCTCCATGCCCCACGGGTTTCAGTTCTATAGCCCCCAACAAACCCGATCGCCAGCGGAAACTGGCTCTGCCTCGGGACCGTCCGGATCAGGTCTACCGCAAGACCCCGCACAAACATCACCCATGGCCCCAGCAACCTCTACTAGCCCGACAATCGATCGCTCCCCCTCGCCCCCGGCCCAACCCCGTCGGGTTTATGGTCGAGACTATTTCTTACAAATGCGCTGGTCCATGTTTCCCGATCGCCCCCCTTCGGCCTGAAAAACCTATGGCCCAAGTCGCCATATCAACCAGTCACCATATCAAGGCGTCGGGGCACCAAGACGCTCGATTGACCCGACCGTTGACCGCTCCCCAGTCCTAAGCTGTATTGTATTGATCCCCTCACCCAGTTTTGGGATCTGACCCAAGGAATGTAGTAACTTGAGGGTATTCGGTTGGGTGGATTTATGGTTGTTAAGTCCCGATCGCTCCACCCCTCCCCACACCACCCAGGAGTTTGTTATGGAAATCCAATCCCCGGATATGGGTGCCCTTGGCCTTGTTTGTACCCGCAGTTTTCCGGCCATGATTGGCACTGCCGACATGATGCTGAAGTCGTCGGGAGTGGTGTTAGTGGGCTATGAAAAAACCGGGAGCGGCTACTGTACCGCAGTGGTCCGGGGACACTATGCAGATATTCGCCTCGCAGTCCAAACGGGCAAGGAAACCGCCGAGCAGTTCGGTCAATATATCTCTAGCATGATGCTACCCCGGCCCCTACCGAATTTGGAGTTGGTTTTACCCATTAGTGCCCATTTTGCGGCCTATGCCCAAAGTCAAGGTAATTTTCCAGCAACAGGGGCGATCGGTCTGGTGGAAACCCGGGGATTCCCGCCCATGGTAGCCGCTGCCGATGCCATGCTCAAGTCCGCCAATGTGGAACTGCTGACCTATGAAAAAACGGGCAGTGGCCTCTGTACGGCGATCGTTCAAGGGCGAGTCGCCGATGTCACCATGGCTGTGGAAGCAGGAATGTATGAGGCAGAGCGTGTGGGCGAGTTACACGCGATTATGGTCATTCCTCGTCCCCTAGACGATTTGATGCGAACGTTACCCAAACCCCAGCAGGCGCTAGAGCTGGATCTGTTGCAACCCCTCAACTTGCCCCAACGGGTTCCAGCGAAGGAACGAGAGTTGGTGGAACTTCCCCAATTGCAAAAACTTCCGGCTGCCCTGCAACAGGAAGCCGTGGCGATCGAGGCCCCAGCGGAAGTGGAAGTGGAACAGCCACGATCGCCTTTCCG
>JAYKIB010000053.1:0-9611 GCA_035285005.1 Prochlorothrix sp.
CCCTGATTCTGCCGTGGGCACTGCAGTGAAAATCTGCATTTTTCGAGGTGCCCGAATCTCAGGGAGTTGCTGCGCTGAAGACGAGGCAACTCCCATCTTGTACGATACTGTTGCAAACCGTGCTGTAATGTCTCAGAACTAGCTGCTTCTCCCCTGCAATCTCTATGGCACACTCATTTTTTTGCCATGCTTTATTTGGCCCAATATCTGCACCCCAATTCCCAGTCACAGCCTTACCTTAAGCTTCTGGCCCAGCGGCAAACCTCCCAGATTTGGCGACTTCTCGACCCCCCGGAACCCCTCCCCCTCGATGAACCCTTAGGCTTACCCACAAGCCAGCCCGAGCAAGATTTATTGGCCGAGGTAGAGCACGAGCTACGGTTAAGTTCCGGCGTACTTTTGTTAGTGACGCTGGAGGGCAAAGAGGTCAAGCACTGGGAGAGTGCCACATCTTGGCTCCTTGACCTGGTGCAGGGATACCTTAGGGGGGGGGAAACCCCGGAGTTCCTCAGTCAAGAACAGAATCGGCTAGAAGCATGGCGACAACAACTGACCTTGGAACAACAGGATCTGGGACGGCGGTTACTGGAAATGGAAGCTCGCCTCGCCAAAATGCAAAACCTTGAATCGGACGCTTCGGACCCATGACCTCTTCTTCTAGCACCCCCACTCTTTCTAGCTCCCCCACTCTGGCTGTAATCGGCTTGGGCACCATGGGCTTACCCATGGCCTTGAACCTGCTGGCCGCAGGCTACGCTGTCAGAGTCCACAACCGCACTCGCCAGCGAGAAGAAGCCGCCCTCGATCGGGGAGCCACCCGCGCAGCGACCCCCCAAGCAGCGGCCCAAGGAGCTGACATTATCCTCACCTGTGTGAGCGATAGCCCCGATGTGGAGAGCGTGATCCTAGGCAAAACCGGGATTATTCAGGGAGCTACAGCGGGTAGCGTGGTGATTGATCTCTCGACGATTAGCCCCCAGGTGACGCGCCAGATTGCGGCGCGGTTGCAGGAGCAGGGAATTGCCATGCTGGATGCACCGGTTTCGGGTGGATCCGAGGGGGCGCAGCAGGGCACCCTGTCGATTATGGTGGGCGGTGATGCAGCGGTGTTAGAGCAGGTGCGCCCGGTACTGGAGGTGCTGGGCCAGACGATCACCCATGTGGGGCCGATCGGATCGGGACAGGTGACCAAGGCGATTAATCAAATTATTGTGGCGGGCACCTATTGGGCCGTGGCGGAGGGGTTAGCGCTGGGGCAGAAGGCAGGGCTAGATATGGCTCAGGTGGTCCAGGCTGTGGGGGGCGGTGCAGCGGGATCCTGGGGATTAAGCCATCGATCGGGCAATATGTTAGCCAATGAGTATCCCCTGGGTTTCCGGCTACGGCTGCATCGCAAGGATCTACGAATTGCGTTGGAAGCGGCCCAGGAGTTGGGGGTGAGCTTGCCGATGGCGGCTTATGTGGAGCAGATGGAGACGGGGCTGATTAATCAGGGCTTTGGGGATGAGGATGTGTCGGCCTTGGCCCGATCGATCCGCCAGCAATCCGGGTTATAACGGCTAAGGTTCCGGATCGATAACCCTCACCCCCCCAGCCTCGCTCTCCCAAGATGGGCGAGGGGGAGTAACGATCCGCCCCCATTGTATGAGATAGGAGCTAGGGCCCTGATTCTGAGGAAATTTCAGGGCCACATGATGACAGCCCCTAGAGAACTTGCTCAACCTCAGAAATTTCGGGGATCATATCCCGTAGCTTCCGCTCAATCCCCATTTTCAAGGTCATCGTGGAGCTAGGGCAGGATCCGCAGGCTCCCTGGAGGCGTAGGCGCACGATCGGGCCATCCAGTTCCACCAGTTCCACATTGCCGCCATCGGCGATCAGATAGGGACGGAGTTGATCCAAAACAGTTTCGACGTTTTCAGGCGTTAGGGTCAGACTTTCAGACATGATGGCTAGCTAGGTTAAAGATTTACACATGCGGGGACCGCAATGAATTGGGGTGGGTTTCGACTCTGCTCAGCCCAGCCCAACCCCTGATTCTGACGGGGGCGATCTCCCAAAAACTTGGATGACCAAAACTTGGATGAGTCGGGGGGCTGCAGGGAGCGGCAACACCACCCATCTTCCTGCACCGAGGCTCCCTCCGGTTTTGACTTGTCTTCTATCTTAAAGGGAATCCTGAGCCGATTACGCCCCTGCGATCTGCCCCACTGCCCTCAGGGGGCGGGCGGCGGACCGGTGGGATTCGGCTCCACCTCTGGATCCGGGGACTGGAGCAAGCGCGGGTAAAGCAGCAGGAAAAAGCCCATCCAGGCCAAAAGTGGTAGCGCAACGATCGTAGTCAGCCAGTAACGGTGGAAAATCAGCCAACTTAGGGCGATCGTCCCAAATCCCGTCGCTAAAATCGACCAGGGCTGGCACCACCAGGGCTTGTAGTCCCAGATATTGAGGGCAGAATCAGAGCTAGACTCCGGCGGCTTCATGGCGTAATTCCTGGATTAAATCTTCCAAATGATTAGCATTGGCTTGGTACACTTCACCACAAAAATCACAGGTGGCCTCGGCCCCGTCGTCCTCCTGAATCATATCCTGCAGTTCATCTTGACCCAACATTTTGAGGGCACCCAGCACACGATCGAAGGAGCATGGGCAGAAAAAGCGGAGATCTTGAGTCTCAGGCAGGAGACTTAGGCCCAAATCCCCTAGTAAATCCTCGAGAATTTCCGGCAAGGACTTCCCCGATCGCAGCAGGGGCGTAAAGCCCGTCAAGTGCTGACAGCGAGATTCCAGCAACTCCACCAAGCCCAAATCCCGTGCCGCCTTGGGCAATACTTGGATCAGCAGTCCCCCGGCTGCCTGCACCCCGTCATGGTCCGCAAAGACCCCCAGGGCCATGGCCGAGGGCGTTTGTTCCGAGTGGGCCAGAAAGTAGGTGATATCATCGCCCACTTCCCCCGTCACCAGTTCCACCGTACTGTTGAAGGGCTGACCATAGCCCACATCCCGCATCACGAAGAGATAGCCAGATCCCAGGGCCGTCCCCACATCCCAGTGCCCGTCCTCGTTGGGGGGCAAATCCACCAGCGGATTATGGACATACCCCCGCACGGTGCCGTTCCGGCCCGCATCCACCATCAGCCCCCGCAGGGGGCCACTGCCCCGAATCCGCAGACTGACCCGCGCCTGGGGCTGCTTCATACTGGAGGCCAACATCAGGCCAGCGGCCATGGTGCGACCGAGGGCATCGGTGGCCAGGGGTGAGAGATTATGGCGTTGGCGGGCGGTGTTGGTGAGGTCCGTGGTGATGACTCCCACGGCCCGAATGCCGTTGTCGGCAGCGGTTGCGCGAATCAGTTGATCTGCCATGGGTTTTAGTGGTGGGTCTCCGGATGCCATTTAATATTGCAGCCAATGCTGGGTTTTTGCTCAGGATTGACGGGACGATCGGCCAAAACCGCCTCGATCGCGGCCCGCAAGTCTTTCCCCGTCACGGGGATATCATTCCCCGGTCGGCTATCATCCAGTTGTCCCCGATACACCAAGCACTGATCAGCGTCAAAAAGGAAGAAATCCGGTGTGCAGACGGCATTGTACGCCTTGGCAACCGCCTGGGTTGCATCAAAGCAATAGGGAAATTGGAACCCCAGGCGCTGGGCCTGTTGCTGCAAGAACTCGGGACTATCCTGGGGATGGGTCAGGGTGCTATTGGCGCTAATGGCAATCATGCCGAGTCCTTGGGGGCGGTAGTCTCGGTCAAGACGGGCAATTTCTGGCTCAATGTGCTTCACGAAGGGGCAATGCTGACAAATAAACATGACCAGAAGCCCTTTACGATCACGAAAGTGGACCGGGCTGAGGGTCTCGCCGGTGGTCACATCGGGCAACTGAAAATCTGGGGCTCGGGTGCCCAGGGGTATCATCACGGACTCTGTTCGGGCCATGGTTCAGCACGGTAACGCTCCAGAATTAACCGTATCGCAAAACGTATCAACACGCTTTCTATGACTGGGCCAAGGGATTCCTCACAATCGCATCACCCACACTCACATCACCCACAATCGCATCACCCCTCGGCTCCAGAGCCACACCAAGCGCCCCAAGCACCGCAGCCCATGCCCCCCACCGCTTACAGTTTCGTCGGTCAAAACCTACGGGGTCGATCGTTCCGGGGCCACAACCTGACAGGGGCTGACTTTCGCCACTGCGACCTGCGGGGCTGTGACTTCCGGGGTTGTAATCTGCGGGCCGTGATTTTTGACTATGCACGGCTAGGCATTCGGCGCGATCGACTGCTGGGGGGCTGGGCGATCGGCCTGCTCCTGGCTACCCTTCAGTTCCAAGCCGTCAGCTTGCTGGGCTTTGGTAGTCTCGGGGCACTGCCCGGTCAAGTTGTCTACCGCTATGGGATTAGCCTGAAACTAGTGCTGGGGCTCCTCGCGCTACTGCCCTGGGGATTGGCCGGGATTCGTCGGGAAGGCTGGGGACGATCGATTGCGGCAACCTTAAGCGGCATGCTGTGGGGCTTTTGCTATGGCGGCTTGGCAACGGGAGGACGGGATCCCCGATTGGCTGGCATCGCCCTCCTATTAGGGGGGGCGATCGGCCTGGGGTTGGGGCGCTTCAGCGATCGGGCCATGGCCCGAGGCTGGCTGTGGCTGATCACAGCGGTGGGCACCTATGGGTTAGGGTTTCTGATCAATACCCAAGTCTGGGATGCCTGGGCGGGGCGACTGTGGCTCGCGTTTGGGTTAGGGATGCTGGGGACGATCGGTCTGGTGGGCTTAAATCTGATGTATCTATACTGGGCAAGCCAAGACTTGAGGCAAGGGGCCATGACGCGGTTTGATCAGGCCGGGGTAGAGGCGAGTTCCTGGCAGGGAATCGATCGATCGCAACTGCGCCGCTGTGGGATTCTCATCGATCCCAATACGGCACTCGCTGACGGATGGAAGCGGCAGTCTAACACGGGGGCAGGGGCGGATATCCTCCCCGATCGACCCACAGAAAACCGGTGAGCAGCGGAAGGTTTTGGGCTATGTTGAGGAGGGTTCGCTACCGGGAGAGCCGGTCCCAGGAGACCCAGGTACCGCACAATACCTTCCGCAGACCTCACCCCCACCACCAATCGCACCTATTGGGGACATACCACCCGCATGGATAACAACAACGTACTCAAACAGCTTTTACTGATCGGCGTTGGCACCACCACGTTGGTTGCCGACAAGCTCCGGGAAGTCAGCGACGAATGGGTCCAAACAGGCCGCCTCGATCCCAACCAGGCCAAGGATCTGGTCGATGATTTTTTACAACAGTTCAAAACTGAGCAAGATACCTGGGAAGCTCAACTGCAACAGCAAATGCGAAATATGTTGCAGGATATCGGTGTTGCCCGACAGTCCGAGGTGGATGAACTACGGGGTCGGATCGATCGCCTGGAGCGCCAAATTCGCGACCTGGAAAACCGCCTCTGGCGTTAGGGCAAGGCGTTAGGGCGATCGATTTCACGATGGAACGGGCCTCTGGCCCGCTCCACCACTGACCGATCGCTGGATCGTCAGTCCCGGCTCGGCTCTCCAGTGGCAAACGTGAAGCACACCCCAACAGACACCACCAGTTGCACAAACCATCAAGGCCATTCGTTGCATAAGGTCCAGGGACACAAGGGTGTATCCCCCCGTTGTGGAAGCCCTCACCGCAACGTTGCCACGATGGGCCACAGCACCGGACCAATGCAATCTAAAAAGTGCCCCCGCTATGCGGGGGCACTTTTTAACGTACCGAAACCGATCGGCCCAGAAGCTCCCGCCTCCTCCCGATCGCTCCCATCAAATCGTTCCCATCAAAATGTCAGCAACGGCACTCTCAAGACGGCAAACTCACGACCGGTTGGGGCTGAGTCCAGCGTTGCCGCATCACCTCATACAACGTCATCCCCGCCGCAACCGACGCATTGAGACTCGATGATTTACCCTGGAGCGGGATCGAAATCAGCACATCACAATTCTTTTGGGTCAGTAGGCTCAAGCCTTCCCCCTCGGAACCAATCACCAGGACGATCGGCCCTTGGAAATCCACCGCATGGATCGACTGGGATGCTTCCGCTGCGGTGCCATAAATCCAGAAACCCTGGCTCTTAAGCTCTTCCAAGGCTCGATTCAGGTTCACTACCCGGCTTACCCGAAAGTGACTGAGCGCACCGGCTGCCACCTTCATCACCGTGGAAGTCACCCCCACCGCTCGCCGCTGGGGAATCACCAACCCTTGGGCACCGAGGGCTTCCGCCGATCGAATAATCGCTCCCAAGTTATGGGGATCCGTAATACTATCTGCCGCCAAAATCACAGGCCGATCGCTGTCCTTCAGCGCCGCTTCCATCAGGTCCGGCAACTCCCAATATTCATAGGGCGCAACCTGAGCCACAATGCCTTGGTGCGTAGCGCCCTGGCTCAGTTGGTTAAGGCGCGACATATCCACCTCATCCACCACGGTGCCCTCGGCTTTTGCCTGGTTCAGCTTTTCAAAAAACTGGGGATCATAGCGCAGGCGGGAGGAGACCCAAACGCGATTAATGGACTGCTCACCCTCAAGCGCTGCCAAGACTGGATGCCGTCCATAGATGAGGTCATTGCGTTCATCGGCTTCAGTTCCGTTGCTATCTGCGCGGAAGTTTGAACGAGAGTCGGAACGGGAATCAGAGCGGGATTCAAACCGTCCTTCCGATCGCCCCCGATCGCTACCAAAGCTGCGACCTCCCCGATCGCCCCGATCGCTCCGATCGCTACCAAAGCTACGGCCTCCCCGGTCACCCCGATCGCTACCAAAGCTGCGGCATCCCCGATCGCCCCGGTCACCCCGATCGCTACCAAAGCTGCGGCCTCCTCGATCGCCCCGGTCTCCCCGGTCACTACCAAAGCTGCGGCCTCCCCGGTCACCCCGATCGCCCCGATCGCTACCAAAGCTGCGGCCTCCTCGATCGCCCCGGTCACCCCGGTCGCTACCAAAGCTGCGGCCTCCTCGATCGCTGCTAAAACTCCGTTCTCCACCAAACTCTCGATCGCCCGATCGTCCAGATCCGCCCCGGAACTCTCCATCTCGGCCCCGCGGTCCCTTATCTCCAAAGCTTTTATCCCCGAAGCGCTTACCGCCCGGTTTACCGCCAAAATCTTTCCCCCTGGGCCGGTCTTCCCCCTCTGCGCCCGCATTCAAACGACGATCGGCCCCAAACCGAGGCTTGGGAGCCCCTCGCCCAGACTCCGAATCCGAGCCATACCGATCCCGCGACGGACCACGAAACGGTCGATCGCTGCCGGGGCCGCGTGTCCCCGCCGGTCGATCGCGGCGATCCCGAGACCCACCCCGAGGACCACCCGATCGCCGATCCTCCGATCCAAAATCAGGCCCGTCACGATCAGCTCGATCGGCCCCAAACCGATCGCCCGCATCCGACTTCTCAAACTTGCGACGACTCAGGCGAGGCGACTGGGAGGGATCAAACTTAGACTTCGTCCGCCCCCCTTTCCCCTTGGCCCCAGTCTTAAACTTACCCCCTTTACCCTTCGCAGCTTGGGCTTTAAACGATCGACGTTCACGACGGGGAACCATACGATATACCTCAGTCAGGACAGAATGCAGCACTAGACAGCAGCATCAAACTGGAGATGCTGCCACAGCGCTTTTAAACGCTCTGGATCCGTTAAGTAGAGATAGCCCACGAGGGTTTCTAGGGCCGTTGCCTGCTGGTAGATCTGAAAGCTAACCCGCTTGGGCGGTGAGCTAGCCGCATTTCGTCCCCGGCGCACAAGGGCCAATTCTATTTCTGTGAGGTGTTCCCGCAACGTTTCCAGATGGGAAGATTGTTGCTCGGCCCGCACCTGTTGCACCACCTGGCGGTGATACGTTTGAATCCGTTGGGGCGGGAGCAAAAAATGAAGGCGCACGTACAGCTCATACACTGCATCGCCCACATAAGCGAGGAGAACGGGCGAAAGCTGTAGAGCCTGTTCACGTGACATAAGGCCCTGGCAATGTTCGAGGGCAAGGGCCGGAAGGGACGGCTCAATCGGCGTGGAGTCAGGCGCTCCCTTAGCCGGCGGCAACATTATTCAAGGCCGTCTCAACAGAGGGTTGCAGGGCGAGGAACTTTTCCAGACGCACCAGCTTGACGGTTTGGGTCACGCGGGGATTCGTCACAATCTGAAAGGAGCCTTCCGCAACTTGAGCCTGCTTGGCAAGCTGAACTAAGGCACCTAGTCCAGAACTGTCAATGAAGTCGATGTGCGAGAGATCAAGAATAATATTCTTGTGGCTATCTTCGATGTACTTGCCCAGAACCTTACGAAAGGTAGGTTCTGAGAATGCGTCCAATAGCCCAGTGAGGCGGAATAATTGACAATTTCCCCTAACTTCTCGGGTGCCTCGTAAACTTACCGTTAGGGTGAGCGGATCAGGAATAGTTCCCTCCTTCGGTCTCTGACAAACTTGCCGACGATTTAGTATAGGGCACGATGGCAGTCTCTGCAACCAGGTTTTCCTGAGCTAGATCCAGGGCTGCGGTGGCTTACCACAGCACGGGCTGGAAGCGATCGTCATTGGCCACTTCTACAAATTCTCCCGCTTGCCGCAGCACGTATAGACCCTGACGATAGGCGTAGCGATCGACCCCCTGATCAATATCAATGCCTGCCACAGCACCGTAAAGGGTGTAGTCCCGATAAAACGGGAAAGCATCCTTAAAGCGGGGTAGCCGCACCAGGAAGTCCTCCACATCGTCACGGGTTAGGTGAGATTTCACCTCGATCGCAATCGCCTCCGTGGCACTGGTGGCCAACACGTCAATTTCCACTTCCAATTCTCCCTGCCGTTTATGGAGACCCCGGTACACCTCCGTTACCTCAATGCCTTGTTCCTGAAACACCGCCACAGCAGAGGACTTCACCAGGTTCTCGACAAAGCTACCCCATCGATCGCTCAAACCCGCCACCATTTTACGAATTTCTCGAAGATTTTGCTGGTTTTCGTGTCTCATCTCCTCCATTCGTCGATTTGATTCAGCAAAGAGTCGATCGAGGCGCATCATGCGGCGATCGGCTTCGGCGGCACGACGATCGGCCTCCTGCTTAGATTCCGCGAAGAGGCGCTCCAACTCACCGAGACGACGATCGGCCTCCTGCTTAGATTCTGCGAAGAGGTGCTCCAACTCACCAAAGCGGCGATCGGCCTCCTGTTTAGATTCCGTCAAGAGGTGTGCTAGGTCACCGAGGCGGCGATCGGCTTCAGCAGCACGGCGATCGGCTTCGGCTTGGGACCGCTCAAAAAGGCGGTAAATATCTTCGAGGGTGACGGGTGTGGTCATCGGAAAATCTCCAGAGAAACAGAGATAACAACGGGGCACCTCGACTCATCCAAATTGCTAGGGGGCACCTCGATTAATTTAAATTTCAACCGTAGTACCCACGACAGAATCAGGGTTGTGGCAGGCGGCTTCGCCGCCTGCCACGATTAATCGAAGTGCCCTAGGAGATAGCCCCACAAGAGGGTTGGGGCGGGTGGGTTGAGTGACCCAAGACCTAGGGTTGGGTGCCCCCTACTATTTTAAACGATGACACCAGACA
>JAYKIB010000054.1:0-3496 GCA_035285005.1 Prochlorothrix sp.
GTTTGGCCGGTCGTTACCGTTTGGCCGGTCGCTATAGTTTGGCCGATCGTTACAGCTGGACCGATCGATCGCCGATCGGCCCCCTTGCCAGTCTTGCATTTCCAGCATCTCGCAGCCCGAACCCAAGCCTCCCAATCCCCCCTCTTGGCCCTATGACGCTGCCTCTGTTCCCCCCTCTTCCTCGTGCAACGCCCCACTCCCCACGCATCACAATCCCCGTCCCCATTCTGGGCACCTCGATTAATCCAAACTTTTGAGAGATAGCCCACGCAAAAATCAGGGTTGCGTGGGGGGGCGGCGAAGCCGCCCCCCCCACAATTAATCGAGGTACCCTTCTCAGATTTATTCCCCAATTCTGAATTTCCAGTGAAGAAATGTAACGTTAAGCGTGCTTAACGATCGCCAGCGTATAAATACCTAACAATTTCCGGATCCTCCCACATATCTAGCTCACCTTTGGATTGCTTGTGATCACGCCATTACAGGCTATATAGCCCTCATGGGGCCAAACTCGATCGGTCCAACCCACCCCCTAAAGCCAAAGAAAAGTTTTGGTCAAGACTCCTATAATGTGAACTTTTATATCCTGACCCTCATCTTTTCTAGATCACTCCCCTATACTGAAATCACACCGGAGCCGCCGGTGACGGAGTCTTGCACCACAGAATTTGGCAGTAAACTCACTGCCTGAGGAACTAGTCAATGCAATACCTGCATTGCAAGACCTCCCCAGACCAAATCCTGTCTGAGGTTTGGGATAAGCTTTTAAAAACAACCAAATCCGAAGTTCACCGTATAGGAGTAAGGGGCAATGGCACTGACCAATAGCCAAGGCTTAGAAAAGTCATATTCACTGATGATTGCGCAAAGTTTTTTGACCTGGGTTTTCACCCTAGCGGTCTGCTCTCTGGTAATCGGGTTCCCCGTTTTGATTCTGGTGGTCCTGATTGGATCCCTGGCGGTGGTGACCCTGCAAAGCGTGCTATCCATGAGTGCAGCCCTGTTGATTGCCGCTAGCATCCTCGGGATTCACATTTTGGGCATCGTGGTCACCTCCGCTGTGCTCACCTTCCGGGGCATTCACCCCCAGGACGTGACCTGGTTGGCTTGGCTCAACGGTCGGGAGAATGCAACGGCACTGTCCGTGTATGCCTCCTGCCCCCTCACCTGCGATATCCAATCGAATTAAGCCAATTTTTTGGCTCACCATACCTCTGGCTCGATCGTAATGATGTGTCCGGTGAATGCTTCGGTGGGGCGGATCTAAACAGACCTCAGTCGTCCCAATGTTTCAAAAACACAAGCGCAGCTCCAGGAGCTGCGCTTTTTTAATGGTCTTCACTTCACTTCGCTGCCGGATTCTAACTAGGACAGGACAAGTAAACACAACGGGTAGGATGCGTTGGGCAAAGTGAAACACACCGCAGTATCAGATTTTGATGCTTGCAGCAGTCGATCTCCTAGGGAGAATCCTAGATGCCTTACTATGACAAAGCCTTCTCAACCTCCTGGGCCAAGACTTTCTCAATCCAGGCATTGATGCTCACCCCTTCTCGCTTCGCAGCTAAAAAGACGTTACGGGGCACCTCGATTATTGTGGCAGGCGGCTTCGCCGCCTGCCACAACCCTGATTATGCCGTGGACACTACGGTCGAAATTTGAATAAATCGAGATACCCTACGGTGAATTTCTGGGTTAGTCCGCAGATGAAGCTTTCTAGAGAAGGGTTTCTCTGGATTACGCCCTATTTCGGCGCAAGTGCGGGTATAGGCTCTCTGTAGGTTCATAGTACTTTTTGCTAGCGTGGCAACTATGCTACAGGGCACCTTGATAGTAGACACCATGCCTCAGTCGTTCTGCATCACAGTTTCCTACCATGACCCCAGTCTCCCAGCCCTGCTAAACGCGGGTGGCGCGGTTGGGATTCGTCCGATCGATCTCGCGTTGCTTCTTGCCGCGCCAGAAAAAGCGCACCGGCGTACCCTGAAACCCCAAACTTTCCCGGAACTGACGTTCAATGTAACGACGGTAGCTGTCTTTGAAGAGCTTGGGATCGTTGACAAACATGGTGAAGGTGGGGGGGCGGCTGGTGACCTGCGTACCGTAGTAGATCCGGCCTTGGCGACCTTGGCGGGTACTGGGGGGCGATCGCCATGCCAAGGCATCCTCCAGGACTTCATTCACCACCGAAGTCGTGACCCGACGCTGGTGCTGTTCCGCCGCTTCGTCCACTAGATCTAAGATTTTCTCGACCCGCTGCCCCGTCATCGCACTGACAAAAATAAACGGTGCCCACTCCAGGAAATAGAGCTTCCCCCGCAGGGTTTTCTCATATTCCACAAGGGTGTAGGTGTCTTTTTCCACCGCATCCCATTTATTGACCACCACCACACAGGCACGACCATCCTCTTCAATGCGTCCCGCCAGTTTCTGGTCCTGCTCCGTGACCCCATCCAGGGCATCAATCACCAGCAGCACCACATCTGAGCGACGAATTGCCTTAAAAGCACGGTTAATGCCGAAAAATTCAGGTCCATAATCAACACTACGCTTCTTACGAATACCTGCGGTGTCAATCAGTCGGTAGCGTTGGTCATTGCGCTGGACAAAACTGTCGATCGCATCCCGTGTGGTACCAGAAATGGGACTGACGATCGCCCGCCCTTCCCCAACAAAGGCATTCAGCAAGCTGGACTTCCCCACATTAGGGCGACCAATAATGGCGACCCGCGTTTCGGCGGATTCCTCTTCCTCGATCGGCGGCGGCAAATGGTCAATGACCTGATCCAGCAGATCCCCCGTACCATTGCCGTGAATGCTCGAAATCGGTAAAGGTTCCCCCAGGCCAAGGGACCAAAAATCTAAGGTTTGCATCGTGCCCTTATCGATCGACTCGCACTTATTGACCGCGAGTACCGTTGGCACGGATTGTTGACGTAACCACTGGGCGATCGTCTCATCGCCTCCCGTCAAGCCTTCCTGACCATCCACCACAAAAATCGCTACTTTTGCCTCAGCCAGGGCCAATAGCACCTGTTCCCGAATCAGGGGCAAAAACTCGGTCTCATCGTCAAAGACCAGACCACCGGTGTCAACAATCTGAAATTCCCGATCGCACCAATAGGCTTGACGATAGGTTCGATCGCGGGTGATGCCGGGTTGATCAAAAACAATGGCTTCCTGCTCCCCTGCGATGCGGTTCACGAGAGTGGATTTGCCGACATTGGGACGGCCAACGATCGCTACAACGGGTAGGGGCATGGGTGAAGGGGGCAGAAGCGCCAAAGGTCAACACTCTACTCTATCATAAAGTCACCTTACGAATGGGCACTGATGAATTGTGGGGGGCGGCTTCGCCGCCCCCCACAACCCTGATTCTGCCGTGGGCACTGCAGTGAAAATCTGCATTTTTCGAGGTGCCCGAATCTCAGGGAGTTGCTGCGCTGAAGACGAGGCAACTCCCATCTTGTACGATACTGTTGCAAACCGTGCTGTA
>JAYKIB010000055.1:0-2508 GCA_035285005.1 Prochlorothrix sp.
CCCTGATTCTGCCGTGGGCACTGCAGTGAAAATCTGCATTTTTCGAGGTGCCCGAATCTCAGGGAGTTGCTGCGCTGAAGACGAGGCAACTCCCATCTTGTACGATACTGTTGCAAACCGTGCTGTAGGGCACCTCGATTAATCCGAATTTTTGGGAGACAGCCCACGCAAGAATCAGGGTTTGGGTTGGGCGGCGAAGCCGCCCAACCCAATTAATCGAGGTGCCCTATTGGGCACCTCGATTAATTCAAATTTCGACCGTGGTGCCCACGGCAGAATCAGGGTTGTGGCAGGCGGCTTCGCCGCCTGCCACAATTAATCGAGGTGCCCAATATAAACTTTCAAGGGGAACCTCCAAGGGGGCAACTCGCGAAATTCAGAGTTCCGTCCTGTAACCCAAACCTTGCGCTTCATCAGTAGTCCCCAGACATAAGGATATGGGCACGGCAGTGTCGGGAATCGGGCTGTTCCTATCCTGACAAATGAGCCACTAGCCGCGTCATCGAAGATCCCGACCCGACTAATTCTCAACCCGATAACCCAACTCCTCCAAGCGACTGCGGGAATGTCGCCACTTCGCCTGCACCTTAACGAATAATTCCAGGTGAACCTTCCCATCAATCAGCTTTTGCATCTGTAATCGCGCCGCTGAGCCAATTTGCTTTAACATCTGGCCCCGTTTACCGATCACAATTCCCTTCTGGGAATCCCGCTCCACATAAACCGTCGCTAGCACCCGCGTCACCTTGGGCGACTCCTCCACCCGATCGATCGTCACCGCCACGGAATGGGGCACCTCCTCCCGCGTTAGCAAAAGAATCTGCTCCCGAATAAGCTCCCCCATAATGAAACGCTCCGGCTGATCCGTCACCAAGTCCGGTGGGTACCAGTAGGGGCCGGGGTCCAGATGTTGGGTCAGGGTGTCCAGGAGGCGATCGGTGCCGGTACCGGTCAGCGCCGAAAACTCGACGATCGGCCAGCCATAGGTTTGGGACAACGTCTCATAGGTGGCAATAATTTGGGCACGTTCCTGGGGATCCTCCGTTTGGCGATCGATCTTGTTCAAACCCAACAGCACGGCCTTAGGTCCCAAATTTGGTCCCGAGTTTGACCCCAGATTTGCCCCTGGCTCCCTGGCCCCATCGCCGGTCTCCTGTGAATTTCCTCGTTTTTTCAGCACCCCCGCAATCACATCCGCAATAAACTGGTCCCCTCGCCCCAAAGCCACGGATCCATCCACCACTAACAGCACCACATCCACCGCCTCGATCGCCCCCTGGGCATTGGAGACCAGCACATGTCCCAACTGGTGATGGGGCTTATGGATTCCGGGGGTATCCACAAAAATAAACTGGGCCTGATCCGTGCTGAGAATACCGCGTAGCCGGTTGCGCGTGGTTTGGGCGACGGGGGAAGTAATCGCCACCTTTTGCCCCACCAGGGCGTTCATCAGGGTGGACTTACCCACATTGGGACGGCCAATCAAGCCCACAAAACCAGAGCGGAAGTGATCAGGAGGGGCAGGAATGGGGGCGCTGTTGTACATGAAAGGTACCGATGAAGATGAAGAGAGGGGAGGCTGGCAGTCGCTGAAGGAGGAGGGCGGGGGCAGAGGACAGATCTGGGCATCAGTCCCGCGACTCCGGGAATGCTCCAAGCCTGAACCCCTATTATTGTCCCCTTAAAACTACGAAAGGCCGAGCAAAGCCCGACCTTAGTGCTGGAACTGAAAATCCTGAAATTGAGATGTAATCTCAGTTAAACAATCTCTAGCGAAAACCGACGGCAGCTTGCCAGACGAAGGCTAGAAGTAAAAAGAACACGGGGATAACGGGCATTACGTCCACAAGGGGATCGAAAACCTGGTATGCCTCGGGCAGGGCAGCAAACAGAACTGTCATGTCCATGGACTGATTGACCTCTTCAGTAACAAAATTTAAGGATTATTGTTGCTTTGTTAATCGCTTGGCATGATTTTATCAAATCCCGGCTCCGAAGTCGTAAACCCAGTCGGGAAATTTGCCAAACCGTCCTAGGCTCCCCCAATTCGAGGCGGTGGAGCTGTGTCACGAACCTTAACTTGAGGACTCCCGTGGACCGATCGATCCCGATCGATCCCGATCGATCCCGATCGATCCCGATCGGGTGCCCAGGTTGTTGTGCCCTAACCGGGCTAAATTGATGGGCACCTCGAAAAATCAAAGCGCTTGCCCAGTGACCCACCTAAGGGCACCTCGATTCATCCAACTTTTTGGGAGACAGCCCACGCAAGAATCAAGGTTTGGGTTGGGCGGCTTCGCCGCCCCCCACAATTAATCGAAGTGCCCGACAGAATCAGCCCTAATTGACTGACAAACAATCCTGCCTTGGGTGCGACAACCGCGCCCCGACTCAACCTTTGGGATCGTAGGGATCAGAAAAGCTGACCCGCCCTCTGGGCCTGAATTTGACCCACTTTTTTCAGTCAATCAGAAATCAGCCTGTGCTCAGGTTTTATCCTCGACTTTT
>JAYKIB010000056.1:0-33460 GCA_035285005.1 Prochlorothrix sp.
CTTGGGTTCGGGCTGCGAGATGCTGGAAATGCAAGACTGGCAAGGGGGCCGATCGGCGATCGATCGGTCCAGCTGTAACGATCGGCCAAACTATAGCGACCGGCCAAACGGTAACGACCGGCCAAACTGTAACGACCGGTCAAGCTATAACGATCGGTCAAGCCATAACGACCGGTCAAGCTGTAACGACCGGCCAAACTATAGCGACCAGCCAAACTATAACGATCGACCAAACTGTAACGACCGGCCAAACTCTAACGACCGGCGAAGCTGTAACGATCGGTCAAACGGTACAGTTGATCCCCCGATCGCGACTTGCTCAGTGACGTGTCCCGGAACTCGCCTAATGACGCGTCCAATGACTCGCCCAATAACGTGCCAATCGTTACCCATGACCCGCCAGTGGCTAGCCAGTGACTCGATCGCCAGACTGCGGCGAGGTACCCCCAAATCTCTCATCGATCGACTCGAGAAGCCTCGGGATACAATCCCGGCCCCAGGGTAAGATGGACGGGTACGCCACAGCGCTAGAAATGCGCAATTTAGAATCCTCAACCTAATCCTTCAACTATGAGCAAAGGCACCCTCTTCGATAAAGTTTGGGACTTGCATACCGTTAGCACCCTCCCCTCCGGCCAGACTCAACTCTTTATTGGCCTCCATCTTATTCATGAAGTCACCAGCCCCCAAGCCTTTGCCATGTTGCGGGAGCGGGGTCTCTCGGTGGCTTTTCCCGATCGCACCGTGGCCACGGTGGATCACATTGTCCCCACGGAAAACCAGGCTCGTCCCTTTGTCGATGGCCTAGCCGAAGAAATGATGCAGGCCCTAGAAGAAAGCTGTAAAACCCACGGCATCCGCTTTTGTAATATTGGCTCCGGCGATCAGGGCATCGTCCATGTGATTGCGCCGGAACAGGGGCTGACCCAACCGGGAATGACGATCGCCTGCGGGGATAGCCACACCTCAACCCATGGTGCATTTGGGGCGATCGCTTTCGGCATTGGCACCAGCCAAGTCCGGGATGTGCTGGCCTCCCAAACCCTGGCCCTCGCCAAGCTCAAGGTGCGCAAGGTGGAGGTCAACGGTACCCTGCCCAAGGGAGTTTATGCCAAGGATGTGATTCTGCATATCATCCGCAAGCTGGGGGTGAAGGGCGGTGTGGGTTATGCCTACGAGTTTGCCGGGAGCACCTTTGCAGCCATGTCCATGGAGGAGCGGATGACGGTGTGCAACATGGCGATCGAGGGTGGTGCCCGTTGCGGTTATATCAACCCGGACCAAACCACGTTTGACTATATTAAGGGCCGCGATTTTGCACCCCGGGGGGAAGCCTGGGATCAGGCAGTGGCCTGGTGGCAGGGTATTGCCAGCGATGGCGATGCGGAGTATGACGATGTGGTGGTTTTTGAGGCGGCGGAGATTGAGCCGACGGTGACCTGGGGAATTACACCCGGTCAGGGAATTGGGGTGACGGAAGCGGTGCCGGAACTGGAGACGCTGCCGGAGGACGATCGTTTTGTCGCGGAGGAGGCCTACCGGTATATGGACCTGGCCCCAAAAACACCGATCCAGGGCACCAAGGTGGATGTGTGCTTTATTGGGAGTTGCACCAATGGTCGCATCAGTGACCTGCGGGAGGCGGCGAAAATTGCAAAGGGTCGCCAGGTGGCGGCGGGCATTAAAGCGTTTGTGGTGCCCGGTTCGGAGCGGGTCAAGAAGGCGGCTGAAGCCGAAGGTTTACATGAGGTGTTCCAGGCAGCGGGCTTTGAGTGGCGCGAGGCCGGTTGCTCCATGTGCCTAGCCATGAACCCGGATAAGCTCCAGGGCAACCAAATTAGTGCGTCGTCCTCGAACCGGAACTTTAAGGGTCGCCAAGGTTCGTCTTCGGGTCGTACTTTGTTGATGAGTCCGGCAATGGTGGCGGCGGCAGCGGTGACGGGTTCGGTCACGGATGTTCGCCAGTTGGTCTAGGTTGAGTGCCCGTTGGTGTAGCGTTTGCCGGCTTCTAGCCGGGTAGGGGTCGTGCGCCGCTTGCTGCGATCGTGGCTGAACGGTGCCGACCTCTTTGGCTCTAAGTATGACTCCAAGGGCAATCGGGCAGCCTTAGGCTTGGGGCTGTGTTGTCACCCCGATCGACTGCGGTGCGCCCCATAAAACCCGCTCCTGCTTATAAATGACCAAACCGGGACCGGCCCCCTTGGGTTTGTACACATGGCGCGGTTCCGTGTAGACCACCGGTGCCCGATCGGCCTGCCGCGCTCGGCTATGGTATGCCGCCACATCCGCAGTGAACTGCAAATCTTCCGTCTCCGGCGCTTGGCCCGCCGCTAGGCGCAGCAACACATGACTGCCGGGAATCTCCTGGGTGTGGAACCAAAGATCGTAGGGCGTGGCAACCTGGAATGTGAGGTTGTCATTTTGGCGATTATTGCGACCGACCAGCACTTCCAAGCCCTGGGGCGTTTGATAGCGATAGAAATCACTTTGGGACGGAGTCAGAGCCTTGGATCGATCGCCCGATCGCCGCGATTTTCCTCCCCCGCTTGTCGTCGCGGCCCAGCGATCGCCCTTGCCCCCATAGCCCTCCTGAACCAGCTCCTCCTGCACCTCCCGCAGTGCTAACCAGTCCGTCTGTGTGCGTCCCTCCCCCAACTCTTGTAACGTTTCTTCCACCTGTTCCAGGTACTGCACCTCATTTTCGACCGCCTGTAGAAGAGGCTGGACCGCTGCCTGGGCTCGCTTGAGCTTTTGGTGCTGTTTATAGAGACGCTGGGCATTTTGGACCGCATTTTTGTCCGGGTCCAGGGTAATCTGAACCGGATCTCCCGTTTCAAAGTCCGCCACATTCAACAGGGTGAGGCCCGGTTGCCACTGGTGGAGATGGGCCATGAGGAGATCCCCCTGCTGTCGGTGCCGATCGGCGCTTTCCGACTCCTGGAGACGCTGGCGGAAGCCCTGGGCTTTCTGAGTCGCTTTTGTCAGTTGGCTGCGGACCCGCTGGGTGAGCTGGTGTTGGAGTTGCTGAATCTGCTGCTGGCGCAGTCGATCGCCGTAATACTGCTGTAATAAACCTTGCACATCCGGCACTGCTTCTCGCATCGCTAAGCCCAGCACCGTGTACCCCCCCTCCGTCCAGCCCGGTTGAAACTGCTCCGTGTCCAAGGCCGTAAGCCACTGTTGCCAAATCTGGAAGAGTGCCTGCCATTGGTCGAGATTGAGGGCATCACTGGGGTGTTTGGGATCTAATCCCGCTCCCTGGACCAGCTGCTGGGCCAGGGCCGAACTCAAGCCGCGATAACTTTGTCGCAGTACCTTGGCGATCGGTCCTGGGATTAAATTCACCTGATCGCGCCATGCCTCCCAAGACTCCGTTAAGCGGGGAATTGCACCCTGGGGGGGTGGCGGTAGGGGATAGGGTTGGCCCGTTTGGATGGGGCGAATCCGGGACTGGCTGCTGCTGACCTGGTGGGCCACACTGACAATGCGATTATCCCCATTGATGAGGAGGGCGTTGCTATACTGCCCCATCACTTCTAAATAGAGGTGCCATTGCACCTCGTCACCCGGACGGGGGGCAAATTGCAGATCTACGACGCGCTCCCAGGGGGCTAGTAATGTGATCTGCGTCAATGCCAATCCCTTAATTTGGGCCAACACTTGTTTACTGAATGTGAAAGTATCCGGCTCACGGGGGGGTGCATCCCCCAAATGGAGCCGTGACCCTTGGGGATGCCAAGATAAGGTCAACCAACCCCGTTTTTCCAGGGTTCGTAAGCCCAGGGATAGGGTATGTCGATCCCATTGGTAAACCTGCTCGATGCGGGCGGGAATCCAGTGCTGGCGAAGGTTTGAACAACTAGCTACCAAGGTTGTCAGGTCTACGGGTTGCATGGTGATTCGCTCGCGGCTAATCTCAGCTTCAGGAACGGTAAAGATGAATAAATAATGAGTCTAGGCTAGAAGTTCAAAGGGCAAAATTCGGGGTTAAGCAAGGGTTACGCGAAAAACAGCGAGATCTCTATGATCTCTTTAGAAAATTTTTCGGGATCCAATGATTAAAATCTGTTTATTCGCCTCAGAGCGTCTTAGTATAGGAAAGGATGAATGCAGCTTCCATGATCCAACTGGATTGTGGCGTGATGTAGACAAGAATTAAACAGTAGCCCCTTTCGGTGTGTTTTTGAGTGTATGGATGTTCGACTGATTAATATTGGCTTCGGTAATATCGTGGCCGCAAACCGAGTAATTGCGATCGTTAGCCCCGAATCTGCCCCCATCAAACGTATCATCAGTGATGCCCGTGAGCGGGGTCAACTGGTGGATGCCACCTATGGACGGCGGACTCGTGCTGTAATCGTGACTGATTCGGGTCATACGATTCTCTCGGCTATCCAGCCCGAGACCGTGGCTAATCGCTTCGTTATGACTAAGGATAATCACGAATAATCGCGAGGGATTAACCGTGAAGCACAGCCGGGACGGAGGGCGCGTGGTGGTTGTCACTGGCCCCAGTGGGGTTGGAAAAGGAACGCTACTCCAGCGTTTGAAAGACAATCATCCGGGTATTCACTTTTCAGTGTCTGCAACCACTCGTTCTCCACGGTCTGGTGAGGTGCAGGGTCAGCACTACTTTTTTGTGACACCTGCTGACTTTCATGCCATGGTTGTGGCAGGAGAGTTGCTAGAATGGGCGGAATTTGCAGGAAATTGCTACGGAACCCCGCGTAAGCCTGTTGAAGAGCAGGTTAAACAGGGAAACCTAGTGATTTTGGAGGTTGAGGTGGAAGGGGCGCGTCAAGTGCGACAAACCTTTCCCGATGCCCTCCAAATCTTTGTTTTGCCTCCTTCGCTCCAAGAGTTAGAACAACGCCTACGAAACCGAGGACAAGATCCGGAAGCCTCGATTTCCCGCCGCTTAGCGCGTGCCCAGATGGAGATAGCGGCAGCCTCTGAATTTGATGTCCAGGTTGTGAATGATCACCTGACAACGGCACTCCAAACCCTGGAGGAGATTCTGTTGGGTGAGCCTGGGGGGACGGTGCTTCCCGATCGATCGATCGCCGGACCTAATGCAGCAGCTTCCTTGCCCGATCGCGACCTCCGATCCGTGGAGATGATGGCAACGCAGGCGATCGGGACTGAGGCGGATGACTGGGAGGATCTCGACGATCCTGACGGACTGTAGCAGGCTCAAACCTGTCTTGAGGTCACAGGGCGATTACGAGGAGAAAAGCTCTCAGAAAACCAGGACCACGAAAAACCCACCTTCAGTTCTTTTTGAGGACATTCTGCCGGAATTTGCCGGAATCGGTCCCAGGGGAAGAACCTAGGGGTGGGTTTTGTGTGGATGGGGGGTGGAGTTTGGCGGGCACTGGGTCTAGGTGACCCGTTGCGATCGCCATGATTTTTAGCGCATGGTGAAGGGTTTAGCGCGTCGTGAAGGGTTTAGCGTGTGGTGAAGGATTCCACCACCTTGTGGAAACTCTCCGAAACCCGATCCCAGCGGGCCTCCGTGGTGGAGACATCCAGGGTATAGAGCTTGCCGCGCTTCACGCCCACCGCAACCAGGTCATGGCGCTGTTGGTCCGGCAGGGTGACGGCATACTCCAGGGCATAGTAGGTTTGGCCATCATTGTTGAAGTCGTAGGCATCCACCAATTCCGCCGATCGGCCCGTGTCGGGGGGAGCGATCGCCGTGGTTTGGAGTGCATAGCCCACCTCTCCCGGTGTTCCCAGATCGCTCAGTTGCTTGTCGGCGGACACGGGTTGAATAATGACACTGACGTTTTCGGTGGCGTTAATCAAATCCCGAAAGACCACATCTGGCCCACCGGATACCTCCACCTGGACCCAGCCCGTGGGATAGAGAAAGCGGTAGCCGTCGGGAATGTCGATGTAGGGTTGTAACCCTGCGGTGGGGGTGACGTTGCAGGCGGTTAGGAATAGGCCGGTGAGCAACACGACAAGGGAAAAAAGGGATTTCAGCATGGTTGTGATGGGGTGGCGTTGAGATAGTCCTAGGGGGCGCCTTGTCTGGAGGGCCGTTACAGGACACTACGCCATGATTGTCCCATGCTCCCGGACTTTGGGGGGACTGGGAACGGGGGGATCCTAGCGAGGAACCGATCCCGTCTGCCCTAGCCGGCGACGGGGCTGACTCCCGATCGGGCGAGGCTTGGCGGATTGGGAGAGCAGTGATATTTTTCAAAGAGTCGGGTCGCCGCCCCAGGGCGATCGACCGGTTTGGGGAGTGGTTTTTCGGCTGGCATCCCCGCTGATCGATGGGACTATGCTTCAACACATCTCAACGGCTGAATCCTTCCTCCCCCCTTGCGTGATGGCCATGATTTCCCCCCGCTCCCGGTTCTGTTTTTCCCGTCGCCCCCGCTGGTCCCCATGCGGGGTAGTGCGTTGGGATTTTCCGTCCCGCACCGTGACACCGGCGCTAATTTTGGGGGGCTTGCTGGGGGCAAGCCTGAGTTTTGCGACCCCAGCCCTCGCCCAATCCTGGCCCTTCGATCCGCCTGTAACGCGGTTGCTCCTGGCCCAGGGGTCCAGTCTGGAGCAGGCTTGGGATTTCTACCGGCAGCAACAATATGAAGCGGCGATCGACCCGTTCCAAGCGGCGATCGCCGCAGACCCCACCAATCCCAAACCCCACTGGGGCTTAACCCTTGTCTACAACAAGCTCCAGCAGTACCCCGAAGCCCAAGCGGCCCTCGATCAAGCCGTTGCCTTAGATCCGATGATCGGGTTCACCTCCGCCGAGAGCTACAACAGCCTGCGCACCACGATCGAGAAAAACCTGGCGCAGGCCGGGGCAAGCGTAGGGCGCAGCCCGGCCTCTGCTACGGCTCCTGCGGCTCCTACGGCCCCTTCTCCTGCTCCTACGGCCACAGCTTCCCCCCGACCCTCGGGCGTGGTGGAGCGTCAGGAACTGATTGCGGCCTTGGCCCAAGGGTCTACCTATGTGGCTCCGGCCCTGGTGGCCAATGTGGCGCAGGACGACCTCGATCGTGCGGCCCAAGCCCTGCAGCCCTTTGCGGTCAAGTTTGTGGTGGTGCCGGCGGTGCAGGGGACGCGACAAGCCTATGCCCAGGAGATTTTTGAGTATTTAAATCTGACCGATGGCGTGGTGATCGTGAACACGGAGCGTGGGGTTGATCTCTACACGTCGGCCCTGTCACCGGCGGAGGCGGAGCAATTGGTCAAGGCCAGCCTGCCCACCTTTACGGCGAGGGACTACACCTCGGGATTGGTGCAGTTGGCCCAATCGGTCCAGCAAGCGGTTGCGAATGCGGCTGCAACACCGGCAACGGCGGCGGACGGATCCAGTGGGGGGGCTTCCGCAGCCCAGTCTGCAGCACCGGACGCGGGGTCTGGGTCGCAG
The DNA here is from genome assembly GCA_035285005.1 of Prochlorothrix sp. GTDB lineage: Bacteria > Cyanobacteriota > Cyanobacteriia > Prochlorotrichales > Prochlorotrichaceae > Prochlorothrix. The sequence continues at coordinate 7,394 of JAYKIB010000056.1, forward strand.
CGGTTGCTGGGGCTGGCCCTGGCGGGGTTGGTGGTCCTGGGGGCTGGGGTGACGCTGATGAACCGCCGCCGTCAGGGACAAACGCGACGAAAACTGGCGGATTTGCAGGATCTCCACTATCGGGTGTCGGCTCAGTTGGAGGATGTGAAGAACTATCAGGCGGTGGTGCCCCAGGGACCGGAAACGGCAACGGTGTCGCGATCGATCGACCAAGCCACGGAGCAGTTTTTACAAGCCTCGGATCTGTTGGACCAGTCCCCCCCGACAGCGGCCCAATTGCAGCAGCTGGAAACCAGCCTTCAGTCCGCCACGGCGGCCCTCAACCAAGCCCATGCAGCCCTCGATCGGGCCACGGGCCAGAGTTCCGCCGAGACCCCCAGCCCTGACACCCACGGCACCTGTTTTTTCTGCTCCCGGCCCTTGGCGCTGGATCTGCTCCAGCCCCGTATTCTCGACCTCCAGCCCCGATCGAAGCGCGTGTTGTGCTGTCCGCCCTGTGCGGCCCAGGTGGATCAAAAGACACCGCCCAAGGTGCGGACGATCAAAGAAGGCGATCGGGATCGGCCCTGGTATCGTAGCGCTAGCTATAACCCCTATCGGGACTATTACCGTTACGATCGCACCTGGTATCGCCGCAGTGCCCCGGAGTTGGAGCTAGAGTTTTGGGGGGATGACGATCGGGATTTGCAGCAGGTGATTATTTTTGCGGACCAGGCCCAGTATCGGGATTACCAGGTGCAGCAGGTGGAACAGGGCCAGTTTTGGGAGGAAGGGGCATCGGGGGCGGCGGTGCCACCGGAGGATTCCCTGGAGGCGAGTTTGGGGGAAGCGCCTGCGGAGACGGATTTTTTCTGGACCGATGCCCCGGCGGAGCCGGAACTGGATCCGGCGGAGCCGCCGGAGGTGGCGGATTTCTTCAGTCAGGATCCCTCCTAGGAGAGGGTATGGGACCGGTGGAGGGCTGGGTAAAATGCCGTCAGCTCCCCGTTGCTTCTGCGCCTTCGAGGCTGTTTGAAAACTGCGGCTCAGGAACCGTTTAGCCACCAGGGTGGCGATCGGGAAGGCTTGAGCCGGATGATCCGCTATTTACGGGGCACCTCGAAAAATTCAAATTTCGACCGCAGTGCCCATAGCAGAATCAGGGTTGTGGCAGGCGGCTTCGCCGCCTGCTACGATGAATCGAGGGGCCCGACGCCTTGAATGGGTCAATCAACGCTTTGATTCCCTTGCCCCCCATCCCCCTTCCCTTCCCCCCAAATTGTGACGTGCGCCCAGCGGCTACTTTTCTAGGCGCACTGCGTACCACTGCACCGATCGACCCGGTTTAATTTCCAACTCACAGTCTCGATCGAGCAAACACTGGGCCTGACGGAGTTCAGTCTCCTGTTGGGCCACATCGGGCGATAAAACCGGCGCATAACGCTGAATTAAGTCCTCAAGGTAGGTCAACATCTCCGCTGCACTTAAGAACACCTCCGCAGCGCCAGGTTCGAGCACCACGTAATGGTCTTCCTGATACATTAAATTTGACATGGCAGCTGTGACCTCAACCACTTGTGGGGGACCTGGATGACTGGGGTGGGGCAACGAAGTCGCCGGCCACAATCCAGACGTTTGATGTGGGCAATGACAGGGGCAATTTCCCAAACTGGAGATTTGTCGAGGTGCCCTTCCTTAAATCCTATTACGATTTGCAACAGTTTCTATCGCTACCGCTAGGCGGCCCATGATGGTCTGAGTCGGTCAATTCTCCCCGTTGCGCGGGGGATCTACCGCTGTTCCGATCGGTGCATTGCTATAGAATTAAACCGCTTATACCGACGGTCTTGGATCCGGGGGATATCCTAGGACTCGGGCACCATGCCCTCCGATCGTTGGTGCGTTCTGACCGGCTTATCGGTGCAGTCTCGCCCGTGTATCGTGACCCGACCCGTGGGAGTTGGGCAGGATCCAGCCTGGTCCTTACCCTGCTCCTCAATTCGGTTTTGAATCGCGTTTTCGCTCGGTTCTGGGCCGACACAACGGGGAGGGGGAGGGTCTGTTGCCGTTGCCCAAGCAAGGAGAAGTTATGCGAGCAGTTCTGATGGCGGGGGGATCCGGAACCCGTCTCCGTCCCTTAACCTACGATGTGCCCAAGCCGATGGTTCCGATTCTGAACCGTCCGATCGCGGAGCATATCCTTAATCTGCTCAAACGCCACCAAATTACGGAAGTCATTGCCACTCTCCATTTTTTGCCCGATGTGATGCGGGAGTATTTTCAAGACGGCAGTGACTTTGGGGTGCAGATGACCTATGCCGTGGAGGAAGATCAGCCCCTCGGGACGGCGGGATGTGTCAAAAGCACGGCTGAGCTACTGGATGATACGTTTCTGGTCATCAGTGGTGACAGTTTAACGGATTTTGATCTCAGTGATGCGATCGCCTTCCACCGGGAGAAGAAATCCAAGGCCACCCTTGTGTTAACGCGGGTGATGAACCCGATCGAGTTTGGCGTGGTCATTATCGACGGAGACCAGCGAATTTGCCGGTTTTTGGAGAAACCGTCCACTAGCGAAGTCTTTTCCGATACGGTCAACACCGGCATTTATATTCTGGAACCGGAGGTTTTACGTTATCTTCCCGCCAACCAAGAGGCGGATTTCTCCAAGGATCTCTTTCCCCAGCTCTTGGCCCAGGGGGAACCCATGTATGGCTACGTGGCGGAGGGCTACTGGTGTGATGTGGGCCATTTGGATGTGTACCGCGAGGCCCAGTACGACTGTCTCCAGGGGCGAGTTCGCCTTAAGGTGAGCTATCGAGAGCAAAACCCGGGTTTTTGGGTGGGTCAGAATACCTATATCGATGAAACGGCCAGTATTGAGGGTCCGGTGCTGATTGGTCACAATTGCCGCATTGGGCCACGGGTTCAGATTAGTGCGGGCACGGTGATTGGTGATAATGTCACGATCGGCGCGGATGCGGACCTGAAACGGACGATTATTTGGAATGGGGTCATTGTGGGAGAAGAGGCCCACATGGAAGCCTGTGTCATTGCACGGGGCGCACGGATCGATCGCCGCACCCACATTATGGAAGGGGCCGTGGTCGGTTCCCTGTCTGCGGTGGGAGAAGAGGCCCAAATTAACACCAATGTCCGGGTTTGGCCCTGTAAGCGCATTGAACCCGGTGCAACCCTGAATATCAACCTAATTTGGGGCCATACGGCCCACCGCAACCTCTTTGGCCAGCGGGGAGTTGCCGGTTTAGCCAATATCGATATTACGCCCGAGTTTGCCGTTAAGCTGGGGGCTGCCTATGGATCGACCCTAAAACCGGGGGACAAGGTGGCAACTTCACGGGATCAGCGCAGTATCTCGCGTATGGTCTCCCGATCGTTAATTTCTGGCCTCATGTCCGTGGGGATTCATGTCCAGAATCTGGAGGCAACGGCGATCCCGGTGGCCCGGACCGTGGTTCCCACCATGGATGTGGAGGGCTGCATCCATGTGCGAATCCATCCCGATCGGCCTGACTACATTTTGATTGAGTTCTTCGACTCCCAGGGCATTAACATCTCTAAGGCGCGGGAGAAGAAGATCGAAGGCGCTTACTTTAAGGAAGACCTGAGACGCGTCCAAATTCACGAAATTGGTAGCATTGCCTACCCCCGCGACCAACTCATCGACCTCTACGGCCAAGCCTTTTCCAAAACCCTCAGCCTCGATGCCATCCGCCATGGGGGCACCAAAGTGGTCATTGACTATGCCTATGCGGTGTCGGGAGCTGTCCTGCCCATTCTTCTGGCGGACTTTGGCTGTGATGCTGTGGTTCTTAACGCCAGTTTGCGCCAAATTATCCCCTCCACGGAGGAACGGGAAGCCCTGTTGAACCAGTTGGGTCATGTGGTGGAGGCGCTACGGGCGAGCTTTGGGGTGCAGGTGTCCGCCAACGGTGAGCAGTTGTTGCTGGTGGATGAGTCGGGGATTCCGATTCGGGGGGAGCAACTGACGGCCCTGATGGTGCATACGGTGCTGACGGCGAAGCCGCGTGGCACGGTGGTGGTGCCGGTCCATGTGTCCAGTGCCGTGGAACAGATTGCCCGTCGCCATGATGGCCAGGTGGTGCGAACCAAGGCCAATCCCACGGCCCTGATGGAGGCATCCCACGCCAATCCCAATGTGGTTTTAGGGGGAAGTAGCGAAATGGGCTTTATTTTCCCCCAACTTCACCCCGGTTTTGATGCAATGTACTGTATTGCCAAGCTGATCGAAATGTTAACGATTCAGGAGCGCTCCCTCGGCCAAATTCGCACGGAGTTGCCCAATGTCTATCACCGCAGTTGCATGGTGCGCTGTCCCACGAATGCGAAGGGGGCATTGATGCGCTATCTTCTGGAAACCCATGATTCCGATCGCATTGAACTGATCGATGGGGTCAAAATCTGTGATCCGTACAAGGATCGGTGGGTGCTGGTGCTGCCCGATGCCAGCGATCCTCTGGTCCACCTCTTTGCCAATAGTAGCGATCGGGGCTGGGTAGACATGATGCTTCAGGAGTATCGTGGGCGGATCCAGGCATTCGTTGATAAGATCCAGGGGCTGGATGACCACCAGCCCGAGGGACTGTTTCGCCTAGTGTAGGGCGACGGTTAGCCTGCGCATTTATTTTGACCACCCCACTCCTGCTTAAGCCATGAATAGCTTCGTTTTGCTCGCGGAAGTCATCCAAGCGCCCCAAATGCGCTACACCCAGGACAATCAGACCGCGATCGCGGAAATGCTGGTTCAGTTCCCCGGTGCCCGCGACAATGATCCCCCGTCCCAACTGAAGGTCACGGGCTGGGGCAATTTGGCCCAACGCCTCCAGGATCAGTGCCAGGTAGGGCAGCAGTATGTGCTAGAGGGACGGCTGCAAATGAATTTGGTCCAGCGTCCGGAGGGCTTCAAAGAAAAGTTAGCGGAATTGCGGCTGTCCCGCTTCTCCCCGCTTGGGGATGCCGGATCGGTGCCGGTCCAATCCTTTGCACCCGCTGCTGGGGCTCCGTCTCCCGCTGCGCCTACGCCGGCGGCTCCGGCGGCAACTCCGGCCTACGCCAATCCCACACCAGCGGCTCCGGTGACTCCCACGCCGCCGCCCGCGACCTATGACGATATTCCGTTTTAGAGAGCGCGATCGTTCTGGTTGTTGGTGTTCCCCGGGTTTGACCCAGTTTTGTCAGCTCTTGCAGTGATGAGTTGCATGGGCTACAGAGATTAGGATGCATCCTGTCAGATACGGGGTACACGCAGCCTTACCGAGGCATTAGCCGCGATAATCAGCTTTCCAGCTTCAGCCAAAATCCGTTCATCACCCATGGCGCGTTTCATCCGAGTTAACTCCTATCCCGACCTCCAGGGACTCCCCCGCCTCGATAAGCGCTACACCGTCATCACGGTGTCCCAGTTAGCCGCACGAACCCTGGGGACTTCCCACCAATCCCTCAACAGGCTCGCATCCCGCCAGATGGAGCACCAGGGGTGGACGATCGCCTCCCTGCTCCAGGCCCAGGCTCTTTTCCGCCAGGTTTTACAAACGACGCTGCAGGCACCCGATCGATCGGGCCAAGCCAAAACCTGGTTCCCCACCGTTCGATCGTTACTCCAGGGCAGCCCCACGCTTCCCACCCTTGCCTCGGCTGATCCTCGACTTTCGACCCGAACCCATCAACTGCTGGAGGTGGCTGCCGCGTTCCAAAGGGCTTTGCATCAGCGAAAACTGGTGGATCTCAGTGAATTGTACTGGCGAGCTGCGGAAAGCTCTCCCAAGGCACAAAAAGTACTGATTTACGGCTATTTTCAGCCTCGGAGCGATGAGTTGGCCTGGATTAATGCGATCGCCGCGCCCGACAGTATTCTCGTTCTGCCCTCGCCCCAGGCTCCCCTCTTTCAAGATATTCAGCGCTTGATTGAGCAGTTGGTAGATCAGGGCTGGACGATCGAGACCGGAGCGAATGGGACTGAAACTAGTGGCACCCGGACGATCGGGATGGAGGTGAATGGGACTGAAACTAGTGGCACCCGGACGATCGAGACCGGAGCGAATGGGACTGAAACTAGTGGTACCCGGACGATCGGGTTAGAAGCGCATGGGATAGGAGCGAATCGGACAGGAGCGATCGAGACTGAAACTAGTGGCACCCGGACGATCGGGGCAACCCTCAGCCAAGTTTTTATCGACAGTGACCATCGTGATCGCGACCATCGTGATCGGGGCCATCGCGACACTCGCCACCGTGGGGACACGAGCTCATCGGCAACTTCCCCCGCTGACACTGCTCCCCTGACCCCCGTCAGAACCTATCGCTACAGCACCCTGGAAGCAGAAATTCGAGGCACCCTGGCGCAGGTGAAAGCCCTGCTGAATACGGGAACGCCAGCGCGGGATATTACGATCCTGACCCGCGATGAAGGGGTTTACGGCCCCAAACTCATTGATATTGCCTGGGAATATGGCGTGCCCCTCCGCGCCCTCTACGACACCCCCCTGCTCAGTACCCGCTTGGGGGCCTGGTTGATGTTGCTGCTGGAGGTGATCGAGGCGAAATGGCCCTTTGAAGCCACGGCCAAACTCCTGGGCCATCCCCTGTGCAGTAATCCCGATCAAGGCTTTTGGGCCACCGTGCGCGTGCAGCATCCCGTCGGTTTTGCTGCCTGGAGTGCCATTGCCCAAGCGCATCTGGCCCTGGATCTCAGCGCCTTTGCCAGCATCGAGCGCAATCGAAAGCCGGACTCGTGGGTGAACTGGTGGTACGAGCGCTTTCGCAGCTTTGACCTGCGCAAACGATGCGCCCGTTGGCCCCGTGAAGGTGTTGCCTTCAATACCTTGTATCTCAGCTTCGTTGAGCTGGCGAAATTGGACGATAGACCCAAGTCCTGGGCAGAATTCCGCCAAGATCTGCTGGATTTGCTGCAAACCGTCACGGTTCCCGCCCAACCGGGCCGGGGTGGGGTGGAACTACACAGGCCCACCTCGGTGGTGGGTGCCCGCTACCCCCATCTCTATGTGCTGGGCATGGCCGAGGGGGTACTGCCCGCGCCCATTCGTAACGATCCGGTGTTGGATTTCTTTGAACGGCAACACCTCCAGACCCATGGGGTCGTGCTGCCCACGGCGGCGGAGCAAGCGCGGCGGGAAGCCCTGCTGTTTTATGCCCTCCTGCAAACGGCCACCGGCACTCTCACCCTGTCCTACGCGGCCCTCCAGGACCGTCAAGAGCAGTTGCCCAGCCCCTATCTCCAACAGTTGGGCCTGGAGCCGGAGGCACCCCCGACCATCGCGATCGCCAGTCCTGAAGAACTGCGCCAAATCAGCTTACGCCACCTTGACGATCGTTCTGCGTCCCGTTCCCCAGTGCTGTCCGACATCGCTCCCGTAGTCGCCAATCCCACCCCCACGTCCGCAGCCGGCCCTGCAACTCACGCCGAAGCCCCCCAGGACACTGTTCTAGCCCAGGCGTATCACGCCTTCACGGTGGAAGAACAACGGGCCAGTGCCCAGGCCCCTGGCGAATACGATGGCATTGTTGGCATTCCCCTGGACTATTCCGACTGGGTGTTCAGTGCGTCCCAACTGCGGAATTTGGGGCAATGTCCCTTCAAGTGGTTTGCGGATAGGCTGCTGAACCTTGGTCCCCCGGAGGAAGTGGACGAGAATTTGAGCCCGAGTCAGATTGGTCAGCTTTATCACAGGGTTTTAGAGCTGGTTTTGGAGGCTAAGCAGCAAAACCCGGCCTTGGATATTACCGATGCGCAGCTTGTGGCGGAAAAGTTTGCGATCGCTGAGGCGGATCCCCGGATTTTCCCCACGCCGCTGCCCTCCTGGTCCCTACGGCGGAGTGAACACCTGCGCCATCTTAAGCTGGCCTTGGCCGATCCTGACTTTTTGCCGGAGGGAGCCGAGCCGCTGCAACTGGAGGCGGAATTTTGCGGTGAGTGGCAGGGTCTGAAGGTGCGGGGACAGGTGGATCGCATCGATCGCACGGCGGACGGGTTGGTGTTAATTGACTATAAAACGGGGAAAAGTCGGCCCGCTGGGATTCAAGATCGCCATGGGAAAGCATCCATTGATGTCCAGTTGCCCCTCTACCAGGAGGCCGCTGCCCCTGCCCTGTGTCCTGGGGAACCCGTTGCCAAGGCTTACTACTACTCTATTCGTGGCAAAAAACAGATGGCGCCGTCGTCCAAAGCGCCTCAACATGAACTCCCCGAGGCCCTGGATCGCTGTAAGGCTCACCTAGACCACGGCCACTATCCAGTCCAGCCCGACAATCAGCGATCGGCCTGTACCTACTGTGATTTTGATGCCCTCTGTCGTCAGAGCGAGGCCCAAGTGGGGCGGCATCGCCAACACCTGAACCTGAATCCGAGCCTGAACCTGAACCCGGAGGAGACCCGCCATGGGACTGACTGACGATCAAGAACAGGCGGCCCAGGCTCCCGGCAGTGTTGCCGTCACGGCGGGGGCGGGTACGGGCAAAACCCACATGCTTGCGGAGCGGTATCTGTACTTTTTGCAGCAGGGTATTTCGCCGTTGCAGATGGTGGCGGTGACGTTTACGGAAAAGGCGGCGACGGAGTTACGATCGCGGATTCGTCAAACGATCGCCCAGCGGATGCGCGATCGGCCTGATCTGTTGGCGGAACTGGAGGCGGCGGAAATCAGTACCTTCCATGCCCTAGCGGCCCGCATTTGCCGTGAGCATCCCGATAGGGCGCAGGTGCCCCCTGACTTTGCGGTGCAGGATGAGGTGGACAGTCCCATTTGGCTGGCGGAAACCTTCGAGGCGGCGTTGGAGAAACTGCCCGCCCATCTCTATGAGGCGGTTCCGTTTTCGGAGATGCGGGCTGTGTTGAAGGGGTTACTGGCGGATCCGCTGACGGCCCAGGCTGCTTTACAGCGCGATCGGGCTGATTGGTTGCCCCTGCTCGAAACGATGCGTCAGCAAGCCCTGGATGATCTCCTAGCAAGTGAGGATTGGCAGACCGGACAAGTGATTCTTAAGGCCCATGCTGCCCCTGGGGACAAGTTGGATCACCAGCGCTTAGAGGCGTTAGAGGCGATCGCGACGATCGAACAGGGCCAAGACTTAGCAGCGGCCCTAGAAACCCTTCACCGTCTGAAAATTAATGTGGGCAGTCAGAAAAACTGGGGGGGCAAAGAAACCCTAGCGGCAGTGAAAGAGGCCATTAAGGCACTACGGGCTTTAGGAGAAGAGGCGCTGAAGGCCGGACTGATTCCCCTCGCTCCCAATGAATTTGATGACGAAACGGAAGCCATGCTGCCCGTCCTTCGCGAAGCCTTTACCCAGACTCAGGAACGTCTGCGAACTGCCAAATCTGAGCAACGCATTCTGGACTTTAACGACCTGGAAGTTCACGCCCTCCAAGCCCTAGAAGATCCAGAGGTGCAGCGCTACTATGGCCAGCGTTGGCAGGTTTTTTTAATTGATGAATTCCAAGACACCAACCCCATCCAAGGGCAACTGCTGGAAAACCTGACCGCCAACGCCACCCTCACCCTGGTCGGGGATGTGAAGCAGTCCATTTATGGCTTCCGGCGGGCCGATGTGAGCGTGTTCCAAGATTGGCAAGCCCGCATCCATGTCGATGATGATCCCGTGGAACTGAGCCGCAGCTTCCGCACCCATCGATCGCTAATCCAGCAAATGAACCAGGTCTTCGAGCCGGTTTTGGGTCCCTTGCACCAACCCCTAGAGGCCGACCGTAACGAGCCCCTGGAGCCAACCCCTGCCATTCAGCTCTACACCGTAACGGTGGACGAAGACAGCAAAAACGACAAAACCATCGACACCAACACGGCAGCCTGCCGCCGGGTTGAAGCCCAGAAGATTGCTGATTTGGTTCAGGAGATGCTGGCCGCGCCGATTCTGGTGCATGACAAGCCCAGCGGTGGCCTGCGCCCCATTCGTCCCGGCGATATTGCGATTTTGGCCCGCACCTGGGATCCCCTAGAACTGTACGGCAACGCGATCGCCGCCCGCGATATTCCCATCCTCCAAGCCGGTGGCGGCAACCTCTTGGAAACCCGTGAAGCCAAGGATGCCTCGGCACTGCTGCGCTGGCTGGCCGACCCCACGGATAACCTGGCACTGGCGGCGGTGTTGCGCAGTCCCTTCTTTGGGGTGAGCGATCGAACCCTCTACACCTTTGCCCGATCCCTGCCCGAAAAAACCCGTTGGTGGACGCATCTGCAAGCCGCGACAGACCGGAGGCTGGCTCGGGCTGCTGCGGTGTTGAAGGACCTGCGGGTGGCCCGCCGCACGGAAGCGCCGACGCGGTTGTTGCAACTGAGCGATCGTCTCACGGGCTACACCGCTGTGATTGCCAATCTCCCCGGGGCCGATCGTCGGATGGCGGACTGGAGGGGCTTTGGGGAGATGGTGCGATCGTTGGAGGAGAACAGCTTTGATGTGCTGGCGGTGGTGCGGCGGCTCAAACGGATTGGGGCGGGGGAGGTGCAGGTTCCCCGTCCGGCCCTGGCGGGGAGCGATGCCGTGAGCCTGATGACGATCCATAAGTCCAAGGGGCTGGAGTGGCCGGTGGTGATTGTGCCCGACTTATCCCGAGCCTTGTCCGCTAACCAGGGAAGGGAGATCCTTCGGTTTGACCCCGCGCTGGGGGTGGCCCTGAAGCGAGAAGATGCGGCGGGCGATCGGCAAAAATCGGCCCTCTATACCCTCCTGGAGCAACGCCAAAAAGCCGACGATCGCCAAGAAGCCAAGCGGGTGCTGTATGTGGCGCTGACGCGAGCCCGCGATCGTCTCATTCTCACCTCTGCATCCCCTAGCGGCGGCAGTCTCGACCTTCTGCAACCGGGACTTGCAGGCTGGCTGGAACCGGAGGCGGTGGCATTTACACCCGCATTGGCGCAACCGGTGCCGCCCGTCTCACCCCCCATCCCCCCGCGCCCAACCCAGGTACTGGCCCACACCACCGGTGTCGGGTTCTCAGATCTGCCGGTGACGGCCTTGAGTGAGTATGCCCTGTGTCCCAAGCGCTTTGAGTTTCATATGGTCCAGGGACATCCGGGATACCGGGAGGGAGATGGATCCGGAGAGGCGGCCCTCATGATCGGGAAACTTGCCCACAAGGCCCTAGAACTGAAGATCCGCGATCGGGAAACCTTGCAGCGCCATGCCCCCGATCTCACCGAAGCCCAGATCCAAGATGCCCTGGACTGTGCCGAACGGTTCCACCATGGGTTGGAGTTTGCGCCCTACCGAGACGGCGCATTGCGTTGGGAACAGCCGGTGTCCCTCTCGCTGAAGGGCCTCACCTTGAACGGCGTTGTCGATCTGGTGGGTGAGGACTTTGTTTTGGACTTCAAAACCGATCGGGCGATGCACCCGGAGCATCATCAGTTCCAACTGTGGGCCTACAGCCAAGCGACGGCTAAACCCCAGGCCCATATTGCCTACCTGCGTCACGATCGTCTTCACACCTTCCCCCCGGCCCAGTTAAGCAGCTTGACGGATTCCGCTTCGGCCCTGGTCGATGGACTCCTGCACGGCGACTTTACCCCCACCCCAAGCGAGGCGACATGTCAGATCTGCCCCTATCGTGAAGCGTGCCAGTCTTGCTTTAATCCAGTCTTGCTTTAATCCTGGAGCAGAGTAGTGTCGGGGAATGGACGTGAGCGCCGGATTGACTGACAAAAGTGGGTCAAATCCAGGCATAGAGGGCGGGTCAGGAAATCTGACCCCTAGGACCCAAACGTCAGGTAGGGGCGCGGTTTTCGTGCCCAAGGCAGAATTTTTTGTCAGTCAACTAGCGTGAGCACACGATCGCTAGGGCACCTCGAAAAATCTCAGTTTTGATCTCATCACCGACGTAAGGGCACCTCGATTAATGCCAATTTTCACCGGAGTGCCTACAGCAGAATCAGGGCTGCGTCGCGCAACCCAATTAATCGAAGGGCCCGCTAGTGAAGGGGGACGGCACACCTGTGTGGACAGGTATCAACATGCTGTCCTGGAGCGGTTGCCCTGGGGCAACATTCCCGAGGCGATTACAATGGGGGCGTTTGCAATCCGTTCAACGAGACCCGATCGATCGTGCCTGATTTGCGCCAATTTGCCCCTGCGACCCAACGCAACCGTGAACCTATTTTCGCTATTCTGGACGAGATTTTGCCGCCCGATCGGGCGGTTCTAGAAGTTTCCAGCGGCACTGGCGAGCATGGAACTTGCTTTGCGCCTCGGATCCAGCCCCGACCCTGGATTCCCTCGGACCCGGACCCCAGCGCCCGTGCCAGTATTGCGGCATGGCAAACCGCCCAGCCCAGTCCCAACCTGCTGCCGCCGCTGGATCTGGATGCGCGTTGGGAACAGTGGCCCCTAGAGGCAGAGGTGTTACCCGACTCCTTGGCTGCGTGGGATTCGCAGCGGTTTCCCCTGGGGGCGATCGTTAATATCAATATGATTCATATCTCGCCCTGGGATGCCTGTCTGGGTTTGATGGCGGGGGCGGGTCGATTGTTGCCCGTGGGGGGAGTGCTTTATTTGTATGGCCCCTATAAGGAGGGCGGTGAGCATACGGCTGCGAGTAATGCGGCGTTTGATGAGAGTCTCCAAGCGCGGAATCCGAGCTGGGGCGTGCGGGATTTGGAAGCGGTGATTGAGGTGGCGGCGGCTCAGGGATTGGTTCACCAGGAGACGATCGCCATGCCCGCCAATAATCGATCGGTGATTTTTCAGCGCCGGCGTTAGTCCTTCAAGGTTGTGGGACTGGTCTGGAGAAGTTGTCCCCCTGTCCCCCGCTGCGCGGGGGGATCGCTGGAGTGTCCGGTTTTAATCCATCTATTTCTTTGCCCGATCACGCTCAGAGGAGCAAAACATGTCATATCGTTTGGAAGACTACTGCATCAATGGGATCCTGCCGATCGACGGGGGGATGGGGCAAGAGTTAGTGAGGCGCAGCCCTGGACCCACCACCGCCCTGTGGTCCTCCCAGGCCCTCCTCGATCAGCCCCAACTGGTCCAAGACCTGCACGAGGACTATATCCGCGCCGGCGCGAAGGTCATTACCACCAACACCTACACCACCGTGCGGCACCGCTTGCAGCGTGATGCGGGTCTTGGGGATAAATTTGTGGAATTAAACCAACTGGCCGGCCAACTGGCCGGTCAAGCGCGGGAGGCCACGGGAGCATCGGTTTTGATTGCGGGATCCTTGCCCCCCCTGTTTGGTAGCTATCGTCCTGACCAAGTGCGCCCGATCGACGAAATGGAAGCGCTGTATCGAGAACAGGCGGAAATTCTAGCGCCCTATGTGGATTTTTTCCTGTGTGAAACCCTGTCCAAATCCGAGGAGGGGATTGCAGCGGTCCAGGCGCTTCAGTCCTTGGGGAAACCGATCTGGGTGGCGTGGACCTTAGAGGATACGCGCTCCAGCCGACTGCGGGGGGGCGAAGCCCTGGGAGATGCCTGCCAAGCCCTGCTCAAGGCCCCCGTGGAAGCCCTCTTGGTTAACTGCTGTGCGCCCGAAAGTATCGCGGCCGCGATGCCGGAACTGGCCCAGTTTGCCCCCACCGTGAAGGTTGGGGGGTACGCCAACGGCTTCCAGCAGATTCCGGTACAGTGGAGCATCCATGACGGTTTGGATGTGCTAGGGCAGCGTCGAGACTTGGATCCCGATCGCTATGCGGATCATGTGATGGGCTGGATTGGGGAAGGAGCCACGATCGTTGGGGGCTGTTGCGAAACGACCCCCGCCCATATTCAAGCCCTGGTGGAGCGTCTGAGCCCGGTTCCGGGTACGGGGTCGATCGGCTAATCAGGTCTGCCCACGATTGCTGCCTACGATTAAGGACACCTCGATTAATCCAGAGCGCACAGCCGAAATGGGGCTAGGGCAACTGGGGCATTGTCCTCTCCGCCCTATTATTTTGAGGGTCATCCTTGGCCATCATTGGGGCGATCGCGATCAAAACCACTGCACACGTACCGCTTACTGCATCTGAATCTATGGTTATGGCGCAAAGTCTTTGGGGCCAAGGGTGGGTACAGGTCTTCCTCGGGGGGGCGACGCTGGCGGCCCTGGGGCTGGGCCTCTGGGTGCTGGAGGTACCCAAGCGGCTGCGGCAGATCCCCCAGTGGACCCAAGCGGCGGAGACCCAGACCTTCTATCAACGGGTGATCCAACCCCATCGATCGGCCCTGCAATGGACGAGTTTGCTCGTGGCCCTGGACCTGGGACTGATCGCCCTACCGTTGGTGGATAGTGTGGCCCGGTTGGAGTTTTGCCTAGGGTTGGTGGTGGCGGTCCAGGTGGCGATCGTCGGCAGTCGAGTCATGAACCAATGGTTTGACTCCTACTGGCTCACCCTAGCCCTCGCTGAAGATAAGCGCATTAATAGTGAATTTCTGATCCTGGCCCGCTTTATCGCCCAGGTGAGTCTCTCCCTCGCAACACTGTTCATTTTTGCCCAGACCCATACCCTAAACCTGGTGGGACTGCTGGCCAGTATCGGCATCGGCGGGGTGGCCCTGGCCTTTGCGTCCCAGAAAATTGTGGAACAGTTGCTGTGGAGCTTGGTGATTTATGTCGATCGACCCTTCGAGGTGGGGGACTATATTCATTTGCCCGATCGAACCCTGGGAAAAGTGGAGGAGGTGGGCTGGCGATCGACAAAAATTCGGCTCTCGGGTAAAAACACCCTCTCAATTATTCCCAACAGCCACCTTGCCCAGGTGAACATTGAAAATCTCAGCCGTGCCCAGCGAGTGATTTTAATGATTAGCCTCAGCTTTTTTGAGCCGATGATGGAGGAGGAAAAGGCGCTGGTGCGGCAACTGATCTTAGACAGCACCGTGGATATTCTGGGGATTGATCACAGTTTGACGGAGGTGAGTTTTCATGGACCGACTGAGGCAGAACAGGCGGCGGTGAAACTCCAGGCCCAGGCCACCTTTTTTATTCTGGGCGCAGCGGAAACGTCCCTGGAACTGCGGCGCAGTTTACTGGCGATCGCCCGCGAAAATATTACCCAGCGGCTCCAAGCCTATCGGATTGTCTTTGAAATCCAGGACAAGGTGGTGGAAGTGACCCAACCCATGAATATCTAAGGCTACGCCCATGAATCGGGTGCATCTCACTTTGGCGAGTCTGGCCCTCATCCCCTGGCCCCTTCTCCCAAGGCGGGAGAAGGGGAAAAGTCCCTCTCCCTCTTTGGGAGAGGGATTTAGGGTGAGGGCTTCCAAAACGGGATGCACCCCATGAATCGAGGTGCCCTAGGAAGGCTCGGGGGCACCGGATCTGTGATCTTGGGTAAACTCCGTAAACACCTCGGCCTCTAGGGGCGGACTGAAATGGTAGCCCTGGATCGCATGGCAGTTTTGGGAGCGGAGAAAGTGTTGTTCCGCTTCGGTTTCGACTCCCTCGGCGATCACCTGGAACTTGAGTTGGTGGGCAAGGCGCACAATGGAAGCGACGATCGCCTGATTTTTAAGGTTTTGGTCAATATCCTGGACAAAGGTTCGATCGATCTTGAGAATATCAAAGGAAAAATACTGTAAATAGGACAGGGATGCATATCCCGTTCCAAAATCATCGATCGCGATTTGAATCGAAGCTGCCTGCAGGCGTTGGAACTGTTCCGCCGCAAGGCTTAAATTATTGACGAGGACGCTCTCCGTCAGCTCTAGCTTCAGCCGGCTGGGATCTAGCCCCGTTTCCTGGAGAATTTCCACCGTCCGATCGACAAAGTAGGGATCAATGAGCTGCTGGGTGGACACATTCACGGACACTGTTAAATCTCCTAAGCCCAACTGTCGCCAGGTTTGGGCCTGTTGGCACGCCGTTTGGAGAATCCAGTAGCCCAGCTTAACAATGAAACAGGTTTGCTCCGCCCAGGGGATAAACTCCGCCGGCGGAATTGTCCCATGGTGGGGAGAATTCCAGCGAATCAGGGCTTCGGCTCCGGTGATGCGCTGGTGTTGGAGGTTGAACTGGGGCTGATAGACCAAACGGAACTCCTGGCGTTGGAAGGCTTCCTCCAGATCAAAGTTGCGATCGGCCAAGAGCCGGTCCCGACTCGCCTTGAGGTTACACACCTGCATCTGGAGAATTTCGACAATGCCGTACAACTCCAGCGGATCGAGAATCTTGGTCAAATTGGTCTCGGTCACGATGCCCGCCAACTCGCCCTCGGGACTGGTCACCACCAACCGTCGCACTTTCTGCTGCCGCATCTGTTCCTGGACCACTGCCAGCCCATCACTGGTCTGCACCGTGGTGAGGGGACTGCTCATCACCGTTTGCACCTGGGTAGCCTGGAAATCAACGCCCAGGGCTTGGAGGTGCAGAATATCCCGTTCCGTCAAGATCCCCACGGGCAATTGCACCGATCGAGCCGCGAGGCTATGGGGTTGGGGCTGGACCACAACGACGCAGCTAATGCCATAGCTCAGGAGGCGCTGGGCCGCCGCCGCCAGGGAGTCCGACGGCAACACGGTGATCACCTTAGCGGTCATCACTTCCCAGACTTGGCGGAAGCGGAGGAAATAGCTTTTATTGAGATTGTGACGGAGGCTGGAGAGGGTAATGATGCCCACCACATGGCCGTCCGCATCCGTGACGGGCAGATGACGAATTTGATGCCGACGCAACAGGTTATAAACCACAAATAAATCGGTGATCTCATCCTGGCGGAGGGTAAAGACCGGTGTGGTCATGACGCTGGACACCGGGCTGGTGTTGAGATCCAGGTTATTGCAGGCAATCCGCACACTGTCCCGCTCCGTGAGGATACCCTGCAGAATCCCGTCCTCCTCCACCAAGACACAGCCCATGGTGCGGTGGAGATAGTTCGTATCCTCGTTGGGGCTGAGTGCGGGATCCGGGGTGGGGGTGATCGTGCATTCCTGCAGTCCCTTCATGAGTTCTAGGGCTGCGGCGATCGAACTGTGGGGAGAGACGCTGGGGGGAGGGGGAAGTATGACCGCTCGAATACTGTCCATCTGGTCAAGGAGGTGGATTGCAGAACTCTGGTGGGGCTGAAATAGGCTAGATTGAAACGGATCAGGCTGAAATAGGTTAGACTGACTCGGCCCGGTTTGTAGGGAGCCAGATCGAATGGGATCGGTCGGAACTGCGGGGGTTTCAATCCAGCCAAACTCAACTGAATCAGACATAGAGGACATGGCGCAAGGGGGCAAGGGGTTAGGAGGGCAAGACGGGGAGGAGAGATCGATCGATACTTTGACGGATGCTTTTACAGGTTTGCCCCGCATCCAACAGACGAACGACAGACGGATGGACACCTCGATTAATTGTGGTAGGTGGCTTCGCCGCCTACCACAACCCTGATTCTGCCGTGGGCACTACGGTCGAAATTTGAATTTTTCGAGGTGCCCGGATAACAGATGGACAATGGAGTTTGACGGACACCGCGATATAGACCCATTTTGGGAGGGTGGCCGATGCAGGACTCAAGATTTTGGGAGGGCGACTTCACTGCTGACTTCAATTTACGCCTCCCCTTACTTCAATGTATCGAGGGACTCACCCCTCGGTTCAGGAGATCACAAAAGATCACAAATAAAGATCAGGGCACCTCGATTAATTGAGGCAGGCGGCGAAGCCGCCTGCCTTAACCCTGATTCCGCCGTGGGCACTCCGGTGAAAATTTGAATGAATCGAGGTGCCCCCTTCGTACTTTTCCCCTCGGAACTCCGCCATGGAAGGATTGTTGGATCCGAATCTGGATGTCACTAGCCCTCGCCTTTTTATTTTGGGCCTTGCCCTGCGCTTGGGGTTATTTCTGCTGGGGGCGATCGTCTCCCCGCTCGCCGGTCGCTGGCTGGTGCAACTGCTGCTGCTTTCCCTGCGTCTGCTGCCGATCTCCTGGCTCCGGGAAATCCTGATTGAGGAGGAAGAACAGATCCGTCGATCGCGTCCCACCTCCCTGCTCTCCTCCCTCGCCAGTTCCCAAAATACTCTGGTTCTGGTCACTTCCCTGGGCTTTATTCGCCTGTGCCTCCAGTTTTTAGAACCCTACGCGGAACTCCAGTCTTTTATTGGCTTCTATCTCAATCTTGCCCTGTTAGGCAGTAGTGTCTGGCTCCTGTCCAAAGTGATCCGTCAGGGGGTGCGCCAAGGCATCGCCCGCCTCTTAGAGCAGTGGGGCCGCT
The DNA here is from genome assembly GCA_035285005.1 of Prochlorothrix sp. GTDB lineage: Bacteria > Cyanobacteriota > Cyanobacteriia > Prochlorotrichales > Prochlorotrichaceae > Prochlorothrix. Next base: position 25,565 of record JAYKIB010000056.1, read on the forward strand.
CCCCCAGTCCGGAACTATTGGTGGTGATCGAAACCCTGCTCTATATCCCCCTCGTTGCCTTGATTGTGGTCGGTCTCTTTCCGCGTCTGGGCTTCTTCACGGTCCAGCCCGACACCCAAAACACTGTCTTTAGCGTGGCTTCACGCCTGGGGATTTTTCTGCTGGGCACGGCGCTATCTCCCGGCTTGGGGCAACTGTTTCCCCGTTTGGTGCGTTGGCTCCTGCGTTTGACCCTGCCCCAGGGGATTGCAGGGGACTCCGGCGATCCCTATCAGCTGCTGCTCCAGCCCTTCCAACCCCCCCTGGTCCTCACGGGCACCCTGGGTTGCATCGCCCTCAGCCTCAACAGTCTCTCGGCCTACGAAGACCTCTACACCTTTCTGGGCTTCTTCATTTACCTGGCCCTGTCCATTAGTGTGGCGTGGTTGGCCTTTAAGGTGATGAAGCGGGTGGTGCGTCAGGTGCTGATTAGTGTGTTGCAACAGCGCTTTGGCCAGGTGACGGAAGGGATCTTGGTGTTTGAAACCCTGATTTATGTGTCGATCGTGGTCTTGGCGATTGTTATTTTTGCCCAGGGCTTGCGGCTCAATATTTTTGCCCTGACGGCGAGCTTGGGCATTAGTGGTGTGGCCGTGGCCTTTGCGTCCCAACAGGCCCTCGGTCGTTTGGTGGGAACGATAGAATTGTACCTCGATCGACCCTATGTGCCAGGGGAATATATCCGCGTGACCTTCAATCCCTACGGGGAAGATGTGTATGGGCGGGTGGAGTCCGTGGGGTTGCGATCGACCAAAATTCGTACTGTGGCCAAGAATACCCTTGTGATTGTGCCCAATTCGACGATGGCGGGTCTCAATATTGAGAATATTAGCCGGGGCAAGAAGATTATGGCTTTGGTTTGCCTGGACTTTAACAAGGTGTTCCAGGAGCAGGATCAGGCCCTGGTCAAGCAGGTGATCGAGGAGGCAACCCAGGCGTTTTGGGGGTTGGAGCAGGCCAGTACCCGGATTCAGTTTGTGGATCGGGCCGATCGATCGGGTACGCGCACGCGCATTATCTTTTTCATTACTGGCTCTAGCCAGAACTCCCTGGGTCTGCGGAAGCGTTTGATTGAGCTGGCTAATGATGCGATCGGTAAGCGCCTGCTGGCCTACAATTTGCGCTTTACGTTCCCGGAACCGACCATTTACATTGATTCCCCTATTTCCCTCTAGGGCACCGCGAAAAATCCAAGTTTTTGCCCCGTGACCTACGTTCAGAATCAGGGTTGGGTTGGGCGGCTTCGCCGCACACCACAATGAATTGAGACACTCTCTAGGGCACCGCGAAAAATCCAAGTTTTTGCCCCGTGACCTACGTCAAAATTAGCGTTGGGTTGGGCGGCTTCGCCGCACACCACAATGAATTGAGATACCCTCTAGGGCACCGCGAAAAATCCAAGTTTTTGCCCCGTGACCTACGTCAGAATTAAGGTTGGGTTGGGCGGCTTCGCCGCACACCACAATGAATTGAGATACCCTCTAGGGCACCGCGAAAAATCCAAGTTTTTGCCCCGTGACCTACGTCAGAATCAGGGTACCGCGATCGGGGGGGAGCCGTGGCGGGAGTTGTTTACGTTAGCCGTTGTTTACGTTAGCCGTTGTTTACGTTGATCGCTGTCACCCTGCCCCGGTTGCCCTTTCCCTGTAAGGTGAACTAGATTGCTTTTGCCCGTTTTTCCATTGCCCTAGACCGTTGCCCGATCGCGGCGAGCGCTGCGGTGAGGCCAGGACGGTGGGGCTGAAATTGGGGTCGATCGTCGTCGATGATTGCCCCGATTCTCTCCCCGGACGGGTTCTTTGCAACTGGGCAGTTGCCATCCCGTTTTCGTCCTGTTTTGGTTTAGTTTTGCGCGTTTTAGTTTTGCGCGTTTTAGTTTTGCGCGTCTTTGTTTCCGTCACCTAGGCTGTTCCATGACCCATCCCACGCCGCCTGAAGTTCCCGCATCCTCGCTGCCGCCGGAACCGCCGCCTTCCTCCCCCGAGGGAGCCGACGAACCCGATCGTGGTACGCCGCCCTTGCCCCCGGAGCCAGATAGCCCTGAGCCGCTGCGGGGTCAGGTGGAATCTTTGCAGGGGGAGGTCGATCGACTGTTGCAGGAAATGGAAATTCTTCGGGGTTGGTTCCAGACCCTGGTGAGCGGTCTCATGATCGCTATTATTATTTCCATTAGCATTGCCAGTTGGTTTGCCTATCGTCTGCTGGAGCAGGAACAGGTGACAACGGAGCAGTCGGACCAGGCGGAGACGGTGCGAGAGGAGTTGCTGGAGCGAGTGACGCAGTTGGAGGAAGATATGACGAGTTTGAGTCAGGAGGCGGAGGAGAGTACGGCGGGGCTGCGGGGGACGGTCCAAACCCAGCAGGTGGATCTAGAGCAGTTGCGTGATCGAATTAACAAGCTGGAGTCGCGCCAGTCGAGTCTGGAGTCCCAGGTCACTCCCCCCGATGAAGCGGAGTAGTGACGGCTGCGCCTAACGGCAGGCACCCCACTGGGTCTCGGCGTGGCTTCGATCGCCTAGAACATCACCTAGAACAACCGGCACTGACCCTGGTGGCGCAGGAGGTGGTCGCACAGGACTAGGGCCACCATTGCCTCGACCATGGGCACCGCACGGGGCAGCACACAGGGATCGTGGCGACCCTTGGCCGCGAGGACGGTTTCTTCGCCGGTATTGGTGACGGTTTTTTGTTCTTTCCGAATTGTCGCCGTGGGCTTGAAGGCGGCCCGAATAATAATATTCTCGCCGTTGGAGATACCGCCCTGGGTGCCGCCGGATCGGTTGGTGCGGGTGCGCCAGTTGCCCTGGTCGTCCTGGTAGAACTCGTCGTTGTGTTCGCTCCCCTTGAGTAAGGTGCCGTCAAAGCCCGATCCCAGCTCAAATCCTTTGGATGCGGGCAGGGACATGACTCCTTTGGCTAAGTCCGCCTCTAATTTATCGAAAACCGGCGATCCCAATCCCTTGGGTACATTCCGGGCCACACATTCCACGACGCCGCCGATCGAGTCTCCTTCATCCCGAATCTGTTCGATCAGGGTCACCATTTTTTCGGCCATGGCTGCATCGGGGCAGCGGACAATATTGCTTTCAATTTGGTCTAGGGTGACGCGATCGGGGTCAATGTGGGCTTCTAGGTTTTGGATCCGGCACACATAGCCGAGGATCTCGACTCCGGCCACCTGCTGGAGGATTTTCTTGGCGATCGCTCCGGCGGCCACCCGTCCGATCGTTTCGCGGGCGGAGGATCGGCCGCCACCTTGGTAGTTGCGGATGCCGTATTTTGCGTCGTAGGTGGCATCGGCGTGGGAGGGGCGATATTTCTGCACCATGTCGTCGTAGTCCTGGGGACGGGTGTCTTTGTTACGGACAAGGATGGTGATGGGGGTGCCGAGGGTTTGGCCTTTGAAGGTGCCGGAGATGATTTCGCAGGTGTCGGTTTCTTTGCGGGGGGTGGTGATTTTGCTTTGGCCCGGTCGCCGTCGATCGAGTTCTTGTTGGATTTCTTCGGGGGTGATTTCAAGCCGGGGGGGACAGCCATCGATGACGACTCCAACGCCGCCGCCGTGGGATTCGCCGAAGGTGGTAATGCGAAAGAGGTGTCCGAAGGTGTTGCCCATGGTGTGTTTGGTGGTGGGATGGGGGAATGAGGGTGTTGTGGTGGGTTAGGAAGTGTTTGATTTTACCATTGGGCTTGGGCGGTGCTATAGCGGTTTAGGCTGGATCCTGATGGTTCCAAAAGTCCCGCAGGAGTCGGGGGGCTGTGCCTAGTCTCACCACTCCAAATAAAAACCACCGTCCCCCAGGGTAATCTTCCCAAGGACAGTGGTTTGGTGAGGAAATAGGATATGGAATAGGCTAAACCTGCTGATCAGACGGAAAACCTATACTGGGCACCTCGAAAAATTCAAATTTCGACCCCAGTGCCCACGGCAGAATCAGGATCATGGTAGGCGGCTTCGCCGCCTACCACAATTAATCGAGGTGCTCTACTAAATACTTCGATCGACGAAGTTGAGCCGCGTTGAGCAGCTTCGCTGCCCAACCTCAACCTGGACACCTCGATCAACTTGGAGGTACTGAGGTGTCCCAAAGTGATTCTGCCTTCAGAAAATCTAGGCAAATTGCTGCAATTCTGCTTCCAGCAATTGGACCAACTTCTCGTTCCCTTTGGCCCGTGCCGACGCAATCCGTTGCTCTACGGTGCGGCGAATATTGGCCCGGTGAACCATCTCGATTTCCTGCAACTGTTGCTGACGTTCCTGGAAGGTGGCTGAGGATACGATCGGCTGCAACTTCGGAATGGGGACCACTTCCACAACCCGACCATCCGTGCGGTACTCAACGCCCCGATAGGTCAAGTTTAAAACCGGTTGAGCCACGGGAACCGTCGTCGATCGGTGGTAATTAAATACAGAACCCCGATATTGGCCACGTACCTGGGTTTCCACCATGCTCACTTCAGGTACTTCAACCTCGTAGGCAATGCCGCGATAAGTCCGTTTCATAATTCAGTCTCCAGTAGAGGTCTTTAAAGGAAGGATGTAATAACGACGCGGAATCGCTCGGTCGAAAAATCCCGGCCCTCCGCACGGGAGATGCTGGGACGACGAACAGGCAAGAGGAGAGTCCCTCACAGCGACAGTTCTGTATTTGTTGCTACTATTTTGCCCCTTAAGTTGTTTTATGTCAGGGTTCCTTCACACTTTTTTAATAAAGGGACACCTCGCTTAATTCAAAGTTTCACCGCAGTACCCACGGCAGAATCAGGGTTGGGTTGCGCGGCGAAGCCGCGCAACCTAATTAATCGAGGTGCCCAAAGGACGCTTGGGTTAACGTGGGCGATCGAGACATTTTGGCGGGTCATCCTGGCGATCGGCGGCGCAGCCTGTCGCACCTCTTTTTTTCGCATCTTGCAGAGCAATTGAGTCCGAGGTGTTGCCACCGCGCCCAATAGGACAAGCGGCTCCTCCACTCAATGGGGGAGCCGCTTTTGGGGAGCCGCTTTGGGGGAGCCGCTTTTGGGGAGTCGCTTTCTGGCAACCTGTTGGTTGCAATTCATTGAGGTGCCCCTGTGTATCGGTACCCTGCCAGCCCGGTGTTACGCAAAACTAGATGTGAAGTTGGGCGTAAACGCTTGATTCGGAGAGGGAGATTGGGACATAACTTTGGCTTTCAGGTCATCTCCCCAGAAGGACAACGCATACCAAGTCTTGGAGTCTAGCTGACCTGTTATGGGTAAATGGAAGTGTTGCTGCACCTGTTTTAGGGCAAGCTCTAAAGCTGGGCTAAAATGGCCGTCGATCGTGCCATGGTAAAGATTGAGGTCAGCTAAGGTAATTTGCAAGCTCTGCACGAGAGCGCTATCGTTGCCCAGTTCAACTGTCCTAGGGGAGCGGGTAACTTTAGTTGCAATTTGAGGCTCAAAACGAGTGACTAGTTTGTGCAGAAGAGTGTGGTTAAACATAGCTTACGTCCTATCTTGTCTCACAGTGACGCTACAGGGCACCTCGATTAATTGCGGCAGGCGGCGAAGCCGCCTGCCGCGACCCTGATTCTGCCGTGGGCACTGCGGTCGAAATTTGAATTTTTCGAGGTGCCCTACAGGGAGCAGGGAGGATAGCTGTAGGGAAAATCGCCACAAAACCCTTTAAAGCTGCACATCGAACGAGCTTTGAGCCGATTCCCTTTCGGTGACAATTAAGTTACCAAGCCTCACGGTGACGCACATCCGGGGCACTACCCCACTTTGGCAAACCGTTTATTGTGTAAGTCCACGGGGATCTGAACCGCTGATTCGCCTCAATTCTGTCTGTAATCCCCGATCGATTCTGCTCAATACTGCGCCAAACGCCCATTCGAGGACCGCTTGCTCCGATCGATCCCACGGATCGGGACCGAAAATCTACGGAATTGTTGACTCTCCCGCCGGCAACACCCACTACAACACAGATCGCAACAACACAGACCGCGACACGCACCACACCGATGCCCCAGGGAGCTGGACCCCAATCACCGGGATGGCGTGTTTTCCCTGGGAGTGACCGTCTACCAACCGATCGGAACTTCGCTAAAGGCGGAGGATTGGAGCGTTGCCTCCCGCGTCTCCTGGTCCAGCACCGCGATCGCCCGCTGGTAATGCTCCTCCGCCTCCTCCAGGGAGTTGCCAATACTCGTCAGCCCAAGCTTGCCAAACTCCGACAAACATCCCATTAAATGGAAAATTGTCCCGGTTTTAGTACTGCTGTCAAAATGTAACTGGTGTAAGGTCACCATTTCAATTAAATCCTCCGGCAGTAGCCCCTGGTACTGGACCTGCTGGAGGTTGTCCGTCGCCACATAATACTTAGCCTGTCCCGTTTGGGCATAGAATCCCCCATCCTCCACGCTATAGCTGCCATTGGTGAGATATTTCAGGGTCATAAAGGGATGGGTTGTTCCCCCCTTGCGCAGATTAATCTCGATCGCCTGGGCGAGCCAGGAACCATCCGGCTTCTCCACCACCACAAAATCCACTCCATAGCGTTCCAGCGCTCCCACCGCCGCGAGGGCTTCCCCCACCTGCTTACCCCAGGTTTGCAACATTAAGCGATAGGCCGGATCCGCCGGGAACTTACAGCCCAAATAGACCTGTTGATCGGGTCCACCCAGCACCTGATCATGGGTAGACAGCACCTCCACACTGCCCCCCGGACTGATGTACCCCTGGACACTGGGCGATCGCTTCACCTCCCCCTCCACAAAGGCTTCGGCGATCGCCCCCATCTCCGTCAGTCGTTCCCCAAAATTGTCCCAAGTTTCCCCCGCCGCCTGGAACCGCAACGATCGAAACTGGTTTGCCAAGGCCGCCGCCCGCTGGCGATGGGATACCCGCCCCGGTGCCACGTCCGCCAGGGGCCGCAAGTCCAGCAGAGCATTGCCCTCCCCCGAAAAGCCCTCATTGAGCTTAATCACCATCCGTTGCAACTGGGGTTGCTGCTCCCACAGATCCGCCGCCACCGCCGCCAGATCCGCAGCGGTCCACACCTGATCGGTCCCCGGTGGATGGGGGATTCCCTGCTGGGCAAAGAGGGTGCGACTGCCGTACTTGGTGCCCCAGGGGAGTAGGTGGGGATCCGCTGCAAATAGGGGCACTCCGAGTCGTACCGACAGTTCCCGCTCCCAGGTTGTGGCGTTATAGCAGGTCATGACCGAATGGCCCGGTCGCAGGGCATTGGCGATCCGCTGGACCAAGCGGGGCCGTTCGAGAATCTTTTGGGTCAGGGGTTTTAGGGAGTTGTCATAGACCGAGAGCAGCAACAGGCGGTTGCGGGCATGGGAAAAGGGGATGCCGGGGAGGAGTTGCAGATAGTAGTCCACCACGATCGGCGGGAGGGGCTGGGAGGTGACATAAATCAAGCGCGTGTGGGGATTGCGCAGTTGGATGAGGTCACACAGCATCCGCTCCTCATAGTGTAAAACTCCCTCCACCTTTGCTAGCTCGCGCACATCCAAGCTAATGGACGGAATCACCAAAATATCGCGGCTGGCCTGCTCTTCTTGGAAATCAAGATGGTGACTATCCCGTAACTGCTGTTGTAGCAACTGAAAGGCATCCGGGTCTGCGGCCGGCGCGATCGGGAGGTCTGCAGTGGGTAGAGGAGCCGACGGGGAGGGGGATGCTGTGGCGTGTGGTGGAGTGGTGGCCGATGTGGCCCGGTTAGCCTGAACAAAACCCATTGCTCCCTCCCTGCCCGGTTTTCGGGGTGATCGCGGTATTCCTAGCCTAGACCTTCCGTTCCCTCGAATCAACCACGGGGAGTCCCGGATCGGCCTTGCCCTCCGTGTCCTTGCCTGACTCGTGCCCGGGTGATCTCCCCAG